>NZ_JBWKYW010000037.1:0-67461 GCF_059423965.1 Variovorax sp. GW458-11-26-14-LB1
CCGAGGAGCGCAGCGTTTCGCGGATCAGGGCTCGCAGCTGTTTGAGCGAAGCGAGTTCTGCGAGACCCCGCGAAACGTGAGCACCGCAGGTTGCCCCGTAGCGAAGCGAAGGGGTCGCAGACAGTGGGGTCGCCTTTTCTTTGCTTACTTTCTTTTGGCGAAGCAAAAGAAAGTAAGTCCGCCGCCGGGCGGAACTCCCGGCCTCGGAAAGCAAACCCACGCGCCAAGTTCAACGAGCCAGCAAGGCAGGCAAAGCCGAAGCCAACATAGCAACCCCAGACAACGTCAACAAGCTCAACACGATCTTGCGAAACGCCCCTTCACTGATCCCGATATACAACCGAGCCCCCAACAACACCGGCACCGCAACAGCCGCAGCGACCAACACCAGCAACGGCAAAACCGACCGCCCAATGCTCCCGCTCGCCACGTGCACAGCAAATGCCACAGCCAGCATCGAGAGGTTGAAGTTCTGGATCACAGCGCGCTGCGTGTCACGCTGGAAACCGCGCAGCGTGCACCACAACGTAGGCACGACACCCGAGAAGCCCCCGATGCCCGCCATCACACCGCCAATGGCACCCGCCACGCCGTCCGCCGCGCGACCGCCAAAAGTGATCTTCGGCAAGTGCTGCGACATCAGCATGGCCGGGCACCACAGCACCAGCAGCGTACCCAGGCATACCTTGAACAGCACGATGTCCAGGTGCGGCAGCAGCCAGACACCGAAGGGCACGCCGACCAGTCCGCCAAGCACGAAGGGCCAGAGGATGCGTTTATCGAAAGTCCGCCGCACCGTGAGCGCTGCAATCACCTGCCCCGTGAGGGCGCCGAACAGCGCGAGCACGGCGGCCAGCTGCGGCTCCAACGTCCAGGCCCACACAGACATCGCGACCATGCCGAAGGCAAAGCCCGACAGGCCCTGCACGAACCCCGCCAGCACAGCGCCGACGATCACATAGACATACAAGGCTTGCATGCGGCCGATGATAGGGGCCGCATGCAGGAGCTCTCACGCCCGGAGGATATCTATGCCGATGCAGGCACCAGCGCCGTGCGCCGCACGCGCCGCACATTGAAGGCGCTGGCGATCAGCACGCCCTGCACCAGCGCCAGCCCGACGATCACGCTCGTGTACTGGCCGGCGTCCATAAGGCGACCGAACACCAGCGGCGCCACGGCCTGGCCGATGTCCAGGCCCGCATACACCACGCCGTAGACGCGCCCGGTCGCATTGGGCGGCGTCGACTTCTTCACCAGCAGGTCGCGCGACGGCCCGGCGATGCCCGAGACGAAACCCATCGCGCCGAACAGCACCGGCACCATCACGGGCGGGAACTGCGCAAAGGCCAGCACCAACGCCAGCGCCGCCGCCACGCCGAAGCCCGCGCCCACGATGCGCTCGCAGCGCGAGGGGTCGGAGGCCAGGAAGCCGCCCACCACCATGCCGGCCGCACTCGCCACCATGTAGACCGTGAGGCACACCGCCACCAACGCCACGGGCACCGCGTGCAGATGGCCAGCCGCCACGGGCGCGAAGGTCTGCACCACGCTGATCACGGCGGCGTAGAAAAAGAAGAAGCCGAAGCACATCCACACGGCCGGGATGCGCAGGAAGTCGAACTCGCCGCCCACCGGCGCGGGCTCGCCGTGCCCCGTGGCCTTGTGCACGGCCGCAGCATCGAGCGCCAGCACGCTGCGGTAGATCCACAGGATCAGCAACACCACGATCGCCACCACGCCGGCCGAGGCCAGCGCCACGCGCCACGAGAACGCAATGGCGATCGGCACCACGAAGGCCGGCGCCAGCGCCCAGCCCAGGCTGCCGGTGATGCCGTGCACGCTGTAGGCATGGCCCAGGCGCGTGGGCGCGACCTTGCGGTTGAACAGCGTGTAGTCGACCGGGTGGAACACGCCGTTGCCGATGCCGCCGACCACGGCGCAGGCCAGCAGCATCCAGTAGCTCTGCGCCATGGCATAGCCGAAGGCCGCGAGCCCCAGCGCGCCCAGCCCGACGAACAGCACCGGGCGCGGGCCCAGCTTGTCGACGATGAAGCCCGAAGCCGCCTGCACGATGCACGAGACCACGAAGAACACCGTGAGCACCGCGCCCAGCTCGGTGTAGCTCACGTTGAACGCGTCCTTCAGCCACGGGAACAGCGGCGCCAGGATGAGCTGGCTGAAATGGCTCACCGCATGCGCCAGGCCGACCAGCCCGATCAGTTGGGCGTCGGTGCGCAAAGTGGTGGCGGGAACGGCTGTCGAGGAAGTGGATGACATGGATTGCTACAAAAAACCGGTGCGGGCACCGATGCTATGCGGCACCGACGCGGCAGAATGGCGATACAGCGACAACATTTGTCGAAACCATGCCAAGCGCCGTTCCCCCTCACGCTCCGCCCGCTCCCGAGCCAGCCACTCCCGCCAAGGCGCGCGGCACGCCCACCGCGCCGACCAACAGCGTGGGCCCGCTCACGCCGCACCTGTACGCCCCCGACGCGGTGCGTCCGCTGCGCGCCAAGGAACACTTTCTGAGCGCCGACACGCTGGTCGAACTGCACGAGCACCCGTGGCCGCAGCTCACGTTCTCGACGCGCGGCGTGATCCGTTTGAGCACACAGGATGGCAGCTACATCGTGCCGCCGTCGCGCGCGCTGTGGGTGCCGGCCAACATGCCGCACAGCATCACGCTGATCGAAGACGCCGAGCTGCGCACCGTCTACCTGCACGCCTGGATCGCGCCCACCTGGGAGAAGTGCGAGGTGCTCGAGATCAGCCCGCTGCTGCGCGCCCTGATGCTCGCGCTCGACACCACGCCCGATGGCCTGCCCCCGGCCGACCCGCACGCGCCGCAGCGCGAACGCATGATCGCGCCGCTCCTGGTCGACGAGGTCGAGCGCGCCACGCAGATCCGCATCGACGTGCCGCTGCCCTCCGACAAGCGCCTGCGCCAGCTGTGCGAGACGCTGCTGCGCAACCCGGCCGACCGCGCCACGCTGGCCGAGCGCGCCGCCGCCATCGGCGCCAGCGAGCGCACGGTGGCGCGGCTGTTCCGCGACCAGCTCGGCATGAGCTGGCAGCAATGGCGCCAGCAGGCCGTGATGGCGCACGCGCTGCCGCTGCTGGCGCGCGGCATGGCCGTGAGCCAGGTGGCGTCGGCCAGCGGCTACGCCACCGACAGCGCCTTCTGCGCCATGTTCAAGGCGGCCACCGGGCGCTCGCCCACCTCGTTCCAGCACCGCAAGCGACCGGCCACCCTTTGATGCCGCAGGGCATGGACCGGGCACGCCACGGTGCTCTGGCAAGATCGGCGACCGACACCGACACCATGCACTCACCGATCCCCCTGCACATCGCGGCCGAGGCCAGGCCTGCAACGTGGACCGCCGACATCTGGCTGCGCATCCGCCGCCATTTCCTGCTGAAGGCGGTCGGCACCACGGCCTTCACCTGGCTGTTCTTCATCGGCTACTTCCACCTGCTGCGCAACCCGGCCTTCCCGGTCACGGTGATGCCGCTGACGCCGCTGGACCACCTGATTCCGTTCCAGCCCTACACGCTCGGCGCCTACCTGTCGCTGTGGGTGTACGTGGGCTTCGCGCCGGGGCTGCAGCTCACGTTTCGCGAGCTGGTGGTCTACGGGCTGTGGATCGGCGCGCTGTGCCTGAGCGGCCTGGGCCTCTTCTACTTCTGGCCGACGCAGATCCCGCCGCTGGACATCGACGTCTCGGGCTACCCCGGCTTCGCGATGCTGCAGGGCGTGGACGCGGCGGGCAACGCCTGCCCCTCGATGCACGTGGCGGTCGCCATCTTCACCGCCGTGCGCCTGGCCGACGTGCTGCGCGCGGCGCGCACGCCGTGGCTGTTGCAGGCGATCAACTGGGCCTGGTTTGCCGCCATTGCCTATTCCACGCTGGCGGTCAAGCAGCATGTGGTGCTCGACGCGGTGGCCGGCGCGCTGCTCGGGCTGGCCTTCGCGCTGCCCTCGTTGCGCTGGCGCCCCGGCCCCCGTTGATCCTGGGCCGCCCCGAGGATTTCCCTAAGGTCGAAGCGGATATCATCAATCACCATTGATCACATTCAACACAGGCCGAACGAGGAAGGGATCGACCCCGTGGCCCGCCACCCGCAAGGGACAGGCAGCCCATCGATCAACGGCGGCACAAGACGACAGGCATCGCAGATGAGTTCGCTGAAGGAATTGCAGGACCTGATCCACGAGAAGTACGGCATCGAACCGTCCAAACTCGATCCGCACGCCTCGATGCGTGAAACCGGCGGACTCGATTCGCTGGCCCTGGCCGAATTCCTGTTCGCCATCGAAGACCATTTCGGCATCACCATGCCCGACGACGACGCGAGCATCGACACCTTGGCCGAGCTCGCGCAGCTGGTCGACAAGGTCCGGGCCGCCAAGACAGCGTGAGCACGCACGAAGTCGCCGTCACCGGGCTGGGCGTCATGGCGCCGCATGGCGACGCACCCGACGCGCTGTTCGACGCGCTGCTGCAGGGCCGCTCGGCCATCGCCCCGGTCTTTCCCGAACTCCCCAAACCCGCCGCCGCCGCCACGGTCGCCTTCGACGAAACGCGCTGGTTCACCAAGCTGCAGCTCGCGGGCGTCGACCGCGTGAGCCAGCTGGCCGTGGCCGCCGCCGACCTCGCCCTGCGCGATGCGGGGCTGACCCTGAGCGATGCCGGCATCGATGCCGAGCGCGTCGGCGTCTACGCCGGCTGCGGCATGGGCGGCGCCGCCGCGCTCGAAGCCGCCTACCGCGGCAACGGACGCGTCTCGCCGCTCACCATTCCCGCCTTCATGCCCAACGCGCCGGCCGCCCACGTGGCGATGCGCAACGGCGTGCTGGGCCCGGTGCTCACGTACTCGGTCGCCTGCGCCTCGTCGTCGGTGGCCATCGCCGAGGCCGCCAAGGCGGTGCAGCGCGGCGAGGTCGACATCGCCATCGCGGGCGGCAGCGAAGCGCTGATCGTCCCGGGCGTGGTGCTGGCCTGGCAGGCCATGCAGACGCTGGCTGGGTTCCAGCCCGGCGAAGCGGCCGGCGCGGTGCGCCCCTTTGCCACCGACCGCAGCGGCTTCGCACTGGGCGAAGGCTCGGCCTTCCTCATTCTCGAATCGGCCGAACGCGCCCGCGCGCGCGGCGCCCGCCGCTACGCCACGCTGGCCGGCTGGGGCCTGAGCAGCGACGCCACCCACCTCACCAAGCCCGACGCACCGGGCCAGGCCCGCGCCCTGCGCGCCGCACTGCGCCAGGCCGGCCTGCAGCCGCGCGACGTGGGCTACTGCAACGCCCACGGCACGGCCACGCGCATCGGCGACGTGGTCGAGCGCAACGCGCTGGCCGAGGTCTGGGGCGCCGACTTCGACGCCCTGCGCGTCAGCTCGACCAAGGCGCTGCACGGCCACATGCTGGGCGCGGCCGGGGCCATCGAGGCGCTGATCACCGTGCTGGCGCTGCACCGGCGCGAGCTGCCACCCAACGCGAACTGCGCCGAGGTCGACCCCGACTGCCGGATGAACCTCGTCGCCCCCGGCGACAGCGCCGCCCCCTCGCTCGAGGCCGCCATCAGCAACTCCTTCGCCTTCGGCGGCACGAACTCGGTGCTGCTGTTCCGCCGGGGCTGAACTGCGTGCTCTTGCGGGCCGTGCGCACCCTGCGGCGCTGTGCCCCGCGCGATAGAGACATTCCGGGCTCTCCGGTATGCTGGTGGGCGCTTCTCCCCCCATGTCCGTCCAAGGAGGCCACCATGCACGTTCGCTCCACATTCGTCGCCCTTGCCCTGCTCGCCGCAGGTGCCTCGGTGCAGGCCAACAACCTGCTCGACCAGCTGAAAGAACAGGCCGGCGCGGCGGTCAACTCGCAAGGCAGCGGCAACAGCGGCGCAGGCGGCTCCGCGCTCAGCAACCTCAGCCTCGGCGGCTTCAAGATGCCCGCCATCGGCTCCAGCACCATCGGCAGCGCGGCCGGCGTGCTCGAGTACTGCGTCAAGAACAACTACCTCGGCGGCGATGCCGCCTCCGTCAAGGACAAGCTGCTGGCCAAGATCACCGGCCAGAAGAAACAGGAAAACGACTTCGCGAGCGGCGCCAAGGGCCTGCTCAAGGGCGGCGACGGCAAGTCGCTCAACCTCAAGGGGCTGTCGTCGAAGGTCAAGGAAAAGGCCTGCGACTATGTCCTCAAAAACGCGACCTCACTGATCTAGGCTCTTTCTCTCTCTCCCGCTCTCCGCGCGCGGCGTGCCCGCCGTGCGCGCGCCCCGCTTCATGAATCCGGCTTCCCCTTCCTCTTCCCCCGCTCCGTCTCTTCGCCAGCGCCTCGCACGCTGGGTTCCCTGCCTCGGCTGGCCCCGCCCGTCCGCCGCGCTGCTGCGCAACGAGGCCATGGCCGGCATCACCGTCGCGCTGATGGTGCTGCCGCAGGGCGTGGCCTATGCGGCGCTGGCCGGCATGCCGCTGGTCACGGGCGTGTACGCGGCGCTGTTCCCGGCGCTCATCGCCGTGATGTTCAGCTCGTCGCAGCGGCTGTCGGTGGGGCCGACCGCGCTCACCAGCCTGCTGGTGGGCGCGTCGCTCGCGCCGCTGGCGGTGGCGGGCAGCGACGAATGGGTGGCGATGGCGGTGTGGCTCACGCTGATGTCGGGTGCGATCCAGATCGTGCTCGGCGCGGGGCGCTTCGGCTGGCTGCTGCGACTGGTCAATTCGCCGGTGCTGATCGGCTTCACGCAGGGCGCGGCGGTGCTGATCGCGATCTCGCAACTGCCCGCGCTGCTGGGCTTCACGGGCCGCACCATCCCGCAGGTGCTGCAGGGCGGACCGCTGCCCGACCTCACGGCCATCGCCTTCGGCCTGGGCAGCATCGCCGTGCTGTGGCTGGGCAAGCGCTGGGTGCCGCGCTTCCCGACCACGATGGCGCTGGTGGCCGGCGCGGCCGCCATCAGCTGGAGCATCAACTACGCGCTGCGCGGCGGCGCCGTGGTGGGTGCCCTGCCCTCGGGCCTGCCCTCGTTCTACTGGCCCGGGCTGCTGCCGGCGCACACCTTCAGCGCGCTGGTGCTGCCCGCGCTGATGATCACGCTGGTGAGTTTTCTCGAAACCGCGTCGAGCGCCAAGGTCGACAACGGCCGCGCCGGCACGCTGTGGAACGAAAACCAGGACCTGATCGGCCAGGGCCTGGCCAAGCTGGCCTCGGGCTTCACGGGGTCGTTCCCCACCAGCTCGTCGTTCTCGCGCTCGGCCATCACGCTCTACGCGGGCGCGCAGACCGGCTGGGCGACGCTGTTCAGCGTGGCGGTGGTGGCCGGTGCGCTGCTGTGGTTGATGCCGCTGCTGTACCACGTGCCGCAGGCGGTGCTGGCGGCGGTGGTGGTCACGGCCATCCTCGGGCTGGTGAAGCCGTCGAGCTTCACGGCGCTGTGGCGCATCTCGAAGTTGGAGGCCGGCATCGCCTTCGGCACTTTCGTGCTCACCATCGCCACCGCGCCGAGCATCTACTGGGGCGTGCTGGGCGGCCTGCTCGCCAGCCTGGCGCACTACATGTACCGCCACCTGCACCCGCGCATCATCGAAGTGGGCCTGCACCCCGACGGCAGCCTGCGCGACCGCCACCTCTGGAAGCTGCCGCCGCTCGCGCCGCAGCTGTATGCGGTGCGCATGGACGCCGAACTCGACTTCGCCTCCGCCTCCACGCTGGAGCGCGCGCTCACGGTCGCACTGGCCGAGCGCCCCGACCTGACCGACGTGTGCCTGTTCGCGCAGCCCATCAACCGCATCGACATCACCGGCGCCGAAGTGTTCGGCTCGATCCGCCGGATGATGGAATCCAAGGGCGTGCGCCTGCACCTGAGCGGCATGAAGCTGCCGGCCATGCAGGTGCTGGAACGCGCCGGCCTGCTCGCACCGGGGCCGATGCTCTTCAGCTACCGCACCGACGCCGAGGCGCTGGCCGCGCTGATGCCGCGCATCGACATGCCCGAAGAAGCCGAAGCCGCGGCCTGACCGCGCGCGCCTCTTCCCCCACACGGGCGCCATGAAAACCACCATCGAAGAACTGGTCGCCTTCCGCGCCGTGGTGGACACCGGCTCGATCACCGCCGCGGCCGACCAACTGGGCCAGACCGTGTCGGGCATCAGCCGCGCGCTGAGCCGGCTCGAGCAGAAGCTCGGCACCACGCTGATGCGCCGCACCACGCGGCGGCTCGAACTCACCGAGGAAGGCGCCGCCTTCCTGCAGCGCACGCGCGCCATCCTCGACGCGATCGACGACGCCGAGGAGCACATGGCCGCGCGCCGCCAGCAGCCGGCCGGCCGGCTGCGCGTGAACGCGGCCTCGCCTTTCATGCTGCATGCCATCGTACCGCTGGTGCCGGAGTTCCGCCGGCTCTATCCGCAGATCAGCCTGGAGCTCGACACCGACGACCTGCCCATCGACCTGCTGGAGCGGCGCACCGACGTGGCGATCCGCATCGGCCCGCTGCGCGATTCCACGCTGCACGCGCGCCCGCTCGGCACGCACCGGCTGCGCGTGCTCGCAAGCCCCGCCTACCTCGACGCCCATGGCAAGCCGCGCAAGGTCGACGAACTGGCCGGCCACGCGCTGCTGGGCTTCACCCAGCCCGAGTCGCTCAACCGTTGGCCGCTGCGCGGCGTGCATGGCGACGAATGGACCATCGCGCCCACCGTGGTCGCGTCGAGCGGCGAGACGCTGCGCCAACTGGCGCTGGCCGGCGTGGGCATCGTCTGCCTGTCGGACTTCATGACCGCCGCCGACCGCGCCAGCGGCGCGCTGGTGCAGGTGCTGCCCAAGGACACGGTCGACGTGCGCCAGCCGGTCAATGCGGTGTACTACCGCAACACGCAGCTGTCGGCGCGCATCACTTCGTTCCTCGATTTCCTGTCGCAGCGCATGGGCTGAGCTCAGCCCGGCGGCATCCGCTCGAACTTCGGCAGCGCCGGGTCGAGAAAGTCCCAGGCGTGCCCGCGCACCGCGTACGTGACCGCCTGCGGCCGGTAGCGCCCGGGGTCGTCCAGGCTGGCGGCATGCACGGTGAAGACGCCGGGCATCGCCGCGAAGGTCATGTACACGGGCGAGCCGCAGGTCGGGCAGAACGCGCGCGTCTTCATGTTGCCGCTGTCGCCCTTGAGGCTCCACAGCGTGGCCGCGCCGGTCTGCTTCACCTCGGCGCCTGCGAAGCTGAGGTACGAGCCGTGGCCCGTGCCGCTCTTGCGCTGGCAGTCCAGGCACTGGCAGTCGTTCTGGAACACGGGTTCCCCTGAAATCTCGTAGCGGATGGCGCCGCATGCGCAACCGCCGGTGTAGGCCGGGTTCATGGTTCTTGTCCTTTTCGAAGTGGTGCAGGGCAATCTAGCCGCGCGAGGGCTGGAGCGGGGAGTAACAAGATCGTCGTGAATCCGGAGCGGGCCAGAATCCGGCAGTCACGCAGCCCCATCCGAAGGAAATGCCATGCACGTCGATCTGGTGTCCGAAGCCCAACACGATTCGCTCATCGAGCTGCTGACCGAACTGCACGCCTTCTACAACGAAGGCGCGCGCGTGCCGCGCGAGCTGGTGCGCGAACACCTGCTGGGCAATCTCCTGGCGCCCGGCTCGCCGCACCAGCTCGTGGTGGCATCGACAGACGCGCGCACCGTGGTCGGGCTGGCCGCGATCACCTGGGTCTTCTCGCTGGTCGACTTCGCACCGGAACAACGCAGGCACTGCCAGCTCAAGGAGCTCTATGTGAAGTCGGGCCACCGCAGCGGCGGGGCGGGCCGCGCCCTCATGGCATGGGTGGCCGCGCACGCCGTCGCGCAGGGGTGCCACCGCATCGACTGGCCCGTGAAAGCGACGAATGCGCGGGGCATCGCGTTCTATGAAGGGCTCGGCGCGTTCCAGGTGGCCGAGCGGCTGAGCTACCGGCTGCTGCAGCCGGCCCTGGGCGAACTGGCGGCCTTCACGGCCCCTGCGTGACCGCCACCCGCTCGACCGCCGCCGACGCGATCTCGTAGCCGCTCACGCCCATGTCGGCCGATGCGTAGCGCGCCGCCTTGAGCGTGCCGCTCACGCGCACCGTGTCCATCGCGTGCAGCCCCTTCACGGGCGCAGGCGCGATCACGTGGACGATCTGGTTGGCGGGCGGCGGCGGGGTGTGGATGCAGGCGCCGAAGTACGGCACCAGCAAAAACTCGCGGATGCCGTCTTGCGTGGCATCGAGCGGCACCACGAAGCCCGAGAGCGTGGCGGGCTTGCCGTCGAGCGCGACGTTGACCGGCGCGTTGTCCCAGACGGCCCGCATCTCGTCGAGCATCTGGATCGCGCGCGGGTCGTTGTCGCGCAGCGCCTCGAGGCTGATGTTGCGGTAGCGCTGGGTCGGGTCCCACTCCTTGGGCACCAGCGCGTCCCAGGCCATCTCCTGCGCGGCCGGCGCGCTGGCCGCGCCCTGCCCCTGGGCCGCGTCCGGGCTGCAGGCGGACAGCAGGCTGCCCGCGACAGCCATCAGCAGCACCATTCCCGTGCGACGAACAAAAACACTCATGGCCCCGATTGTGCTTGCCGAAGGTGACACAGCGCTCGGGGCGGGCCGGAAGACCTGCCCTGAAACGAATGGGCACACATGGCAAAAAGGCGAGCGCCGCGCCAGAATGCCGCACCACGACCACGAGGAGATCCGCATGGCACCCACAGGATGGCTTGGATTGACGTCACTCGGCACGGTTCACACCGCGATCAGCCTGATCGCCGTGTTCGCAGGCATCTGGGCCCTCCTGCGCTACAAGGAAATCACCCTGCGCACCGGCCTGGGCCAGGTCTTCGTCTGGACCACGGTGCTGACCTGCCTCACGGGCTTCGGCATCTTCCAGCACGGCGGCTTCGGCAAGCCGCATGCGCTGGGCATCATCACTTTGGTGGCGCTGGCCGTCGGGGCACTGGCGGGATACGGACGGCTCGGGGCCAAGTCGCGCTACATCGAGGCCGTCGCCTATTCGGCGAGCTTTCTCTTCCACTGGATTCCGGCGTTCACCGAAACGCTGACGCGGTTTCCGCTGGGCGCGCCGCTGCTGCCCAACGCCGAGGCGCCCGAACTGAAGGCGATCACCGCGGTGCTCGGCGCGCTGTACGTGGTCGGCGTGACGCTGCAGATCAAGCGGCTGCGCGGCGACAAGCCCGTCAGTCCTGCACCCGCCCGCGCAGGCTCTTGATCTGCGAGCGCTGGCTCTTGCCTTCGAGCCGGCGCTGCTTCGAACCGTAGGTGGGCTTGGTGGCGCGCCGCACGCGCGGCGGCGTGGCCACGCTGTCGATCACCGCCTGCAGCCGCGCGAGCGCGTCGGCGCGGTTCATCTCCTGCATGCGGTGCTGCTGTGCCTTGAGCACGAACACGCCCTCCTGCGTGATGCGGCTGTCGCGCAGGGCGAGCAGCCGTTCCTTCACGTCCGCGGGCAGCGAGCTGGCATGGATGTCGTAGCGCAGGTGCACCGCGCTCGACACCTTGTTGACGTTCTGCCCACCCGCCCCCTGCGCACGGATGGCGCTGATCTCGACTTCGTCGGGGTCGATCAGGAGCGGGGGGCGGAGCATGCCCGCGAGTGTGCCTTCAAACGCGTTCAAACACGGCGGCAATGCCTTGCCCGCCGCCGATGCACATCGTCACCAGCGCGTAGCGGCCGCCCGTGCGGTGCAGCTCGGCGATCGCCTTCGTCGTGATGATCGCGCCGGTCGCGCCCACCGGGTGGCCCAGCGAAATGCCCGAGCCGTTCGGGTTCACCTTGGCGGGGTCGAAGCCCAGCTCCTTGATGACCGCGCAAGCCTGCGCGGCAAACGCTTCGTTCGACTCGATCACGTCGAAGTCGCCGACCTTCAGGCCCGTGCGCTCCAGCACCTTGCGCGTGGCCGGCACGGGGCCGATGCCCATGTACGCGGGTTCGACGCCCGCATGCGCGTAGCCGACAAGGCGAGCCAGCGGCTTCAGGCCCAGCGCCTTCACGCGGCCACCTTCGGCCAGCACCACGGCGGCGGCGCCGTCGTTGATGCCCGAGGCATTGCCGGCGGTCACGAGGCCGTCCTTCTTGAAGGCGGGCTTCATCTTCGACAGCGTGTCGACGGTGGTGTCGGCGCGCACGTGCTCGTCGGTGTCGAACAGCACGACGCCCTTGCGCGTCTTCACCTCGACCGGAACGATCTGATCCTTGAAGCGGCCCGCGGCAATGGCGGCGGCGGCGCGCTGCTGGCTGGTCACGGCCAGTTCGTCCATCTGCTCGCGCGTGATGCCGTAGCGCGCGGCCACGTTCTCGGCCGTGATGCCCATGTGGATCTTCTCCCACGGGTCGTGCAGGATGCCCAGCATGTAGTCGACCAGCACCGCGTCGCCCATGCGTGCGCCGTAGCGGGCCGAGGTGTCGAAGTACGGGCCGCGGCTCATCGATTCGGAGCCGCCGCCGATGGCGATGTCGCAGTCGCCCAGCGCAATGGCCTGCGCCGCCGACACGATGGCCTGCAGGCCCGAGCCGCACAGGCGGTTCACGTTGAAGGCCGGCGTCTCGATCGGGCAGCCCGCGTCGATGGCGGCCACGCGGCTCAGGTAGGCATCCTTCACGTCGGTGGGGATCACGTTGCCCATGACCACATGGCCGATGGCGTCGGCGGCCACGCCGCTGCGCTCGATGGCGGCCTTGACGGCGGTGGTGGCCAGCTGGGTGTTGGGCACGTCTTTCAGTGCGCCGCCGAAGGTACCGATGGCGGTGCGGGCGGTGCCGACCACGAAGATGTCGCGTTGGGTCATGGGATGGATCTCCTGGATTGAAAAAACGAAAACAGCGAATTCTTCAGCGGCCCGTGAAGGCCGCGGGCTTCTTGCCGAAAAAGGCATCGAGGCCGATGCGGAAATCGGCGGTGGCCGCGCACGACTGGAACGCGGCCGACTCGGCATCGAGCTGGCTCGCGAGGTCGCGGTCGAGCGAGCCGCGCATCAGCCGGCGCAGGTGGCCCAGCGCCACGGTCGGGCCCTTGGCCAGCCGCTGCGCGAGGGCCATGGCTTCGGACTCGAGGTCGGCGGCAGGCACCACGCGGTTGATGAGGCCCAGGCGTTCGGCGGCGGCGGTGTCGTAGGTGTCGCCGAGCATCGCGATCTCCAGCGCGCGGCGCATGCCGACCAGGCGCGGCAGCGCCCACGAGGCGCCGACGTCGCAGCTGGTGCCGACATTCACGTAGGCCAGGTTGAAACGCGTGCCCTCGGCCGCGAGCACGAAGTCGGCCTGCAGCATCAGGCTCAGGCCTGCGCCGGCCGCCACGCCGTGCACCTGCGCGATCAGCGGCGCGTCCATGGCGTCGAGCACGGTCAGGGCCTCGTGCAGCGGGCCGATGAGGTCGGCCGCGCCCTGCTTCGGGTCGGCGCTCAGCACGCCGAGGTCGCCGCCGGCCATGAAGCCCTTGCCCGCGCCGCTCAGCAGCACGGCGCGCACGCTCTTGTCGGCAGCCAGGGTGCGTGCGGCGGCGAGGAAGGCGGTGGCCATCGGCACGTCGATGGCGTTGAGCGCGGCCGGCCGGTTGAAGCGCAGCGTGGCCACCGCGCCTTCGCGGCCCACCAGCAGGGGCGAAGAAGAAGTCTCTGAAGTCATGGGTTCGCTTTCGTCGGGGCGCGCTGCAGCACGCCGTTGAGCAGCAGCTCGATGCCCTGGTCGGCGATCTGGTCGGGCGTGAGGTCGCCGTCGGGGCGGTACCAGCGGCCGATCCAGCTCAGCGCGCCGGCCAGCATGAAGGCCGCCATCTTCGGGTCACAGGGCGCCAGCGCGCCTTCGGCCACGCCCTCTTCGATGAGGCGGCGGAAATGCCCGTCGATGCCGGCCTTGAGGCGGCGCAGTTCCTTCTTGAGCGGATCGGGCAGCGGGTCTTCGCCGATGCGGATCACGCACATGCCGAAGTCCTGCGTGACCACGCCCGAGTAGATGCGCATGCAGGCCTTGAGCTGGTCGATGGCGCTGCCGCCCGCGGCGCGCACCTCGCCGATGCCGGTCTGCATGAGATCGAGCGCCATCTTCACGCACTCGAGCAGGATCTGGTCCTTGTTCTCGATGTAGTAGTACAGCGTGGGCTTGCTCACGTTGAGCCGCTCGGCAATGTCATCGAGCGAGGTCGCGTGGAAGCCGCGCTCGTTGAAGAGCTGGGCGGCCGTGCGCAACACGGCCATGCGCTTGACCTCGCGCTGCTGCGCACGGCGGTCGGCAGGCGCCCACGGGGAGGCTGAAGCAGGAACGGCGGTGGAACGGGGCATGGGGTTTGTGCGGGCGGGGAAAGTCCCGATGCCGCGAACTGCGGCGAACACGGACATTACCGGCCAGTAGGAATTTTACGGGCCAGTAGCATTTCGCTGCTGGACACAAACCCTGACCTTGCGGCGCGCCCCTTAGCCATGCCTGACGAGACTCGACGGGATACCTCCATGTCCGCACCTTCCGCCACGGCCCCGGTGCTGCAGGCCGAGGCGTTGACGCTGGCATTCGGCGGCGTGAAGGCGCTCACCAACGTCGGCTTCAGCGTGGCGCCCGGCTCCATCACCGCGGTGATCGGGCCCAACGGCGCGGGCAAGACCTCGCTGTTCAACACCATCTCGGGCTTCTACAAGCCCTCGCAGGGTCGCGTGCTGTTCGAGGGCGCCAACATCACCCGCCTGCCCGCCCCGAAGCGCGCCGCGCTCGGGCTGGCGCGCAGCTTCCAGAACATCGCGCTGTTCCGCGGCATGACCGTGCTCGACAACATCAAGCTCGGCCGCCATACCCACCTGAAGAGCAATGTGTTCGACGCCCTCTTCTACCTGGGCCGCGCGCGCCGCGAAGAGGCCGAGCTGCGCCGCGACGTCGAAGAACGCATCATCGATTTCCTCGAGATCGACCACATCCGCCACGCCTCGGTGGCCGCCCTGCCCTACGGCCTGCAAAAGCGCGTGGAAATGGCGCGTGCGCTGGCCATGCAGCCCAAGGTGCTGATGCTCGACGAACCCGTGGCCGGCATGAACCGCGAAGAAACCGAAGACATGGCGCGCTTCATCCTCGATGTGCGGCGCGAGTGGGGCATCACGGTGCTGATGGTGGAGCACGACATGGGCATGGTGATGGACCTGTCGGACCACGTGGTGGTGCTCAACTTCGGCCAGGTGATTGCGCAAGGCACGCCGGCGCAGGTGCAGGCCGACCCGGAAGTGATCCGCGCCTACCTCGGTGCAGGCGACGTGGGCGAGCTGCGTCGCCGGCTGCGCGGCGAAGCTGCCGTGGGAGCCGCCTGATGGATTGGGCCTACCTCTTCGAGATCGCGCTCACCGGCATCGCCGGCGGCGGCCTGTACGCGCTGGCGGCGCTGGCCTTCGTGCTGGTCTACAAGGCGACGCGCGTGGTCAACATCGCCATCGGCGAGATGCTGATGGTCGGCGCCTACCTGTTCTTCACCTTCGCCGCGAGCTTCTCGCTGCCGATCTGGATGGCGGTGCTGGGCTCGGTGATCGGCACCGGCCTGCTGGGCGCGGTGATCGAGCGCACCATGATCCGCCCGCTGCTGGGCGAGCCGCCGATCTCGGTGTTCATGGTGACGGTGGGGCTGGCGTCGATCCTCGTCGGGCTGGTCGAGATCATCTGGACCGCCGACCAGCGCCGCCTGCCCGAGTTCCTGCCCAACACGCCCGTGATGATCGGCGAGGCCTTCCTGGCGCCCAAGATCGCCTACGGCGCGCTGATCGCCGTGGCGCTGATCGGGCTGGTGCTGCTGCTGTTTCGCTTCTGGCGCGGCGGCGTCGCGCTGCGGGCCACGGCCTCGGACCAGGCCGCCGCGTACTCGATGGGCATCCACGTGCCGCGCGTGTTCTCGCTGGCCTGGGTGGCCTCGGCCATGATCGCGGCGGTGGCCGGCATCATCGTCGGCGCCATCGGCGGTATCTCGTCGTCGATGGGCGTGTTCGGGCTGTCGGTGCTGGTGGTGGTGATCGTCGGCGGGCTCGACAGCGTGCTCGGCGCGCTCGTCGGCGGCGTGCTCATCGGCCTCATCGAAGCGCTGGCCGGCTCTTACCTGGGCGGCGAATACAAGCTGCTCGCCACCTTCATCGTGCTGGTGTTCGTGCTGATGGTGCGGCCGTACGGGCTCTTCGGCACGCACGAGATCGAGAGGCTCTAGCCATGCGCATCGGCACCCTCAAGCAGACGTACATCGCCGACGCGGCGCTGTTCGATTCGCGCACGCAGAAGGTGTGGCTCGCGATCGGCGCGGCGCTGCTCGTGCTGTTCCCCTTCATGGCCAGCGACTACTGGCTGTACCTCGCGTGCCTCGTCGCCATCAACGTCGCGAGCGCCACGGGCCTGAACATCCTCACGGGCTACACGGGCCTCGTGAGCCTCGGGCAGGCTGCGTTCATGGGGCTGGGCGCCTACACCGTCGCGATCATGCAGACGCGGCTGGGCACGCCCTTCCTGCTGAACATCCTTGCGGGCGGCGTGGTCGCGATGCTCGGCGGGCTGGTCGTCGGCATCCCGTCGCTGCGCGTGAAGGGCCTGTACCTGGCCATCGCGACCATCGCCGCGTCGTTCATCACCCACTTCCTGTTCGCCAACCTCAAGCTCACGGGCGGCACCACGGGCATCTCGCTGCCGCCCGCGCAGCTCTTCGGCCTGCCGCTGGACACGTCGTTCCGCCTGTACTGGGTGATCGTTCCGGTGATGGTGCTCATGGTGCTCGGCGCGGCCAACCTGTTTCGCACGCGTGTGGGGCGCGCCTTCATCGCCATCCGCGACCGCGACATCTCGGCCGAGGTGCTGGGCATTCCGCTCTTGCGCTACAAGCTGCTGTCGTTCGGGCTGTCGTCGTTCTACGCCGGCGTGGCAGGCGGGCTGTGGGCCTACTTCTTTCGCGTGGTCACGCCCGAGAGCTTTCCGCTGCTGATGTCGATCTTCTTCCTGGCCGCCATCATCGTCGGCGGCATGGGCACCATCCTGGGCGGCATCTTCGGTGCCGTGTTCATGACCATGGTGCCCGAGCTGCTCAAGCTGGTGGTCGACCTGCTGCCGGGCGGCGTCGAGATGACCGTGTTCCTCTCGCCGGTGCGCACCGTCGTCTTCGGCCTGCTGATCGTCGGATTTCTGGTGTTCGAGCCGCACGGGCTCGCAGAAGTGTGGCGGCGCATACGCCGCTTTTTCCATCTATGGCCGTTCCGCAACTGAGCCCATTCCAACAGGAGACAAGCATGCCCAAGACACCGAAGAAGCTTCCCCCCCACCGCCGTGCCCTGCTGATCGCCGCGGGTCTCGCGGCCGCCGTGCCGTTCGCGAATGCGCAAGGCAATGAAGACATCGTCATCGGCGGCTCGATTCCCATGACCGGCGTGTTCGCCTTCGCGGGCGTGGGCATCAACGCCGGCATTGCCGACTACGTGAAGATGGTCAACGACGCGGGCGGCATCAAGGGCCGCAAGCTGCGCTACGTGCCGGAAGACACGGGCTACAAGGTCGACGTGTCGGTGGCGGCCTTCAAGAAGATCACGAGCCAGAACAGGGTCAACCTCTACTACGGCGACTCCACCGGTTTCTCCAAGACCATCAACCCCGAGCTGGACCGCGGCGGCCAGATTTTGATGGCGGGCGCCTCGTTCGCGACCGAGCTGAACGACCCGGCCAAGTACCCGAACCAGTTCCTGGTCGGCCCCGACTACACCGAGCAGATCGGCATCCTGCTGCGCCACATCGCCAAGGAAAAGCCGGGCGCGAAGGTGGCCTTCGTGTACTCCGACTCCGAGTTCGGCCGCGACCCCATCGAGGCCAGCGAAGCCGCTGCCAAGAAGCTGGGCCTGAGCGTGCCGGTGAAGCTCATGACGCCTGCAGGCAGCGTCGACGTGTCGACCGAGGTCATCAAGCTGCGCCGCGCCGCACCCGACTACACGATCTTCCACGGCTACATCCTGGCGCCCATTCCCGAGTTCGTGCAGCAGGGCAAGCAGATGGGCATGACCAGCAAGTGGATGGGCACCTTCTGGACCATGGACAGCTCCACCGTCATGAAGATGGGCGAAGGCGGCGACGGCTTCATGGGCGTCATGCCCTACCGCTACTACTACGACACCTCGGCCAAGGCGCCGATGCTCGACAAGATCCGCGCGCTGCGCCCCGAGTACCAGAGCACGGCCTACACGCAGGGCTTCCTCACGGCGATGCTGTTCACCGAGGCCGCCAAGCGCACGCTCGACGCCGGCAAGCCGCTGGACGGCAAGAACCTGAAGGCCGCGCTCAACACCATCAAGGACTTCGACACCGGCGGGATCATCGGCACGCCGATCACCATCAAGGGCAATTCGATTCCCGTGGGCCGCGTCTACAAGGCCGACATGAAGGCCCAGAAGATGGTGCCGGCGTCGGACTGGATCGCACTGAACTGATCGATCGACACGATGGACGCGCGCGCGGCACCGCCTGACCTCGTTCTGGAGGTCAACAACATCGAGGTGGTCTACAACAAGGTCGTGCAAGTCTTGCGCGGCCTGTCGCTGGCCGTGCCGCGCGGACAGATCGTGGCGCTGCTGGGCAGCAACGGCGCGGGCAAGTCGACCACGCTGAAGGCGGTGTCGGGCCTGCTCGCGCTGGAAGACGGCGAGGTCGAGGCCGGGCGCATCGTGTTCGACGGCGCACCGACCGAGCGGCTCGCGCCGCAGCAACTGGTGCGGCGCGGCCTGAGCCATGTGATGGAAGGCCGGCGCGTGTTCGAAGACCTCACGGTCGAAGAGAACCTGGTCGCCGCGACCTACGCGCTGACCGGGCGTACGGGCGTCGCGCCCACGTCGCGCAACTTCGACGACGTCTACGCCTACTTCCCTCGCCTGCACGAGCGCCGCAAGGGCCTTGCTGGCTATCTCTCGGGCGGCGAGCAGCAGATGCTCGCCATAGGCCGCGCGCTGGTGGCGCAGCCTCAATTGATCCTGCTCGACGAGCCTTCGCTGGGCCTCTCGCCCAAGCTGGTCGAGGACATCTTCACGATCATCGCGCGCATCAACGCCGAGCGCGGCACCTCGATGCTGCTGGTGGAACAGAACGCCAGCGTGGCACTGGCCATCGCCCACACGGGCTACATCATGGAAAGCGGCAAGGTCGTGATCGACGGCAGCGCCGAGCGCCTCGCGGCCGACCCCGACGTGCGCGAGTTCTACCTGGGCGTGGGCGGCAGCGGCGAATCGCGCAGCTTCCGCGAGCTGAAGCACTACAAGCGCCGCAAGCGCTGGCTGTCATGACGACCCCGACGATGAACGCGCTCCCTTCGCTCACGCTGCCGCAGATGCTGCGCGAGCAGGCACGCCTGCAGCCGCAGCGCATCGCGATCCGCCAGAAGGACTTCGGCATCTGGCATCCGCTGGACTGGGCCGGCTACCTGCAGCGCGCGAGCCGCTTCGGCCTGGGCCTGCACGCGATGGGCCTCGCGCCCGGCGGGCACCTGGGCGTGATCTCGGAGAACCGCGTCGAGTGGCTGCTCGCGCAGATGGGCGCGGGGCTCATCGGCGCCGTGACCGTGGGCGTGTACCCCACCAGCCCGAGCAACGAGGTCGCCTACGTGGTCGGCCACGCGGACATCGAGGTGATCGTCTGCGAAGACCAGGAGCAGACCGACAAGGTGCTCGATGCCCTCGACCAGCTGCCGCGCCTGCGCAAGATCGTCGTGATCGAGACCAAGGGCCTCGCGAGCTACCCGCCCGAGGTGCGCGAGCGCATCGCGACCTTTGCCGAAGTGGAACAGGCCGGCGCCGAGGTGCTGGCACGCGACGGCACCGCGCTCATCGACGCCGCGCTGCAGCGCCAGACGCTGGCCGACATCGGTTTGATGATCTACACCTCGGGCTCCACGGGCAAGCCCAAGGGCGCGATGATTTCGTACCGCAACATCCGTGGCGTCGTGCCCGGCATCGTCGATCGGCTCGGGCTCGACGGCAGCACCACGCACCTGTCGTACCTGCCGCTGTGCCACGTGGCCGAGCAGATGCTCACGGCCTTCGTGCCGCTGTACCTGGGCTCGCAGGTCAACTTCGGCGAATCGATCCGCACCGTGCAGGAAGACCTGCGCGAGGTGGCACCCACCATGTTCCTCGGCGTGCCGCGCATCTGGGAAAAGCTGCACGCGGGCATCAGCATCAAGATGCAGGAAACCGGGCGGCTGCAGCGCGCGCTGTTCCGCAAGGCCATCGAGGCCTGCGCGCCGCTGGCCGAGAAGCCGCGCAGCGCCTGGACGCTGGCCGAGCGCGGCCGCTTCGCCCTCGCCTACTGGACCGTGCTGCGCGCCCTGCAGAACTTCATCGGCCTGCGCCGCGCGCGCATCGCGCTCACGGGCGCGGCGCCGATTCCCGCGGACGTGGTCCGCTTCTTTCGCACGCTGGGCGTGCCGCTGGTCGAAGTGTATGGCCTCACCGAATCGACCGGCATGGTCTCGGGCCACCGCGCCGACGCCGTGACCATCGGCACCGTCGGGCCACCGACGCAGGGCACCGAGCATCGCGTGGGTAAAGCCGGCGAACTGCTGGTGCGCGGCGACATGGTGTTCGAGGGCTACTACAAGAACCCCGAGGCCACGGCCTCATCGATCCGCGACGGCTGGCTGCACACGGGCGACGTGGTGCGCGAGGAGGCCGGCGGGCAGCTGCGCATCGTCGACCGGCTGAAGGACATCATGATCACCGCCGGCGGCAAGAACCTCACGCCGTCCGAGATCGAGAACACCATGAAGGGCAGCCCCTTCATCAAGGAATGCATCGTGGTGGCGGACGGCCGCAAGTTCGTCGGCGCGCTGCTGCAGATCGACTACGAGACGGTCGGCAAATGGGCCGAGGCGCAGCGCCTGCCCTTCACGCATTTCCGCTCGCTGGTGGAAGAACCCAAGGTGCGCGCGCTGATCGAGGCCGAAGTGGCGCGCGGCAATGGGAAGCTGGCGCAGGTGTCGCAGATCAGACGTTTTCATCTGCTCACCAAAGAGTTGGACCATGACGACGGTGAAGTCACCGCCACCATGAAGGTGCGGCGCTCCAGCATCTACAAGGCCTACGCCAACGAGATCGAGGCGCTGTACAGCGCCTGATCGGGAAGAAAAAGGCTCAGTCGCCGCGCACGGGGCGGGCCCGCACGTCGGTCACATCGTCGGCCGGGCCCAGCACGACCGGGCTGCGCACCGATTCGCCGCGCGCACGGGCGCTGACCACGTCGGCCGCCGTGGGTTCGGCCGGCTGTTGTGCCGCATGGCGAAATCGGTCGAAACCCGAGCGCGGGTTGAAACGCATGACCCAGGGCGTCACGGGCTTGCCCGTGAGACGCCCCCAGGCGTAGCGCACACCCCACACCGCCGCCAGCAGCAGGGCCGCCACAGCCAGGCTGGCCGCGAAGACCAGCCCCAGGAGCAGAAGAATGACGCGAAGAATGAAGTTCATCATCCGACTTTAGGCCGATGCAGCCGCCGTTGGTTCCCCGCCCTTGCGGAACGAGAACTGGCCCGGCGACTGGATCGGGTCGGTTTCGACCTCGATCGTGTCCTTCGGCCCGAAGCTGCCGTCCAGCAACAGCTTCGAGAGCGGGTTCTCGATGCGCTGCTGGATCGCGCGCTTGAGCGGACGCGCACCGAACACCGGGTCGAAGCCGACCTTGGCAATTTCGGCCAGCGCCGCAGGCGACACCTGCAGGCCCAGGTCCATCTTCGCCAGGCGCGCCTGCAGCACCTTGAGCTGGATCGCGGCGATCGATTCGATGTTCTTCGCGTCGAGCGCATGGAACACGACGGTCTCGTCGATGCGGTTCAGGAACTCGGGGCGGAAGTAGTTCTTCAGCTCGTCCCACACCGCTTCCTTGATCTCCTCGCTCGGCTGGCCGACCATCGCCTGGATGATCGGCGAGCCGATGTTGCTGGTCATCACGATCACGGTGTTCTTGAAGTCCACGGTGCGGCCCTGGCCGTCCGTGAGGCGACCGTCGTCGAGCACCTGCAGCAGCACGTTGAACACGTCGGGGTGGGCCTTCTCGACCTCGTCGAGCAGCACCACGCTGTAGGGCTTGCGGCGCACGGCTTCCGTGAGGTAGCCGCCCTCTTCATAGCCCACGTAGCCTGGCGGCGCGCCGATGAGGCGGGCGACCGAGTGCTTCTCCATGAACTCGCTCATGTCGATGCGGATCAGGTGGTCTTCGCTGTCGAACAGGAAGCCCGCGAGCGCCTTGCACAGCTCGGTCTTGCCCACGCCCGTGGGGCCGAGGAACAGGAACGAACCCGTGGGGCGGTTCGGGTCGGACAGGCCCGAGCGCGAGCGCCGGATCGCGTTGGCGACCGCACCGATGGCCTCGTCCTGGCCGACCACGCGCTCATGCAGCTTGTCTTCCATGACGAGCAGCTTGTCGCGCTCGCCTTGCATCAGCTTGGCGACCGGGATGCCGGTGGCACGCGCCACGACCTCGGCGATTTCTTCCGAACCGAC
The DNA here is from genome assembly GCF_059423965.1 of Variovorax sp. GW458-11-26-14-LB1. Taxonomy (NCBI): domain Bacteria; kingdom Pseudomonadati; phylum Pseudomonadota; class Betaproteobacteria; order Burkholderiales; family Comamonadaceae; genus Variovorax; species Variovorax sp. GW458-11-26-14-LB1. The sequence continues at coordinate 22,464 of NZ_JBWKYW010000037.1, forward strand.
CTGCGTGCGCAGCAGCGTGGGCGCGCTGGACTTGCCCTTGCTCGCCTCGCTCTCTTCGGCTTCCTTCAGGCGCTTTTCGAGCGCCGGCAGCTGGCCGTATTGCAGCTCGGCGACCTTGTTGAAGTCGCCCTTGCGCTTCCACTCTTCGATCTGGAACTTGATCTTGTCGATGTCTTCGCGCACGTGCGCGCTGCCCTGGGCCTGGGCCTTCTCGGCCTGCCAGATCTCGTCGTAGTCGGCGATCTCTTTTTGCAGCTTGGTGATCTCGTCCTCGATGAGTCCGAAGCGCTTCTGCGAGGCTTCGTCCTTCTCGCGGCGCACGGCTTCGCGCTCGATCTGCAGCTGGATCAAGCGGCGGTCCAGGCGGTCCATGACCTCGGGCTTGGAGTCCATCTCGATCTTGATCTTGGCCGCGGCCTCGTCGATGAGGTCGATGGCCTTGTCGGGCAGGAAGCGGTCGGTGATGTAGCGGTCAGACAGTTCGGCCGCGGCCACGATGGCCGGGTCGGTGATCTGCACGCCGTGGTGCACTTCGTACTTTTCCTGCAAGCCGCGCAGGATCGCGATGGTGGCCTCGACGCTGGGCTCGCCCACGATGATCTTCTGGAAGCGGCGCTCCAGCGCGGCGTCCTTCTCGATGTACTTGCGGTATTCGTCCAGCGTGGTGGCGCCCACGCAGTGCAGCTCGCCGCGCGCGAGCGCGGGCTTGAGCATGTTGCCTGCGTCCATCGCGCCCTCGGCCTTGCCGGCGCCGACCATGGTGTGCAGCTCGTCGATGAAGACGATGGTCTGGCCTTCGTCCTTCGCGAGTTCGTTGAGCACGGTCTTCAGGCGCTCTTCGAACTCGCCGCGGAACTTGGCACCGGCCAGCAGCGCGGCCATGTCGAGCGACAGCACCCGCTTGCCCTTGAGCGACTCGGGCACTTCGCCCGCGACGATGCGCTGGGCCAGGCCTTCGACGATGGCGGTCTTGCCCACGCCGGGTTCGCCGATGAGCACGGGGTTGTTCTTGGTGCGGCGTTGCAGCACCTGGATGGCGCGTCGGATTTCCTCGTCGCGGCCGATGACCGGGTCGAGCTTGCCCAGGCGGGCGCGCTCGGTGAGGTCCAGGCAGTATTTCTTGAGGGCTTCGCGCTGGCCTTCGGCATCGGCGCTGTTCACGCCCTGCCCGCCGCGCACGGCCTCGATGGCGGCCTCGAGCGACTTGCGGCTCAGGCCGTTGTCCTTGGCGATCTTGCCGATGTCGGCCTTGCTGTCGGCCACGGCGAGCAGAAAGAGTTCGCCCGCGATGAACTGGTCATTGCGCTTGATGGCTTCCTTTTCGGTCGCCTGCAGCAGCTTGCCCAGCTCGGGGCCGACCTGCACGATGTCGTGACCCTGCACCTGGGGCAGTTTCTTGATGGCGCCTTCGGCGGCCTGCAGCAGCCCGGGCACGTTGACGCCGGCACGCTCCAGCAGGGCGCGCGGGCCGTCGTCCTGGCGCAGCATCGCGACCAGCAGGTGGGCCGGTTCGATGTAGGCGTTGTCGCTGCCAAGGGCGAGCGACTGGGCGTCGCTCAGTGCTTCCTGAAATTTGGTGGTGAGTTTGTCTTGTCGCATGGTGGTATTCCTGCATCCAAAATAGGGCTGTTCGGGCACGATTCAAGGTTGCGAATCGGATTTGCACCCTGGGCACGGGTATTGCACCGGGCCCCGCACCGTCCTGCCGTAGGCATTTCTCTCTTTCTTCGAATGGAGTCGATCATGGTTTTTTCAATGCAGCGCGTCCAACCGATGCGCCGCGCGTTCAGCGTGGGTCTCTTGGCTGCGGCCATGGGCATGGCCGGCCTGGCGCAGGCCCAGAGCGGCACGCCGGTGCGCCTCCTGGTGGGCTTTCCCGCCGGCGCGGGCACCGACGCCATTGCGCGCACCCTGGGCGAAAAGCTCAAGGACGTGCTGGGCGTGCCCGTGGTGGTCGAGAACCGCGCGGGCGCCGGCGGCCAGATCGCGGCGCAGGCGCTGAAGGCCGCGCCGGCCGACGGCCACACGCTGTTCCTGTCGCATGACCACTCCATCTCGATCCTGCCGCAGGTGGTGAAGAACCCGGGCTTCAATCCCGCGACCGACTTCGTGCCCGTGGCCGGCTTCGCCACCTTCGCCAACGTGCTGGCGGTGTCGGGCGGCACGCCGGCCAAGAGCATCGACGAGTACGTGAAGTGGATCCGCACGCAAAAGGGCGGCAAGGAGACCATCGGCGTGCCGGCGCCGGCGTCGATCCCCGAGTTCCTCGTGAAGATGATCTCGGACAAGTACAAGATCGACGTGCAGCCCGCGCCCTACCGCGGCAGCGCGCCCATGACGGCCGACATGCTGGGCAACCAGATCACGGCGGGCATCGCCTCGGTGCCGGACTTCATCGAGAACCACCGCGCGGGCAAGGTGCGCATCGTGGCGTCCATCGGCGCCAAGCGCCAGGCGCTGCTGCCGAACGTGCCGACCTTCACCGAGCTGGGCTTCGCGAACCTGGAAGACCTGCCCTACTACGGCATCTTCGCGCCCGTGGGCACGCCGCAGCCGATCATCGACAAGTACGGCGACGCGCTGCAGAAGGTGCTGGCCATGCCCGACGTGAAGCAGAAGCTCACCACCATGGGGCTGACGGTCGGCTACGAGCCCCAGGGCCAGTTCGCGGGCCGCGTGCGCAGCTACACGCAGACCTGGGAAAAGATCATCCAGGCGAGCGGCTTCAAGCCCTGACCCGCGCGGCCTGGCAAGGCCGTCACATGAGTGATCTTCGGCCCGGCGGGGCCCCTCTACGATGGGCCCTCGCCTTCCAACAACAAAGCCGGAGACACATCCCTCATGCGATTCACGACCCTCGCCGCCTCGCTGGCGGCCGCGCTGCTGCTTGGCGCCTGCGGCAGCACCGCACCCATTTCTCCTGCCGACGTCGGCGAGCTGCGCCCGGGTTCGGGCTACCTGAAGGGCTACCTGCCCGCCGCCGAGCTGCCCGACAGCCTCGCCCTGCTGCCGGCGCCTCCGGCCGAGGGCTCGGCCGCGCTGGCCGCCGACGGCGCCACCTTCCGCGCGCTCACGGCCCTGCAGGGCACACCGCGCGGCGCACTGGCGGTGCAGGACGCCAACCTCAAGTTCCCGAAGGCCACAGAGGTGTTCTCGTGCGCGCTGGGCATGCCGATCTCCGAGCAAGCCACGCCGAACCTGAACATGCTGCTGCGCCGCACGCTGGCCGATGCCGGCTCGGCCACCTACAAGGCCAAGAACACCTACAACCGCACACGCCCCTTCGTCGCGTTCAAGACCGGCAGCTGCACGCCCGCCGAAGAAGCCTCGCTGGCCAAGGACGGCTCCTACCCCTCGGGCCACTCGGCCGTGGGCTGGGCCTGGGCCTTGGTGCTGACGGAACTCGCGCCCGAGCGCGCCGATGCACTGCTGCAGCGCGGCCGGGCCTTCTCGCAGAGCCGCGCGATCTGCGGCGTGCACTGGCAGAGCGACATCGAGAACGGCCGGCTGGTCGGCGCGGCGACGGTGGCCAGGCTGCACACGAACCCGGTGTTCCAGGCGCAGATGGCGGGTGCCCGGTCGGAGATCGCGAAGGCACGCGCGGCGGGTGCCGTGCCCGCTCAGGACTGCAGTGCGGAAGCCAAGGCACTGGCGGCCTCGGCGCTGATCGCGCCCTGAGTCTCGAACGCGCCGCTCAGGTGGCGCTGTTCGAGGCCGCGATGCCCCAGCGCGCCAGCGCCTCGTCGTCGGTCACGCGGGCATCGACCCAGCGGGCGCCCTCGGGCGTCTGCTCCTTCTTCCAGAACGGGGCCTGCGTCTTCAGGTAGTCCATCAGGAACTCGCAGGCCTGGAAGCTCTGGCCGCGGTGGGCGGACACCACCGCCACCATCATGATCTGGTCCAGCGGCTGCAGCAGCCCCACGCGGTGGATCACGCGCGCGCCGAGGATGTCGAAGCGCTTGTGAGCCTCGTCGATCATGGCCTCGATGGCCTTCTCGGTCATGCCGGGGTAGTGCTCCAGCTCCATCGAGGCGATGGTGCTGCCGTCGTTGCGGTCTCTGACCGTGCCGATGAAGTTGCAGACAGCGCCGACGCGCGCGTCGGCCGCGCGCAGGGCGGCGATCTCGGCACCGGCGTCGAAGTCGGCCGTCTGGATGGAAACGCGAGGGAGCGAAGACATGCCCAAATTGTGGCACTGCCGCCCTACACTGCGCCGATGCCGGCCCCCACGTCGCAGCCCCTGACACCCGACGATGTCGAGATGCTGCGTCGCGTCGACCTTGCCGCGCGCACCCCGGCCGCCGGCTTGGCGGTGCTGGCCGTGCTGCTGGCGGGTTGCGCCCTCGTCTTCGTGGTGATCGGGCGGCTGCCCGGCGCCCCGGCGGGCCTGGCCCTGGCGATGAACGCGGCGGCGCTGGTCACCTTGCTGCTGGGCGTGTGGCTGTTCACCCATCGGACGCGGATCGACCGGCGCCTGGCCCAGGCCACCCGCGAGGCCCTGGCGAAGAACAGCAAGTTCACCGTGGCCGGCACCGTGGACCACGTGGCCGCCCTGCCCGGCGGCGCGCTGCGCTACACGGTCGACGGCCAGTTCCACATCGACGTCGTGCCGGTGCTGGGCCTGGACGCACCTCGCAGCCACGCCACGGGCCGGCCGCTGACGGCGGTGCGGCACCTGGCACAGGCGCCCGTCGAGATCGAATGCGTGGCGCGCGACAACGCCGTGCATCTGCTGCTGCGCACGCGTTATCCGATGGCGCGCCAGGCCACGCGCACCGAGCGGCCGGCCACCTCGCGCGACCGTCGGCGCGCCGGGCGCTCGGACCGCCGCTTCATGGGCGTCGTGCTGGCGGGCGGCGCGGTCCTGGCGATCGGGACGGCGTGGGCCGACGGTTTTCGCCCGGGCTTCGGCCTGTTCATGGCGGGGTACGCGGCCGCCATCTGCGCGCTGGTGTTCGCGGTCGGCGTGCTGCCGCAGCTGCTGCGCGCACGCCGGTTCACGCACCTGCACACAGTGAGCGGGCCGGTCACCGAAATCCTCACGGCCCAGGTGCCGCAGGGCAAGCACACGGCCGAGGTGCGCTGGTTCCGGGTCGATGGCCAGCTGTTCGGCGCGCTCGACCTCAAGACCGACGCGCAGCTGGGCAACCAGGTCACCGTCGAGTTCCTGGGCAATGCCCGCGCCGCCGAGGGCGGCCGTGTCGTGAGCCTGCAACGCAGCGCCACCGCACCGCCGGCCTAGGCGCGACAATGCAGCCCATGCCTTCGCGCCGCACGCCCAACCTCTCGCCTTCGTTCGAAGGCCAGGCACGCGCGCGCCAGGGCAACAAAGCCAAAAAACCAAAGCTCGTCTGACCGGAGCCGAGGTTCCGTCGTCGGATGAGCGACGGAACCTGCCAAGGCTTTGGCCCCTCTTGGGTTGCGCGCGCATCGGACGGTGGTTCTTTCCATCGGTCGATTCCTGAAAGGAAACCTGCGTGCCACATCAACAACCAACCGCCGACACCGCGACCGATTTCTCGGGCCTGTGGGTCGCCCTCGTCACCCCGTTCCGCGACGGCGCGGTCGACCACTCCGCCCTGGCGGCGCTCGTGCGCCGGCTCGCCGACGACGGCGTGACCGGCTTCGTGCCCTGCGGTTCCACCGGCGAAGCCGCCGCGCTCGACGAGGCCGAACAGCTCGCCGTGCTCGACACCGTGCTGACCGCCGCGGGTGGCCTGCCGGTCGTGATGGGCGTGTCGGGCTACCACCTGGGCAAGGCCACGGCGTGGGCGGGCAAGCTCTCGGAACGCCCGCTGGCGGGCCTGCTGGTGGCCGCGCCGCACTACATCCGCCCGTCACAGGCCGGCGTGCTCGAGTGGTTCCACGCCATCGCCGATGCCAGCACGGTGCCCGTGCTGGTCTACGACATTCCCTACCGCACGGGCGTGACCATCGCGCGCGAGACGATGCTGGCGCTGGCCGGGCACCCGCGCATCCGCGGCATCAAGGACTGCGGCGGCGACATGGCCAAGACACGCGCGGTGATCGCCGACGGCCGGCTGCAGGTGCTCACGGGCGAAGACCACCAGATCTTCGCCACCATGGCCGAAGGCGGCGTGGGCGCCATCGCGGCCAGCGGCCATGTGCAGACGAAGCGCCTCGTGCGGCTGGTGCGCCTGCTGGCCGAGAACCGGCTGGCCGAGGCGCGCGCCGAATGGCAGCCCCTGCAGCCGCTGCTGGAGATGCTGTTCGCCGAACCCAACCCGGGCCCGCTGAAGGCGCTGCTGGCGCATGCGGGCGAACTGCGTGACGAGCTGCGCTCGCCGATGACGCGCGCGTCGGACGGCCTGCGCGAGCGCCTCGTGGCGCTGGACGCGCGGCTCAGCCGCCCGTGACGGGCGGGAAGAACGCGACTTCGCAGTCGTCGCGCAGGGCGGCGGCTTCGTCGCTCATGGCCTGGTCGAGCGCCATGCGCACGGCCTTGCCGCGCGCGAGCGCGCTGGCGTAGGCGCCGCCGCGGGCGATGAGCTCGTCGCGCAGGGCGGCCAGCGTGCCGGCGGCCGTGTCGACGGTTTCGCCGCTGCTGGACAGTGCCTCGCGCACGGAAGCGAAGTAACGGATGCGGACCTTCATGGGGTGGTTCAGCCGAGCAGCGATGCGAGAGAAATGAAGTTCACGGTGTCGCCGGCCTGGATGGTCCGGCCCGCCGGGTTGTCGACCAGCCCGTCGCCCCAGACCATCGAGGTGAGCACGCCCGAACTCTGGTTGGCGAACAGGTCGAGCCCGCCCGCCGCGTTGCGCCGCACGCGCAGGAACTCGCGGCGCTTGTCGGCACGCGGCCAGTCGAAATCGGCACGCAGCGGCACGGCCACGGGTGCCACGCGCGTGGCCCCCTGCAGCGCGAGCAGGAAGGGCCGCACCAGCATCAGGAAGGTCAGGAAGCTCGACACCGGATTGCCGGGCAGCCCCGTGACATGGCAGGCGCCCTGCCCGTTCCTGCGCGCGATCGAGCCGTAGGCGAAGGGCTTGCCGGGCTTCATCGACAGCGACCACAGCTGCAGCTCGCCGAGCGACTGCAGCGCGGCACGGATGTGGTCTTCTTCGCCGACCGAGACGCCGCCGGTGGTGATGATCAGGTCACTGCTTTCGGCCGCATCGCGCAGCGCGGCGATGGTGGCCTCGCGGTTGTCGGGCACGATGCCCAGGTCGTTCACCTCGCAGCCCAGGCGGTGCAGCAGCGCGCGCATGAAGAAGCGGTTCGAGTTGTAGATCGCGCCGGGCTTCATCGCGTCGGGCGCGACCTCGCCGGGCATCACCAGCTCGTCGCCGGTGGAGAGCATGGCCACGCGCGGCTTGCGCGCGACCTGCAGTCGGTCGAAGCCGACGCTGGCAGCCAGGCCGAGCGCGGCGGGCGTGAGGCGTTCGCCGCGTTGAAGCACCACGTCGCCCGAGGCCACGTCTTCGCCCGCGCGGCGCACCCACTGGCCGGCCACGGGCGCGATGGCGATGCGCACGGCACCCAGGCCGCCCTCTTGCGGCGTGGCGGCTGTGTCTTCCTGCATGACGACCGCGTCGGCGCCTTCGGGAATCTGCGCGCCCGTGAAGATGCGCGCCGCCGTGCCGGCCGCGAGCGGCGTGCCGACGGTGCCGGCGGGAATGCGCTGCGTCACGGCCAGCTCGGTGCCGGGCGTGGCGCAATCGGCCGCGCGCACGGCGTAGCCGTCCATCGCGCTGTTGTCGCGCGGCGGCACGGTGAGGCCCGAGACGAGGTCCTGCGCCAGCACGCGCCCGTCGGCGTCGAAGGTGCCGACGCTTTCGGCCGGCAGCAGCGGCCGGGCCTTGGCGAGCAGCACCGCGATCGCTTCATCGAGCGGCATCAGCGGCGGGCGCAAGGACGAGGCGGCGAAGGGAACGGGAGAGGAATCAGCCATGGTGTCCGGGGTTGTAGTCGAAGCGCTCGCCGCTGTCGATCAACCACGTGGCAATGGCCTCGGCGTCGTTGAGGTCGAGCACCGGGCGCGCGGTGGCCTCGGGCAGGCCGTCCGGCGCATCGGTGGCGATGGCGGTGACAAAGGGGTCGTCGATGTAGAGCGCGGGGCGCGGCGCCTCGCCGTCGCCGCTCGGTCGCCAGACCTCGATCTTGAGCACGTCGCTGTGCCGGAAGCCCTCGACCAGTGCCCAATCGACCGCCGGATGCAACTCGGCGAGCAGCTGGTGCACCGTGAGCTCGACCGGCACCTCGAACTCGCGCATCAGCGCCAGCCGCTGGTCGGATGCGACGACCACCTCGAAGGCCCCGGCCTGCCGGTGGCGCCAGGTGTCCTTGCCGACGTGGTCGATGTCGAAGCGGTGGTGCGCATGCTTGACCACCGACACGCGCAGCCCGCGCTGCTTGAGCACGGGAATCAGGCGCTCCACCAGCGTGGTCTTGCCTGCGCCGGAATACCCGGCGAAGCCGACGACCTTCATGCCGCAGTAGCCCCGGTCAGTCGCAGTGCTGGGCGATGTAGGCCTTGACGGCCTCGGCATCGGCCGGCAGCTGGACCACCCGCTTGGGCAAGGCTTCGATGCCTTCGAACTTCTTCGGGCGCGCGGGCTCCTCGCCCAGCGCCTCGACCACCGTGGCCGCGAACTTGATCGGCAGCGCGGTCTCGAGCACCACCATCGGCACGCCGGGCGTGAGCTGCTCGCGCGCGGCCTTGAGGCCGTCGGCGGTGTGCGGGTCGATCAGCGTGGCGAAGCGCTTCTCGGTGTCGCGGATCATCGCGAGCCGGTCGGCGTGCGTGCTGCGGCCGCTGCGAAAGCCGAAGCGCTCGGCGGCCTGCTTGAACGCCGGATCGGCGCTCAGGTCGAAGCTCCCCGTCAGGCCCAGGTCGTCCACGAACAGCTGGCGCAGACGGGCGGGATCGCGGCCGACCAGGTCGAACACGAAGCGCTCGAAGTTGCTGGCCTTGCTGATGTCCATCGACGGGCTGGAGGTTTCATGCGTGTCGACCGCTGCGCGCACGCGGTACACGCCGGTGCGGAAGAACTCGTCGAGCACGTCGTTCTCGTTGGTGGCGACCACCAGCGTCTGGATCGGCAGGCCCATCATGCGCGCCACATGACCCGCGCAGACGTTGCCGAAGTTGCCCGAGGGCACGGTGAAGCTCACCGGCTTGTCGTTGCTCGCCGTGGCCTGGAAGTAGCCCGCGAAGTAGTAGACGACCTGCGCCAGCAGGCGCGCCCAGTTGATCGAGTTGACCGTGCCGATGCGGTACTTGCGCTTGAAGGCCAGGTCGTTCGACACGGCCTTGACGATGTCCTGGCAGTCGTCGAACACGCCGGTGATGGCGATGTTGTGGATGTTGGCGTCCTGCAGGCTGAACATCTGCGCCTGCTGGAACGGGCTCATGCGCCCGTCGGGCGAGGTCATGAAGACGCGCACGCCCTTCTTGCCGCGCATGGCGTACTCGGCCGCGCTGCCGGTGTCGCCACTGGTGGCGCCCAGGATGTTGAGCTCGGCGCCGCGGCGGGCCAGTTCGTACTCGAACAGGTTGCCCAAGAGCTGCATCGCCATGTCCTTGAAGGCCAGCGTGGGACCGTTGGACAGGGCTTCGAGGTACACGCCATCTTCGAGCTCGCGCAGCGGCACGATCTCGTCGGAACCGAACACTTCGGCCGTGTAGGTCTTCGCGCAGATCGCCTTCAGGTCGGCCGCAGGAATGTCGTCGATGTACAGCGAGAGGATTTCGAAGGCCAGCTCGGCGTACGGCAGCGTGCGCCACTTTGCGAGCGTGGCGGTGTCGACCTGCGGGTACGTTTCCGGCAGGTACAGGCCGCCATCGGGCGCCAGGCCTTCGAGGAGGATTTCGCAGAAGCGCTTGCGGTCGGCGTGGCCGCGGGTGCTCAAGTAGTTCACTTCAACTCTTCCTTGCGGATGCGCACGATGGGCTCGAGCACGGTCGGCAGCGCCTGCAGCTCGGCCATGACGTCATTGACGGTGCCTTCGCGCGCGTCGTGCGTGAGGATGATGAGGTCGGTCTGCGTCGAACCCTCGCCGCCCACTTCGTCGGCTTCGCGCTGCAGCACGGCGTCGATACTGATGCCGGCGGTGGCCAGCAGGCCCGTCACCTTGGCGAGCACGCCGGCCTGGTCGGCCACGCGCAGGCGCAGGTAGTAGCTGGTGACGACCTCGGCCATCGGCAGCACCTTCAGGTCGCTCATCGCGTCGGGATGGAACGCCAGGTGCGGCACGCGGTGCGCGGCGTCGGCGGTGTGCAGTCGGGTGATGTCGACGAGGTCGGCAATCACGGCGCTGGCGGTCGGCTCACTGCCGGCGCCCTTGCCGTAGTACAGCGTGGTGCCCACGGCGTCGCCGTGCACGACCACGGCGTTCATCGCACCTTCGACGTTGGCCAGCAGGCGCTTGGACGGCACGAGCGACGGATGCACGCGCAGCTCGATGCCCTGGGCGGTGCGCTTGGTCACGCCCAGCAGCTTGATGCGATAGCCGAGCTGCTCGGCGTACTTGATGTCCTGCGCGGCGAGCTTGGTGATGCCCTCGATGTGGGCCTTGTCGAACTGCACGGGAATGCCGAAGGCGATGGCGCTCATCAGCGTGACCTTGTGCGCGGCGTCGACGCCTTCGATGTCGAAGGTGGGGTCGGCTTCGGCGTAGCCCAGGCGCTGGGCTTCCTTCAGCACGGTGGCGAAGTCCAGGCCCTTGTCGCGCATCTCGGACAGGATGAAGTTGGTCGTGCCGTTGATGATGCCGGCCAGCCACTGGATGCTGTTGGCCGTGAGGCCTTCGCGCAGCGCCTTGATGATCGGGATGCCGCCGGCCACCGCGGCCTCGAAGGCCACCATCACGCCCTTGGCATGCGCGGCCGCGAAGATTTCGGTGCCGTGCACGGCGAGCAGCGCCTTGTTGGCCGTGACCACGTGCTTGCCGGCCGCGATGGCTTCGAGCACCAGCTGCTTGGCGATGCCGTAGCCGCCGATGAGCTCAATGACGATGTCGATGTCGGGGTTGGCGATGACTTCGCGCGCATCGGCGACCACCTTCACGCCTTCGCCGGCCACTTCGCGGGCGCGGGCGGTGTCGAGGTCGGCCACCATGGTGATCTCGATGCCGCGGCCGGCGCGGCGCTTGATTTCTTCCTGATTGCGCTGGAGCACCTTGAAGGTGCCGCTGCCGACCGTGCCTGCGCCGAGCAGGCCTACTTGGATGGATTTCATGGGAGGGGTCGCGTTCATGGTTTGGATGAGGTGAGAGACGGTGCTGCGGCGTCCACGAGGCGGCTGACGTAGCGCGGCAGGCTCCAGGCGCCGCCCGCAAAGCCGCGGCACATGCCGTCGCCGTTCGCACCGGTGCGCACGAAGGTCGTGCCGTTGAAGTGCCAGGTTTCGCTCGACCAGCAATCGCCGATGCCGCGGCCCTTCATGGAAGAGGTGACGCTGGCGTCCTTGTCGTCGAACTCGCCGCTCGCCTCGAGCGACACGGGCGCATAGGGCGGCTTGTCGTTGGCGGTCCAGAGCAGCGTGGTGTAGTTGTACGCGCCCACGCCACAGCCCAGCGCCAGGAGCACCTTGCGGTCGCTCAGGCGGTGAACCTCCACCGACTTGGCGTTGACCTGGTCCTGGTTGTTGCACCGCTCGCGCGCGTCTTTCAGGTCGAGCGATGGAAAGATGCGCGCGGCCAGCGTGTCGTCGCCAGCTCGCGCCTTCGGCGGCTTGACCACATGGACGACGGGCATGGGCACCGGCGGCAGCACGGAAGATTCGGGCTTGGCGCCCTTGCGCACCAGCGCACCCGGGGTGCCGACGCGGCCCTGCGCTTCGTCCATTTTCAGCAGCACGGCGTTGAGGCCGGCGAGCGACAGCGTCCACTTCTTGCCGCCGTTGGCAGTGACGGTAGCGTCGTCGCTCTTGAGCAGCTCGGGCAGCACGGCGCGGATCTGGCCCTGGTCGAAGCTGGCGGTTCCCGCGTCGAGGCCGGACAGGGCGGCCTTGCCGACCTTGAAGCGCAGCGGCCCCTTGGCACTGCCGTCATCGCCGATCTGCAGCTGGATATCGAGGGCCGTGTTCGGCCCAGCCGCGCGGGTGATCAGCATCGACACCTGCTGGTGCTCCCCGCCGTCCGCCTGGTAGCCGGCGGCGCGGCAGGTCAGCGTGTTGTCGCAGACCAGTTCCCAGTCGTTGTGCGAGAACGAGACCGGCTCTTTCTTCCCGGCCGCGCCGACAGACAGTGCGCCCAGCAACAGCGCGGCAGCGACGCAGGCGGATTTCATGGTCCCGTCTTGCGACGCAACCGGTACTGCTCCAGGAACTTGGCGATGCGGTTGATGGCCTCGCGCAAGTCGTCTTCGTGGGGCAGGAACACGATGCGGAAGTGGTCCGGCGTGGCCCAGTTGAAGCCGGTGCCCTGCACCAGCATCACACGGGTTTCCTTCAGCAGCTCGAGGAAGAACTGGCGGTCGTCCGCGATCGGATAGACCTCGGGGTCGAGCTTGGGGAACATGTAGAGCGCAGCGCTGGGCTTGACGCAGCTCACGCCGGGAATGGCGGTGATCAGCTCGTAGGCCAGGTCGCGCTGGCGGCGCAGGCGCCCGCCCTCGCACACGAGGTCATTGATGCTCTGGTAGCCGCCGAGCGCCGTCTGGATGGCCCACTGGCCCGGCACGTTGGCGCACAGGCGCATGTTCGAGAGCATGTTCAGGCCCTCGATGTAGTCGCGTGCGCTGCGCTTGTCGCCCGACACCACGAGCCAGCCGGCGCGGTAGCCGCACGAGCGGTAGCTCTTGGACAGCGAATTGAAGGTCAGCGTGAGCACGTCGGTCGACAGGCTCGCGATGGCCGTGTGCTTGACGCCGTCGTACAGCACCTTGTCGTAGACCTCGTCGGCGAAGATCACGAGGCCGTGCTCGCGGGCGATCTCGACGAGGCTCTTGAGCAGCTCGTCGGAATACAGCGCGCCGGTCGGGTTGTTCGGGTTGATGACCACGATGCCCTTGGTGCGCGGCGTGATCTTGGCGCGGATGTCGGCCAGGTTCGGCATCCAGCCGTTGTCCTCGTCGCACAGGTAGTGCACCGGCGTACCGCCCGACAGGCTCGTGGAGGCGGTCCACAGCGGGTAGTCGGGGGCCGGCAGCAGCAGCTCGTCGCCGTCGTTGAGCAGCGCGTTGGTGGACATGGCGATCAGCTCGCTGGCGCCGTTGCCCAGGTAGATGTCGTCGAGCGTGACGCCCGCGATGCCCTGCTTCTGGGTCTCGTGCATCACGGCCTTGCGCGCCGCGAAAACGCCCTTGCTGTCCGAGTAGCCCGCCGAGGTCGGCAGGTTGCGGATCATGTCCTGCTGGATCTCCTCAGGCGCATCGAAGCCGAACACGGCCAGGTTGCCGATGTTGAGCTTGATGATCTTCTGGCCTTCTTCCTCCATCTGCTTGGCGGCGTCCATGATGGGGCCGCGGATGTCATAGAGGACGTTGGCCAGCTTGGCCGATTTCTTGAGCTGCTTCAAAGGGGCCCTCCCGGGCGGGTTTACTCGAAGGTCAAAGGCCCCTGCGGGCCTCGTGTCACTAGGGAAAACCTATAATTTGACCACAGTTCCCAGTGCCCCGATGAAGCTCCAGCCCGACAAATCCGACGTCCAGACCCTCACCGCACACGGCCCCGGCTGGGTCGCGATCAACAACGAAAAGGTGGAGGGCAGCGTGGTCGTGGGTTCGCGTGGCGAACGCTTTGCCTGGGATTGCACGCGTTTCGACCAGCTGGGCCCCGAACAATTCGCGCAATTGGCGTCATTGGGCGCCGAATTGGTCATTTTCGGCAGCGGCAACCGCATCCGATTTCCCCAACCGGCCTGGCTGCAGCCCCTGATGGCGCAACGCACCGGCGTGGAGACGATGGACACCCCGGCGGCCTGCCGCACCTACAACATCCTGGCCGGCGAAGGCCGGCACGTCATCGCCGCCCTGCTCGTCGAGAGCCCGGCGGGTGGCTGAGAGAGGGGTTTTCGAGGTAAAATACCGGGTTGCGAACCGGCCAGCTACCCCAAGTTAGCAACGACCAATCCTCCGTTCATCGAGCAAGCCCGAAAAAGGCTGAGAGGGCTCGGAGAACGGAATCTAACGGAGAAAACAAGTTTCATGGCGATCGTTGTCAACAAACCCATTCCTGAATTCGACGCCAACGCCACGGGCGGCATCAAGGTTTCGAACACCTCGCACCTCGGCCACGTCATGGTCATGTATTTTTACCCGAAAGATAACACTCCGGGTTGCACGACCGAAGCGATGCAGTTCCGCGACCACTACAAAGACTTCGAAAAAGCCGGTGCCACGGTCTTCGGCGTGTCGCGCGACAACATGAAGTCGCACGACGAATTCAAGGCCAAGCTCGAACTCCCCTTCGAACTGATTGCCGACACCGAAGAAAAAATGTGCCACATGTTCGGCGTGGTCAAGAACAAGATCATGTACGGCAAGAAGGTCAAGGGCATCGAGCGCAGCACTTTCCTGATCGGCGCCGACGGCATCCTGAAGGCCGAATGGCGCGGACTCAAGGTTCCAGGCCATGTCGAAGACGTCCTCAAGGCCGTCAAGGCACTCAAGAAAGCCGCCTGATCGCGCCGCAAGGCACCGGGCGTGCGCTTTTGCATCAAGTCGTGGGAATTGCCCCACGCAGTGTGCAAAGAGCCTCTGGTGCGTCTTTTGCGGTGTGCATAATGGCCTCATGCCGTTGAGCTCCACGACCGCATCCTCCGAACGAAGCCGCCTGGGTCTACAGGCGGCTTTTTCGTTTTCCGGCCCTCCTCTTTCTTCCTTGCGAGCGACCTGACCCATGCCATTGCCTCCCGCCCCCACGAAACGCGCCGCATTGCTCTCGCCGGACGCGATCGACGCACCCGCCCGTCCCTCGCACAGAAACTCGCGCCGTTCCGGCGATTCGCGCGACGACGCCCCCGCCAAGAGCGGACCGCAGCCGCTGGAGCTGTTCGACAACCTCGGCACGGAAGGCGGCGGCGATGCGCCCACTGCACGCCCAGCGCGCCCGGCACGCCGCTCGAAAACCAAGGCTGCACCCGCCCCGGCACCCACGTCGGCACCGGTGAGCGCCCCGCAGCAGCAACAACCCGCGATGGTGCAGGTCGAGACGCGCGCGCCCACGCCTGCCCCGGCAGCCGCCTCGCCCGTCGCGGCGCCCCAGCAGGCCCCGGCACGCCCCAAGCGCAAGTCCACCGGCCCCGCCAAGCTGTTCGTGCTCGACACGAACGTGCTGCTGCACGACCCGATGTGCCTGTTCCGCTTCGAGGAGCACGACATCTTCCTGCCGATGATCGTGCTGGAAGAGCTCGACGGCCACAAGAAGGGCACGACCGAAGTCGCACGCAACGGCCGCCAGACCAGCCGCACGCTCGACGCACTGGCCGCCGCGCAGGACGCCGACATCGACAAGGGCCTGAAGCTGGACACCACCGGCCACCGTGAAGCCGGCGGGCGCCTCTTCTTCCAGACCGCCCCGCTCGACTACTCGCTCCCGATCAGCCTGCCCCAGGGCAAGGCCGACAACCAGATCCTGGGCGTGGTGCACGCACTGCGCGACGAGTACGCCAAGGACCGCCCGGGCAAGCCGAAGCAGGAAGTCGTGCTGGTGTCCAAGGACATCAACATGCGCGTCAAGGCGCGCGCGCTGGGCCTGGCCGCCGACGACTACCAGAACGACAAGACGCTGGAAGACGGCGACCTGCTCTACGCCGGCTCGCTCGCGCTCCCGCCCGACTTCTGGACCCGCCAGAGCAAGACGGTCGAAAGCTGGCAAAGCGGCAGCAACACCTTCTACCGGATCAGCGGTCCGCTGGTGCCCAACCTCTACATCAACCAATTCGTCTTCTTCGAGGCGCCCGGCGAACCGAGCATGTACGCGCGCGTCACCGAAATCCGCGACAAGACCGCGGTGCTCAAGACGCTCAAGGACTACAGCTCGGGCAAGAACGCGGTGTGGGGCGTGAACACGCGCAACCGCGAGCAGAACTTCGCGATGAACCTGCTGATGGACCCCGAGATCGACTTCGTCACACTGACCGGCACCGCCGGCACCGGCAAGACCCTGATGGCACTGGCCTCCGGCCTCACGCAGGTGCTCGACGACCGCCGCTACACCGAGATCATCATGACCCGCGCCACGGTGAGCGTCGGTGAAGACATCGGCTTCCTGCCCGGCACCGAGGAAGAAAAGATGGGCCCCTGGATGGGCGCGCTCGACGACAACCTCGAGTTCCTGGCCAAAGGCGACGGCGGCGGTGCTGGCGAGTGGGGCCGCGCGGCCACCAACGAGCTCATCCGCAGCCGCATCAAGGTCAAGAGCATGAACTTCATGCGCGGCCGGACCTTCCTGAACAAGTACGTGATCATCGACGAGGCGCAGAACCTCACGCCCAAGCAGATGAAGACGCTGATCACCCGCGCCGGCCCCGGCACGAAGATCATCTGCATGGGCAACCTCGCGCAGATCGACACGCCCTACCTCACCGAAGGCTCGTCGGGCCTGACCTTCGCGGTCGACAAGTTCAAGGGCTGGCCGCACGGCGGGCACATCACGCTGGCGCGCGGCGAACGCTCGCGACTGGCCGATTTCGCGAGCGACGTGCTGTAAATCCATCGGCTCCGGCCGACACAAGCCCGCGCATGCTCCCGGAGCATCGCGGGCTTTTTTTCGTCCGTCATGACAGGCTACTGACAAGACGTTGTCAGGAGGCGGCTCGCACCATCCAGGCTCCTCCCAACGCAACGAACGAAAGAGAGCACTTCATGACCACCCATGCCATCACCTGGTTCGAGATTCCGGTCGCCAACCTGGACCGCGCCCAGACCTTCTACGAAACCGTGCTCGCGCGCAAGCTGCGCCGCGAAGACTTCGGCGGCAACCCCCTGGCCGTGTTTCCCTACGACGACCCCGCCACCGGCGGCGCGCTGAAGCCCGGCGCCAACACCAGTGCGCAGGCCGGCAGCGGCATCCGCGTCTACCTCGACTGCATGCCCAGCATCGATGCCGTGCTCTCGCGCGTCGAAGCGGCCGGCGGGCAGATCGTGGCACCCAAGTCCGCGCTGCCACCGGGCATGGGCTTCATCGCCCACCTGCGCGACACCGAAGGCAACGAAGTCGGCCTGCACGCCCCGGCCTGAGACACCCATGGCACAACGCAACTGGATTGCGGTCGCCAGCGCCGAGCACGCCCGGCGCGGCCGGGACCACCGGCCGCTCGGGTTCATGCAGGTGGGCCACGGCAAGCTCGCGCCGCTCAAGCGCGTGGCAGCAGGCGACCGCGTGGCCTACTACGCGCCGGCCACGGTGTTCGGCGGCACGGACAAGCTGCAAAGCTTCGTGGCGCTGGGCATCGTGCAACCGGGCGATCCGTACGAGTTCGACATGGGCAACGGCTTCGTCCCGTGGCGCCGCGACGTGGCCTACGTCGCGGCGCACGAGGCGCCCATCGCCCCGCTGATCGAACGCCTCGCCTTCATCGAAACCCCGAAGCAATGGGGCTACAAGTTCCGCTTCGGCCTGTTCGACATCACCGACATCGACATGAAACTGATCGCGCAGACGATGAAGGCCGAACCGAAGGCGCTCCTGTTTTGAGCGCTTTCGCCCTCCTCATCCGCCACTTCCGGAGAAAAATCGCATGGACCCCATCCGCCAACACCACGACGCCTTCCGCGTCGCCGGCCTCACGGTACGCACCACCAACCGCGAAGAGATCGACCCCGCCACCGCACGCATCGGCGCGCTGTGGAACCGCTTCTTCGGCGAACAGACCTACGAGTCGACGCCGCACCGCACCAGCGACACGCGCATCTTCAGCGTCTACTCCGCCTACGAATCGGACGCGCACGGCGCCTTCGACATGACGGCCGGCGTCGCCGTCTCGGATGGCGCCAACAGCGTCGCCATCGAAGCCGGCGACTACCTCGTGTTCACCGGCCGCGGCGAGATGCCGCAGATGGTGATCGCCACCTGGCAGCGCATCTGGCAGTATTTCGAGGCGCACCCGGAAATCGTGCGCCGCTACCGCAGCGATTTCGAAGCCTACGAGGGGCCGGACGCCGTGGCGATCCACATCGGAGTCTCATGAGCACACGCAAGGGCTGGCGCGACAGGCTGGCCGGCTACCCGAACCTGCCGAACGTGAAGGCCATTCCCCCGGCCATGCGCGCGCGGCACGGCGAGGGCACCATCGCCACACCCTCGCCCGCCGAGGTCGAGGAGGCCATGCGCGGCGTGCCCGAAGGTCGGCTCGCGACCGTGCTCGGCATCGGCGAAGACATCGCGGCGCGCCACCAGGCCACCATCGGCTGCACCGTGACCACGGCCATCTTCGCCCACATGGTGGCCCATGCCACCGAGGAAGCCATGACGACCGGCGCCGGCCGCGCGCCAGGCACACCGTACTGGCGCACGCTCAAGATCGGCGGCGAGCTCAACCCGAAGTACCCGGGCGGCATCGAGGCCCAGATGTCGCGCCTCGAGGCCGAAGGCCACACGGTGGTCCAGCGCGGCAAGCGCTACTTTGTCGAGGACTTCGCCAGGAAACTCGTCGGAACGCGTTGATGCGACGCGCCGACCGCCTCTTCCAGCTCGTGCAGCTCATCCGCGGCCGCCGGCTCACCACGGCCGCCTTCCTGGCGCAGCGCCTGGAGGTGTCGGAGCGCACGGTGTACCGCGACGTGGCCGACCTGCAGCACCAGGGCGTGCCGATCGAGGGCGAGGCCGGCGTCGGCTACCGCCTCGGCGCGGGCTTCGAGCTGCCGCCGCTGATGTTCACGCAGGACGAGGCATCGGCGCTCGTGGCCGCCGCACGCATGACCCAGAGCTGGGTCGATCCGGCGATGGCGCGCAACATCGAAACCGGCCTGGGCAAGATCCTGTCAGTGCTGCCGCCGGCGGCGCGCGTCTCGGCGGAGGCGCTGGCGCTCTATGCACCTGCGCTCGGCCTCGACGACGCCCTGCGCACGCGGCTGCAGACGCTGCGCGAGGCCGTGCAGGCGCACCAGAAGCTGCGGCTGCACTACCGCGACGTCTCGGGCGACGCCAGCGAGCGCACGGTGCGGCCGCTGGGCTGCTTCTACTGGGGCAAGGTCTGGACGCTCTCGACGTGGTGCGAGCTGCGCAACGATTTCCGCGGTTTCCGGGTCGACCGCATGGAGGCGGTGGAGGTGCTCACCACGCGCTTCCAGGACGAGCCGGGCAAGACGCTGGCCGACCTGTTGCGGCAAGTGAAGGCCGAGGCGCAGCGCCACAAGGTGTGGGAGCAGAAGCCGCCGGCCTCGACATCCGAACCCGGCAGCGATGCCGGCTGACGAGCTGCCCTGCGGTCAGTACTCGTCGTTGTTGCTGTAGCCCACCAGGTTCTCGAACTTGGTGATCGGTTTCAGGAAGGCCAGCTTCACCGTGCCGGTCGGTCCGTTCCGGTGCTTGCTGATGATCACCTCGGCCACGCCCGGCTCCTTCGACTCCTTGTTGTAGTAGTCGTCGCGGTAGATGAACATGATGATGTCCGCGTCCTGCTCGATGGCGCCGGATTCGCGCAAGTCACTCATCATGGGGCGCTTGTCGGTACGCGCTTCCACGCCACGGCTGAGCTGCGACAGCGCGATCACCGGGCACTTCAGTTCCTTGGCCAGCATCTTCAGGCCGCGCGAGATTTCGCCCACGGCCGTGGCGCGGTTCTCGTCGCCCGAGCTGCTGGTCGACATGAGCTGCAGGTAGTCGACCACGATCAGGCCCAGGCGCCCGTACTGGCGCGCCAGCCGGCGCGCATTGGCGCGCAGTTCGCTGGACGAAAGGCCCGGCGTCTCGTCGATGTGCAGCGACACCGTGCGCAGCTTCTCGATGGCCTCGGTCAGGCGCGGCCACTCCTCGTCGCTGAGCTTGCCGGTGCGCAGGTGGCCCTGGTCGATGCGGCCGATGGAACCCACGATACGCACCGCCAGCTGGGCGGCGCCCATTTCCATCGAGAACACTGCCACCGGCAGCCCCTCTTCGAGCGCCACGTGCTCGGCGATGTTGATCGCCAGCGAGGTCTTGCCCATCGAGGGACGCGCGGCCAGCACGATCATGTCGCCCGGCTGCAGGCCCGAGGTCATTTTGTCGAAGTCGTTGAAGCCCGTGCGCACGCCCGTGATGTCGTTCGGGTTCTCGGCCATCTCGGTCACGCGGTCGAGCAGCTCGACCACCAGGGAATCCATGCTCTGGAAGCCCTGCTTCATCCGCGTGCCTTCTTCGCCGATGTTGAAGATCTTCTGCTCGGCTTCGTCCAGGATCTTGTCGACCGGCTTGCCCTGCGGATTGAAGGCGTTGGTGGCGATCTCGTCGGCGGCGGTCACGAGCTTGCGCAGGATGGAGCGCTCGCGCACGATCTCGGCGTAGCGCCGGATGTTGCTCGCGCTCGGCACGTACTGCGCGAGCGAGTTCAGGTAGACCAGCCCGCCGATGTCGTCGGCCTTGCCGAGGTTCTGCAGCTGCTCGAAGACCGTGATCACGTCGGCCGGCTTGCTGGCATTGATCAGCCCGCCGATGGCCGCGTAGATCAGCTTGTGCTCATGGCGGTAGAAGTCGCCGTCGACCAGCAGGTCGCCCATGCGGTCCCAGGCACCGTTGTCCAGCAGCAAGCCCCCCAGCACGCTGGATTCGGCCTCGATGGAATGAGGCGGAATGCGCAATTGCGCGATCTGGCGGTCGGCCGACGAATCATTGTCGGCATAGGAGAAAACGGCGGACATGGACTTCCCTTGCAACCCTGCATGCTAAGCCGCGCAGGGCGCGGCGTGTGTGGACAAGGTTGTTAATAAACAGTGAACTTCCGGTGCGGCGAGGTGGACAACTCGCGCGCAGAAAAGAAAAAGCCGCCCGAAGGCGGCTTTCTTGCGTCAGCGCACCGGGCGCTGCGAACGATCAGGCGGTTTCGCCGTAGACCGTGACGGTGATCTCGACGACCACGTCGGTGTGCAGCGAGACGCTCACGGTGTTGTCGCCGACGACCTTGATCGGGCCGTTGGGCAGACGCACTTGCGACTTGGCAACCTTGTAGCCTTGCTTGTTCAGCTCTTCGGCGATGTCGCCGTTGGTAACCGAACCGAACAGACGGCCGTCCACGCCAGCCTTTTGGGTCAGCTTGACGGTCGAGCCGGCGAGCTTCTCGCCCTGGGCTTGCGATTCGGCCAGCTTGGCGGCGGCAGCCTTTTCGAGTTCGACGCGCTTGGCTTCGAATTCGGCCTTGTTGGCAGCGGTGGCGCGACGGGCGCGGCCCGAGGGGATCAGGAAGTTGCGTGCGTAGCCGTCCTTGACCTTGACGATGTCGCCCAGGCCGCCGACGTTCAGAACCTTGTCCAGAAGAATGATTTGCATGGTGTGTGCTCCTTCTTAGACGCGGTGCTGGTCGCTGTACGGCACCATGGCCAGGAAGCGCGCGCGCTTGATGGCGGTGTTCAGCTGACGCTGGTAGATCGCGCGCGTGCCGGTCAGGCGTGCGGGGATGATCTTGCCGTTTTCGCTGATGAAGTCACGCAGCGTGTCGATGTCCTTGTAGTCGATTTCTTCGACGCCAGCGACGGTGAAACGGCAGAAGCGCTTGCGCTTGAACAGCAGCGACTGGGTGTTGCGCTTCGGGCGCTTGTCTTTGTTGAATTTCTTGAACGTGGCCATTGGGGGACCTCTTGTCGAAAATTAATCTTGCTGAAAATCCTGGATGTGCAGGACCGGATGCTTGCCGTTGCCCGGTGTCGCGAGAAACCCCTGGAATCGCCAGAGACTTCCCATCGACTGCGCTGCGAGCCGCTCGGCGATGGCGCCGAACGCAACGGCCTTGAGGGCCGTCTTCACCTGCCGGGGCTTTCCCGCCTCCTGGAGCGTCGACTCATGGTCGAGCTTCAGATCGAGGGCGGGCAGGCCGGCTGGCGTGTATCGCAGGGTTCCGAGTTCGGCGACAGAGGCGGTCAGCAGAAGCTGGTTGACCCCGGTCGCCGCAGCGGCAGCCGTCACGCCATCAGTTGTTGTTGGCGGCGTATTCGGCCTGCTGGGCCTTGCGGGCCTCTTCGCGCTCGACCGTCTTCATCATCGACGAAGGACCGGTGTCGGCCTTCTTCTTCTGAACGGTCAGGTGACGCAGCACGGCATCGTTGAACTTGAACGCGTGTTCCAGTTCACCCATCACGGCTTGTTCAGCTTCGATGTTGACGCACAGGTAGTGGGCCTTGTTGAGCTTGTTGATCTGGTAGGCCAGCTGACGGCGGCCCCAGTCTTCAACGCGGTGGACCTTGCCGCCGCCGGCCGTGATCAGGCCCTTGTAACGCTCCAGCATGGCCGGAACTTGTTCGCTCTGATCCGGGTGGATGAGCAAGATGATTTCGTAGTGACGCATGGCACTCCTTGTGGATTCTTCCGTGGAAGAGGAAAAGCCACCCGCAGCGTCGGGCGCGGTATGGCAAGGCAAAGCCGGCGATTATAGCCCTGTGTTGCGCAATCCGGCAAGGCACCTCAGTCGTTGAGGGCCTTGTCGAGGGCGGCGGCCTTTTCCGGGCCCACGGCGGCGCGGATCTTGGGGGCCAGTGCCAGGAGGTCTTCGTAGCTGGTCGTGCCTTCGACCTGGAGATTGAGCCGGAAGCCCATCAGGCCCAAGCTGCCGGTCAGCTGGGTGGCGATCGGGTACGCGTCCTTGTAGCGCTGCTGCCGGCTGCGGCCGGAAGATGCAGCCGGCGCCGGGGCCGCCGAAACTGCGGGCGCCGCGGCTGGCGGCTGGCCGTCCAGAGGCGCCAGCAGGCCCAGCGCGACCATCTGATCGACCTCCTCGCGCCCGATGCCCAGGCCTGAGCCCAGCACGTCGTCGATCGAGCGCTTGCCGTCGAACTGGATGAAGGCCGAGCGCTGGCGCGGCGTCAACGGCACCGAGCGGTCCTTGAGGACCTGCTGTCCGGCTTCCGTCTTGACAAGAATCATGGGGGTCTCCGGCGAAGTGCTGACACGGGCCCTGACGGGCCCGCATCACCTCAGGCAGGCAGCCGGATTGCGCCGCCTGCGAATGTCACGAGTCTGACACCGGAAACGCACTTTGTTTCATTTGCACAGGCGGGCACGGGGGAATCCCCCATGGGGATTTCCGCCATTCGCCGCGTTGCACCACGCGGCGGGGCCTGCCCGCCGCGCGCTGGCTCAGCCTCGTTGGGCCAGTTGCTGCCAGGTGTCGATCACGCTGTCCGGGTTCAGCGAGATCGATTCGATGCCCTGCTCCGCCAGCCACAACGCGAAGTCCGGGTGGTCGCTAGGGCCCTGGCCGCAGATGCCGACGTACTTGCCTTCGGCCTTGCAGGCCTTGATGACACGGCTCAGCAGTGCCTTGATGGCCGGGTCGCGCTCGTCGAAGTCGGCCGCCAGCAGCTCGAGGCCGGAGTCGCGGTCCAGGCCCAGCGTGAGCTGGGTCAGGTCGTTCGAACCGATCGAGAAGCCGTCGAAGAACTTCAGGAACTCTTCCGGCAGCACGGCATTGCTCGGCACCTCGCACATCATGATCAGCTTGAGCGCGTTTTCACCGCGCTTGAGGCCATGCTCGCCCAGCAGCGTGGTCACGCGCTCGGCCTGGCCCAGCGTGCGCACGAAGGGCACCATGATCTGCACGTTGGTCAGGCCCATGTCGTTGCGCACGCGCTTGAGCGCCTCGCACTCCATGGCAAAGGCCTCGCCGAAGTCGGCGCTCAGGTAGCGCGCCGCGCCGCGGAAACCCAGCATCGGGTTTTCTTCTTCCGGCTCGTAGCGGCTGCCGCCGATCAGCTTGCGGTACTCGTTCGACTTGAAGTCCGAGAGGCGCACGATGACGGGCTTAGGCCAGAACGCGGCGGCGATGGTCGCGACGCCTTCGGTGACCTTGTCAACGTAGAACGCACGCGGCGAGGCGTGGCCGCGGGCCACCGATTCGACGGCCTTCTTCAGGTCGTTGTCGACGTTCGGGTAGTCGAGGATCGCCTTCGGATGCACGCCGATGTTGTTGTTGATGATGAACTCCAGGCGGGCCAGGCCCACGCCGTGGTTCGGCAGCTGCGCGAAATCGAAGGCAAGCTGGGGGTTGCCCACGTTCATCATGATCTTCAGGTCGATCTCGGGCATCACGCCGCGCTGCACCTCGGTCACTTCGGTCTCGAGCAGGCCGTCGTAGATGAAGCCGGTGTCGCCCTCGGCGCAGCTCACGGTGACGAGCGTGCCGTCCTTCAGCAGGTCGGTGGCGTCGCCGCAGCCGACCACGGCCGGAATGCCGAGTTCGCGCGCGATGATGGCCGCGTGGCAGGTGCGACCGCCGCGGTTGGTGACGATGGCGGCGGCGCGCTTCATCACCGGTTCCCAGTTGGGGTCGGTCATGTCGGTGACGAGCACGTCGCCGGCCTGCACCTGGTCCATCTCGCTGATGTTGTGCACGATGCGCACGGCACCGGTGCCGATCTTCTGGCCGATGGCACGGCCTTCGGCCAGCACGGCGCCCTTGCCCAGCAGCTTGTAGCGCTGCTCGGCCTTGCCCTGCTGCTGGCTCTTCACCGTTTCGGGACGCGCCTGCAGGATGTAGAGGTGGCCGTCGGTGCCGTCCTTGCCCCATTCGATGTCCATCGGTCGGCCGTAGTGCTCTTCGATCACCAGCGCGTAGCGCGCCAGCTGCTCGACGTCGGCGTCGCTCAGCGAGTAGCGGTTGCGCTGCTCGGCCTTGACGTCGGTGGTCTTCACCAGCTTGCCGCTCGCCTTCTTCTCTTCGGGCGTGGCGAACTCCATCTGGATCAGCTTGGAGCCGAGGTTGCGGCGGATGACGGCCTTCTTGCCGGCCTTGAGGGTCGGCTTGTGGACGTAGAACTCGTCGGGATTCACCGAGCCCTGCACCACCGTCTCGCCCAGGCCGTAGCTGGAGGTGATGAACACGACCTGGTCGAAGCCCGACTCGGTGTCGATGGTGAACATCACGCCGGCGGCGCCGAGGTCGGAGCGCACCATGCGCTGCACGCCAGCCGAGAGCGCGACCACGTCGTGCTCGAAGCCCTTGTGCACGCGGTAGCTGATGGCGCGGTCGTTGTACAGGGAGGCGAACACCTCCTTCATCTTGTGCAGCACGTCGTCGATGCCGACCACGTTCAGGAAGGTTTCCTGCTGACCGGCGAACGAGGCGTCGGGCAGGTCTTCGGCGGTGGCCGAGGAACGCACGGCGAACGAGGCGGCGGGGTTGCCGGCGCTCAGCGTGGCAAAGGCCTCGCCGATGGCTTTTTGCAGGTCGGCCGGGAACGGCTGGGCCTCGACCATGGCACGGATTTCGGCGCCGGCCGCGGCCAGGGCGCGCACGTCTTCGGTGTCCAGCGCGGCAAGGCGCTTGCTGATCTTGTCGGCCAGGCCGTCGTGCGCCAGGAACTGGCGGAACGCGTGGGCCGTGGTCGCAAAACCGGTCGGCACGCGCACGCCCTGCGGCAGCTGCGAGATCATTTCGCCGAGGCTGGCGTTCTTGCCGCCAACCGACTCGACGTCGGTCATCCTCAGGTTTTCAAATGGCACGACCAGTGCGGTCGCCTCGAAAAGTGCAGACATGGGGAAGCTCCAGAAGTTGAAACCGGCGCTGCATGCAGACGGCGCAGCACGATCGTTGTCGTTGCTTTGGGTGCGGTCGCGGTGTGCATGGAAAGAATTCGAGGGGGTTGGGAAAGCGGATTCCCGATAATGGCCCGGATTGTAGGCGTGGCAGGTCGCGCGCGCCGCAGGACTCCGCCGCAAAAGCAACACCATGCATACACGCACCGTTTTCTTCGTCTCCGACGGCACCGGCATCACCGCCGAAACCTTCGGCAACGCCGTTCTGGCCCAGTTCGAGATGAAGCCGCGCCACGTGCGGCTGCCGTTCACCGACACGGTCGACAAGGCGCACCAGGCGGTGCGGCAGATCAACCACACGGCTGAAGTCGAGGGCGTTCGGCCCATCGTCTTCACCACGCTGGCCAACATGGACGTGCTGGGCGTGATCGAAACCGGCTGCAAGGGCATGCTGCTGGACATGTTCGGCACCTTCGTGCGGCCGCTCGAAATCGAGCTGGCCATGAAGTCGAACCACCGCATCGGCCGCTTCAGCGACGTCAGCAAGAGCAAGGCCTACAACGACCGCATCGCGGCCATCGACTTCAGCCTGCAGCACGACGACGGCCAGAGCCACCGTGACCTGGAAGGCGCCGACGTGATCCTGGTCGGCGTGAGCCGCAGCGGCAAGACGCCCACTTCGCTCTACCTGGCGATGCAGCACGGCCTGAAGGCGGCCAATTACCCGCTGATTCCCGAAGATTTCGACCGCCGCCAGCTCCCGCCGGCGCTGAGCCCGCACCGCAAGAAGATCTTCGGCCTGACGATCCAGCCCGAGCGGCTGAGCGAGATCCGCAACGAACGCCGGCCCAACTCGCGCTACGCCAGCCTCGAGAACTGCCGCCACGAAATCAGCGAGGCCGAGGCCATGATGCGGCGCGCCGGCATCCGCTGGCTCTCGACGACCACCAAGTCGATCGAGGAAATCGCGACGACGATCCTGCAGGAGCTGCGGCCGGAGCGGTTGGTCTACTGATTTGCTATCTTTTCAATAGCAAACACCATCCACCCGACGGGCTATCCGAACAGATACTGCGTGACGCCGTCCGCGCCGGTTACCGGCTGGCAGGGCATGCGCCACACGGCCTCGATCAGCGCGGGCTGCAGCACGTCGGCAGTCGCCCCCTGGCGCAGGCCGCCGGGCGCCCCCAGCACCACGACCTCATCGGCATAGCGCCGCGCCAGGTTCAGGTCGTGCAGCACGGCCACCACACCCACGCCCCGCGCCGCCCAGGCGCGCAGCAGACGCATCGCCGAATGCTGGTGCGCAAGGTCGAGCGCGGCGGTGGGCTCGTCGAGCAGCAGCCAGCGGCTCGCGCCGTCGGGGCGCGGATGCCAGAGCTGGGCCAGCGCCCGCGCCAGATGGACCCGCGCCTTCTCGCCGCCCGACAGCGTGTTGAGGATGCGCGGCGCCAGCGCCGTGACGTCGGTCAGGGCCATCGCCTCGGCCATGATCGCGTCCTCGTCGCGGGTCGGCGCGCGGCGGTGCGGGTAGCGGCCGAGCGCGACGATGTCCTGCGCCGTGAAGTCGAAGGCGACCGCGCTTTCCTGCGGCATCAGGGCCCGGCGCAATGCCAGCGTGGGCATGCCGTGGTCTGACAGAGGCCGGCCGTCGAGCATCGCCTTGCCCTGCGTCGGCTCGCGCTGGCCGGCCAGCACCGACAGCAGCGTCGACTTGCCCGCGCCGTTCGGGCCGAGGATCGCGGTCACGCGGCCCGGCGCCAGTTCGACCGATGCATTCGCCAGCAACGTCTTCGCGCCGATGCGCACCTCGACGCCGGCGCACGCCAGCGCCCCGTGTCCCGTCGCCGTCGTCATATGCGCCCCCTGAAATGCCGCAGCATCAACAGGAACATCGGCACGCCGATGAAAGCCGTGAGCACGCCCAGCGGCAGTTCGGCCGGCGCCATCACCGTGCGCGCCACCGTGTCGGCCGCGAGCACCAGCGCCGCGCCCAGCAGCGCCGAGGCCGGCAGCACGATGCGGTGGTCGGGCCCGGCCACCATGCGCACCCAGTGCGGCGCGATCAGGCCGATGAAACCGATGATCCCGGTCGTGGCCGTCACCGCGCCCACCGCCACCGCGGTGATGACGACGGCGCGCCGCTTGGTGCGCTCGACGTCCACACCCAGCAGCGCCGCCTGCGCCTCGCCGAGCGCGATGGCGTTCAAGGGCGAAGCGAGCGATGCCGCGGCCCAGCATGAAAGAAGCACCGCCGCCCCCACCAGCAGGACCGCGCTCCAGCGCGCGCCGCCCAGGCTGCCCAACAACCAGAACTGCAGGCTGCGCAGCTGCTCGTCGGTCGCCATCACGCTCAGCAGGCCGAGGCCGGCGCCGGCCAGCGCGTTGATCGCGATGCCCGCCAGCAGCATCAGCGCCATGCGCGTGCCGCCTTCGCTGCGCGACAGGCCGTAGATCAGCAAGGTCACGACGAAGCCGCCGCCGAAGGCCATGAGCACCAGCGTCCAGCTGCCGAGCGTGCGCGGCAGCATCGGCCAGAACGAAGCGCCCAGCACGATGGTGACGCCGGCCGCCAGCGCTGCGCCGCTGCTGATGCCGATCAGCCCCGGGTCGGCCAGCGGGTTGCGGAACAGCCCCTGCATCAGCGTGCCCGCCATGCCGAGCCCCGCGCCCGCCGCCACGCCGAGAACGAGGCGCGGCAAACGGATGTTGAGGAACACGAGGTGCTCGGGCGACTGGCCGCTTGCACCCTGCCCCAGCGAGGTCAGCACGTTCCACAGTTGCGAAAGACTGATGGCGTAGGCACCCGACACGGCGCCCACCGCGAAGGCCGCGACGAGCAGCACCGCGCTGCCGCAAAGCACGGCACGCGCCCCGAAGCGCTGACTCATTGAGTAGCCTTCGCGCTTCGCGCTGCGGTATTCGCCTTGGGAGCGGCCCGGCGGCTCATGCCAGCGCGGCCCGGAATTTGTCGTGCAGCTCGCCGATGGCGGCCGGCAGGCGCGGGCCGAAGCCCAGCAGCAGCAAGGCGTCCTGCGTGATCAGCGCGCGCTTCTTGTAAGCCGGCGTCAGCGCCAGTTCGGGCCGCTCCCAGAACTTGTCGACGCCGCCGTGCGCCTCGATGCTCTGCGTGCTCGTGAGGATGATGTCGGGCGCCGCGCTGGCCATGGCCTCGGCCGTCATCGGCCGGTAGCCGTGGAAGCCGCCCAGCGCATTCACGCCACCCGCAAAGCCGATCACCGCATGCGCCGCGGTCTTCTCGCCGGACACCTGCGGACTCGCACTGTGTGATAGCACGAACAGCACCTTCGGCTTGCGCCCCTTCGCGCCGCCGATGCGCTGCAGCACCTGTGCCCATTCGGCATCGAGCCGAGCCTGCAGTTCGCGCGCCTGCACCTCCTTGGCAGCGGCGCGGCCCACGGCCTGCACCTTGCGCTGCACCTCGCCCCAGCTGTGGTCGGCTTCGATGATCTCGACCTTCACGCCGGCCGTGCGAATCTGGTCGAGCACGACGGTCGGACCCGACTCGTTGGTCGCGATGATCGCGTCGGGCTTCAGCGAGAGCAGCCCTTCGGCCGACAGCTGACGCATGTAGCCCACCTTGGGCGTGGCACGCGCCGCAGCGGGAAACAGGCTGGTCGTGTCGGTGCCGACCAGCTGGCCTTCGGCGCCGAGCGCATAGACCACCTCGGTGATCGCGCCACTGACCGTGACCAGCCGCGGCAGGCGCTTGCTGTCCTGCGCGAACGCGGGCCACGCGCCCGCGCCGAGCGCTGCAGCAGACAGCAGGCGCAGCGCATCACGACGACGCGGCACGGAAGAAGAAGAAAGAAAAGAGAGATCTCGTTGTTCAGTCATGGGATCACGGACAGCGAAAGGGAAAAACGCGCGTCAGCCGCGCCGGGGAATGTTGTGTGCGATGCGCCAGAGCACGCCGCTCGGGTCGGTCAGCGTGAAATCGACCATGCCCCACGGGCGCTCGGCGGGCGGCGTGGCCTGCACGGCGTAGCGTTCGGTCAGCCGCTGCGCCTGCACGCGGTCCCACCAGGCCAGCGCGTCATCGACGAGCAGATGCATCATGAAATTCTCTGCATGGGTCTGGACGTAGAAGTCCTGCAGCAGGAAGCTGCTCTCGCCACAGAAGAAGTAAGCAATGCCGCCCTCGTTCGAGGCCAGCGTGAAGCCCAGGTCCTGGTAGAAGGCAATGGAGAGCGCGAAGTCCTTCGCCGGCACGAAGGCCTTGATCTCGACCACGCCCGGAAAGGTGCCAGCACTCATCGCGCTGGCGCTTCCGAGGTGGCCAGGCGCGAGAGCTTGGCCACGATCTCGCGCCACTCCGCGCGCTCTGGCACGCCCGGCTTGCGCGCACCGAAGAACATCGCCATCAGTTCGCCCTCGCCATCGAAAGCCTCCACCGAGGTCACGATGCCGTCGCTGGTCGGCTTCTGGACGATCCACACGCTCGCGATGCGGTCTTCGCGCAGGTGCAGGTTGAAGCCGGGGTCGAGCACGTTGAGCCACTGCATGCCGTGCATCTCCATCGGCTCGATGCGCACGACCGGGCCGGAGTGGATCTGGATGCAGCCGGGGCTGCCGACGAACACCATGATCGGCGTGCCGTCGAACGCGGCCTCGAGCAGCAGCTCGCGCACCGCGCCGGTCTCGGCCCGCTGCGTGAACTCGCCTTCGGTGAGGCGAAAGCTCTGCTGGCGCTCCACGTCGAACTTGTTGAGCAGGCCGAAGAATTCGTGCGTGTCCTGCATGCCGCGCCAGGCGTCGGCCAGTGCGACCGCATCGATGGCGCCGTCGTCGCGTGGCGCCGCCTTCTTCTCGGCGGGCACGAACTGCACCGGTGCGTCGGGTGCGGCGGTGTAGGTGTCGATGACCGACTGGAACGCATCGCGGTCGGTCGCATCGCGCACGAAGATCTTGTGCACTGCCACGCCCTGCGGGCTGAAGAACTGCAGGCTCAGCGACGGCGGCACGCCGGCATTGGCCGCCGCCTCGCTGACCGCGAACCCTGCATGCCAGCGGCTGAAGAACAGGCGCAGGTCGATGACCTCGCCCAGCGCGAGCCCCATCGCGTCGCTGCCGGACACTTTCTCGTAGACGCCGGTCTTCTCGTGCACCGTGGTCTCGTTGCGCGTGAGCGCCAGCACGGGGCCACACAGCTCCAATGCCTGCAGCAGCTCGACCCACGGGCCCTTCAGCCGCGTCGCGCGCAGCGCCTTGTCGTGTGCGCCCGTGTGCGCCGCGATGGCGGCGCCTTCGCTCAGGCCCATGGCCGCGGCCGCGTCCTTGTGGCGCATGCCCTTGGCGCGCAGTTCGGCGAAACGGGTGCGGATGTCTTCGGCATTCATCGGGTGTCCTTTTGTTTGGAGAGAAGTGGCGGTGCGGCTCAGAAGTCCGCCACAAGCGAGACGTTGAAGCTGCGGCCCGGCTGGGTGTAGGCGTCGCGGATGGCCGAGGTGGTCGTTACGCCGCGCACATCGCTCCACATCCAGTAGCGCTTGTTGGTGAGGTTGGTCACCGACGCGTTCAGGCGCAGGTCCTTGCGGATGCGCCACTGCGCGCTGATGTCCAGCGTGGTGGCCGCCGGCGTGCGGAACTGCAGGCCCGTGGTCACTTCGCTGCGATCGACGTCTTCCCACTCTTTGGCGCCATGATGAACCGCATCGAGGCGCACGCTCCAGGCCGGTGCCTGGTACTTGAGTCCGGCGCTGAACTTCTGCGGATCAATCGAATTAAGCGGCCGGTTGTTGGTGCGGTCGCGGCCTTGCGTGCGGCCGTAGGCGAAGGGCACGGAGAAGCCGTTGCCGTTCTCGGTGAAATCGAGCTCGCCCTTGATCTCGAAGCCGCTGATGCGCGCGCGCCCGACGTTGACGGTCTGGTAGATCAGCGGGTCGATGCGCGGAATGCCGCGCCCGCCCACGAGCTTGTCGTTCTCGATGAGGTCCTTGTAGTCGCCGGTGAAGGCGGCCACGTCGAAGCTCAGGAGGCCGGTGCGACCGCGCACGCCCAGCTCGATGTTCTGGCTCTTCTCGGGCTTGAGGTTCGGGTTCGGGATCGTCTTGTAGCCCGAAATCACGTTCTCGAAGAAGTTGTTCACCTGGAATGCGTTGGGCGCCTTGAAACCCGAGGCGTAGTTGCCATACACGCTGAACTGCGGCGTGGCGCGGAACAGCACGCCCAGCTTGGGCGACACGGCCGAGCCCGACAGCGACACGGCCTGCGCGTTGAAGCCCGCCTGCTTCGCATCGAGCGAGAAGCGGTCGAAGCGGATGCCGGGCGTGATGCTCCAGCGGTCGTGGATGAACTCGTCCTGCACGTAGAAGGCGCTCGAGGTTTCTCGCGTGTCGGGAAAGCGCTTGAGCGGGTAGCTCTCGCCGGCCGGCGGCACGAGGCCGGTCTGCAGGTTCTCGACGTTGGTGCGCGTGTAGTCCAGGCCGTAGGTGATCTTCTGGGCCCAGCTGCCCATGCGGATCGTCTTGTCGGCCTGCAGGCCGAACTGCCAGGTGTTCTCGTCGTAGGTGACGTCGCGCGTGCGGTCGGCCGCGGTGAAGCGGTCTTCGTAGATGTACTCGCGCGAGCCGGCCTTCTGGTAGCTCACGACAGCGAGCAGGTTGTCGGCCATCACACTGTTCAGGCGCAACCGGCCTTCGTAGGTCAGGCGATCGCGGTCGAGGTCGGTCTTGGCATTGAGGCCGATCACCGAGGTGGACGCATACGGCGGCTTGGCCACGCCCGACAGCAGGTTGTAGCGGCTGCTCTTCTCGACGTGTTCGAAGGTGAAGGCGTGGCGCTGGTCGGCGTTGGGCGTGAGGATGGCCTTGGCCAGCAGCGAACGGGTCTGGTCGCGCTGCGGATTGGGCGTGGTGCGGTCGAGGTTGGGCACGTTGAGCGAGCCCCGGTTCTCGAGTTCGCTGGCGCGCCCGAGGTTGGCGGACACGAGCCATTCGAGCACGTCGTTCGCCTTGCCCGCCAGCGTGACGCCGCCGCGCACGCCGTTGTCTTCGCCGCTGTAGCCGATGTTCGCACTGCCGCCGAAGGTCTTGCCCTCGCGCAGGAAGGACGAGGGCTCGCGGGTGATGAAGTTGACCAGCCCGGCCAGGCCGTCCGAGCCGTAGAGCGCCGAGGCCGGGCCCTTGATGATCTCGATGCGCTCGACGAGGCTGATGTCGAAGTAGTCGCGCCCGAACGCATTGGCGCTGAACACGTAGCTGCGCGGCGTGCGGATGCCGTCGGTCAGCAGCAGCACGCGGTTGCCGTCGAGGCCACGGATGTTGAAGCCCGCGTTGCTGTCGCGGCCGGTATTGCCCTGCGCCAACCCGAAGCGCGCAGGCGAACGCTTGACCGACACGTTGGGCAGGTCGCGCACGGCATCGCGGATGTCGTGGATCTGCTTGCTCTCGATGTCCTGGCGGTTGATGACCTCGATGCTCAGCGGCAGGTCGTCCCTGGCCTGCTCCGAGCGCGATCCGCTCACCACCACTTCGCCGAGCGCCGCGAGTTGCTGGGACCACGCGGGCGCGGCGGCCATGCCGAAGGCCGAGGCGATCAGCCAGGGCAGCAGCGCGGGTCGATGGGAAGACGGTCGAGGGAAATGAGCGGCCACGAAAAAGGTCCAGAAAACAGTTGAAGAACTGCTTGCTGGACCTTGAGGCGCAAAGGCTTGCGCGAGTGACCTGGCTGGCAATGAGGGGCAGCGGTGTGCCCGTGTTTTTATTGTATGAGAATAATTCTCATCTTCACAACTTCAGGCACTTAAGACTTACTCACGCAGGGGCCGTCGTGCGGATCAGGTGGTCGAACGCACCGAGCGCCGCCTTCGCGCCGTCACCGGCCGCGATGATGATCTGCTTGAACGGCACCGTGGTGACGTCACCCGCCGCGAACACGCCGGGCACCGAGGTCTGGCCGCGCGCGTCGACAACAATCTCGCCGTGCTTCGTCAGCTCGACCGTGCCCTTGAGCCAGTCGGTGTTGGGCACCAGGCCGATCTGGATGAACACGCCTTCGAGCTCGACCTTCTTCAGCTCGCCCGATGCGCGATCCTTGTAGACCAGCCCGTTGACCTTCTGGTCGCCGGTGATCTCGGTGGTCTGCGCGTTGGTGAAGATGTCGACGTTCTTCAGGCTCTTGAGCTTGCGCTGCAGCACGGCGTCGGCGCGCAGTTGCGTGTCGAACTCGATCAGCGTCACATGGCCGACGATACCGGCCAGGTCGATCGCCGCCTCGACGCCCGAGTTGCCGCCGCCGATCACCGCCACGCGCTTGCCCTTGAACAGCGGACCGTCGCAGTGCGGGCAGTAGGCCACGCCCTTGCTCTTGAACTCGTGCTCGCCGGGCACGTTGATGTTGCGCCAGCGGGCACCGGTCGAGATGATGACGGTCTTGCTCTTGAGCGAGGCGCCGCTTTCGAGCTGCACCTCGATGAGGTCCTTGCCGGGCACCAGCGCCTTGGCGCGCTGCAGGTTCATGATGTCGACGTCGTAGTCGCGCACATGCTCTTCGAGGGCGTGGGCGAACTTCGGTCCTTCGGTTTCCTTGATCGAGATGAAGTTCTCGATGCCCAGCGTGTCGAGCACCTGGCCGCCGAAGCGCTCCGAGGCGACGCCCGTGCGGATGCCCTTGCGTGCGGCGTACACCGCGGCAGCGGCACCGGCGGGGCCACCGCCGACGATCAGCACGTCGAAGGCGTCCTTGGCGGCGATCTTCGCGGCTTCGCGCTCGACGCCGCTGGTGTCGATCTTGGCGAGGATTTCTTCCAGGCTCATGCGGCCCTGGCCGAACTCGGTGCCGTTCAGGAACACGGTCGGCACGGCCATGATCTGGCGTTCCTTCACTTCGTCCTGGAAGGTGCCGCCCTCGATCATCGTGGTGCGGATGCGCGGGTTCTGGATGGCCATCAGGTTCAGCGCCTGGACCACGTCGGGGCAGTTGTGGCAGGTGAGCGAGACGTAGATCTCGAACTCGAAATCACCGTCGAGCGCCTTGATCTGGTCGAGCACGGCCTGCTCGACCTTCGGGGGGTAGCCGCCGATCTGCAGCAGCGCAAGGATCAGCGACGTGAATTCATGGCCCATCGGCAGGCCGGCAAAGCGCGGCCCGTGGTTTTCGCTCGGGCGGTTGACCGAGAACGAGGGCTTGCGGTGGCTGTCGTCGCGGCTTTCGGTCAGCGTGACCAGCGGCGAGACTTCGGCAACGTCCTTCAGCAGCGACAGCATTTCGCCCGAAGCCTTGCTGTCGTCGAGCGAGGCAACGATCTCGATCGGCTGCGTGGCGCGTTCGAGGTAACTCTTCAATTGGGCTTTGGTGCTGGCGTCAAGCATGGCGGACTCTCTTTCGATAACTGGAAACTATCAACTGGGGACAAAAAAGCCCGGGGCCTCGTGAGCGCCCGGGCTTTGCGCGGGGCGCTTAGATCTTGCCGACGAGGTCGAACGACGGAGCGATGGTCTTGTCGCCGTCATTCCACTTGGCCGGGCAGACTTCGTTCGGGTGCTCGGCGGTGTAGACCGCTGCCTTCAGCTTGCGCAGGGTTTCCTTCACGTCGCGGGCGATTTCGTTGGAGTGCACTTCGGCGGTCTTGATGATGCCGTCGGGGTTGATCACGAAGGTGCCGCGCAGTGCCAGGCCTTCTTCGGGGATGTGCACGCCGAACGCGTTGGTCAGCGTGTGGGTCGGGTCGCCCACCAGGGGGAACTTGGCCTTGCCGACGGCCGGCGACGTGTCGTGCCAGACCTTGTGCGAGAAGTGCGTGTCGGTGGTCACGATGTAGACCTCGGCACCCAGCTTCTGGAACTCGGGATAGTGGTCGGCCGCGTCTTCGACTTCGGTCGGGCAGTTGAAGGTGAAGGCCGCCGGCATGAAGATCAGCACAGACCACTTGCCCTTGAGCGTCTCGTCGGACACATCGATGAACTTGCCATTGAGGTAAGCCTGGGTCTTGAAAGGTTGGACTGCGGTGTTGATCAGGGACATGTGATTCCTTGGATGCTGCGGTTGGAAAAATAAGCGTGAGCCATGAGTATAACTACCAATATATCGTTTTTGATAGATATCAACTATTGAAAGTATTGGAACCCGCTATGTTTGCCATCGCCTCGCGCATCGCCTTGCGTCAGGTCAATACGAACGTGTATCACCATCACACGCATGCAGACCGGCGCAGCATGGGTTTGCTTGCAAGTGCGTGTTCGCCCCTCCGACAATCACCGCTTTCAGAACAAGGAAAATAATCATGAAGGGCGACCCCAAAGTCATCGAACACCTGCAGGCGCAGCTCAAGAACGAGCTGACCGCGATCAACCAGTACTTCCTCCACTACCGCATGCTCAAGCACTGGGGCCTGGACAAGCTGGCAAAGAAGGAATACGAGGAATCCATCGGCGAGATGAAGCACGCCGACAAGCTCATGGACCGCATCTTCATGCTCGACGGCCTGCCCAACCTGCAGGACCTGGGCAAGCTGAACATCGGCGAAGACGTGCCCGAACTGCTGCGCTGCGACCTCGGCGCCGAAACCGGCGCGCAAGCGACCATCAAGGACGGCATCGCGCATTGCGAATCGGTGCGCGACTATGTCTCGCGCGACCTGCTGCAAGAGATCCTGGACGACACCGAGGAGCACATCGACTTCCTCGAGACGCAGATCGACCTGATTGACCGCGTCGGCCTGCAGAACTACCTGCAGTTGCAAGTGGGCGAGCTCGAGTAAGCACAACGCAACGCTGCCACGGCATTGCAAACAAACGGGGCTTCGGCCCCGTTTTTTATTGCTCTTTACTTAACTTCATAGCCACTGAATAGCAGTCATTCTCATTCGCGCGACTACAATTCGCGCTTTCGATGACTGCCCCCGCCCGTTCCGACAACCGCCGCCGCGCCTATTGGCTCAAGACCCTCCACGAGTGGCATTGGGTCAGTTCCGCCATCTGTCTCGTCGGGATGATTCTGTTCAGCGTCACGGGCTTCACACTCAACCACGCGGGCCAGATCGAGGCCAAGCCGGTCGTCACCACGCACAACGGCACGGTCGACGACGCCTTGCGCGCCCGCCTCGAACAGCAGCTGCCGGCCGCCAAGGCTCAGCAAGGGAAGGCCCCGCTGCCCGCCGAACTGCAGGCCTGGCTGCGCAAGCAATGGGACATCGACACCGCCGGCCGCGAAGCCGAGTGGTCCGACGACGAAATCTATCTCTCGCTCCCCCGCCCCGGCGGCGACGCCTGGCTGCGCCTGAGCCTGCCCGAGGGCGAGGTCGAATACGAGCGCACCGACCGCGGCTGGCTCTCCTACTTCAACGACCTGCACAAGGGCCGCAACACCGGCACGGCCTGGAGCTGGTTCATCGACATCTTCGCAGCCGCCACGCTGGTCTTCTCGGTCACCGGGCTGTTCATTCTCAAGATGCACGCAGGCAACCGCCCCTTCACCTGGCCCATGGTGGGCATGGGGCTGGTGGTGCCGGTGCTGCTCGCGTTGCTGTTCATTCACTGACCGATCCGATCGACGGATCGGCCCGTGCGTTGTCTTTGCTGATTCAGGAAGAAAGAGGTTTTCCCGTGCACCTTCGCTACTCGCTCGCACCGATCGCCATGTCGGCGCTGTTCGCGGCCCCGGCCATTGCCGCCGGCCTGTCGGTCAACATCGAGATTCCCCGGCTCAACGTGTCGGAGTACCACCGCCCCTACGTGGCGACCTGGATCGAACGCGCCGACAGCACGATGGCCGGCACGCTGGCGGTCTGGTACGACGTGCGCACCAAGACCAACAACCCCGAGGGCGAAGGCACCAAGTGGCTCAAGGACATGCGCCAGTGGTGGCGCCGCGGCGGCCGCGAACTGGCGGTGCCGGTCGATGGCGTGACCGGCGCCTCCAAGCCCGCCGGCAAGCACCAGCTGAGCTTCACCGAAGGCTCGGGCGCGATGCCCAAGC
This sequence comes from Variovorax sp. GW458-11-26-14-LB1, assembly GCF_059423965.1. NCBI lineage: Bacteria > Pseudomonadati > Pseudomonadota > Betaproteobacteria > Burkholderiales > Comamonadaceae > Variovorax > Variovorax sp. GW458-11-26-14-LB1. Next base: position 59,967 of record NZ_JBWKYW010000037.1, read on the forward strand.
TCGCTCCCGGCGCCTACAAGCTGGTGGTGGAAGCCGCCCGTGAAGTCGGCGGCCGCGAGGTCGTGACCATCCCGTTCCAGTGGCCGCCCACCGCCGCCGCGCAGCCGGTCGCGGCAGGCAAGGAAGAGCTCGGCGAGATCAAGCTCGAACTCAAGCCCTGAACGCCGCCGCCACCCACTCCGCCCGCCCACTCATTCCAAGGACCACCATGACCCGCTTCACCCTGCGCGCCGCCGGCCTCGCCCTCGCCCTGTCGGCCGTTGCTTCCGTGACCCAGGCGCACAACGCCTGGCTGCTGCCCTCGACCACCGTGCTGTCCAAGGCCGACACCGTGAGCGTCGACGCCGCCGTGTCGAACGACCTGTTCGTTGCCAACCATGCGCCGCTGCGCCTGGACGGCCTGCAGATCACCGCCCCCGACGGCAGCACGGTCAAGCCGGAATCCGAGGCCAAGCTCAAGCTGCGCAACGTGTTCGACGTGAACGTCGCGCAGCCAGGCACCTACCGCATCGCGGTGGTCAACAACGGCGCGTTCGCCGCGTGGAAGGACAAGGCCACGGGCCAGAACAAGCGCGCCCGCGGCACGGCCGAAACCATCGCCAAGGAAATCCCGGCTGATGCGCAGGAAGTGACCATCACCCAATCGGCCGGCCGCATCGAGACCTTCGTGACCGTCGGCAAGCCCTCGGCGCTCAAGCCCATCGGCCAGGGCCTGGAACTGATTGCCGCCGGCAGCCCGACCGACCTGGCCAAGGGCGAGAAGGCCACCTTCACGCTGCACCTGGACGGCAAGCCCGCCAAGGACCTCGAAGTGACCGTGACCGCCGGCAACACCCAGTACCGCGACAAGCTCGACGAGCTCAAGCTCAAGACCGACGACAAGGGCCAGTTCAGCGTGACCTGGCCGGCCGCCGGGATGTACTGGCTCGACGCCAGCACCAAGGACAGCAAGACCACCGTGCCGCAAGCCAAGGAACGCCGCCTGAGCTACGCGGCCACCCTGGAAGTGATGCCCTGACCCTGCGTTTTTCCTTGGGCCTTTCCTTCAGCACCTGGCTAGCGGGCGGCTACGCCAACGCGGCCGTTCCCCGCCCCGCCGATCCAGCCAGCCTCCAGCAGCTCGGCGGGCAGACGATGGGCACGACCTGGTCACTGCGCTTCGACAACCCGCGGATGCTGCCGCTCGCACAGGTGCGCGAGGCGGTCGAGGCCGCGCTCGCGCGCGTGATCGCGCAGATGAGCCATTGGGAGCCAAGCTCCCTCATCAGCCGCTTCAACGCCGCGCCCGCGGGCTCGCGCCATGCGCTGCCTGCCGAATTCGCACAGGTGATGCAGTGCGCTCTCGCGTGGGCGCAGGCCAGCGGCGGCGCGATCGACCCGACGGTCGGTGCGCTGGTGGCGCGCTGGGGCTTCGGCCCCGCAGCGTCACAGGACAACGCCCTGCCCTCACCCGACGCGCTGGCCGCGATCCACTCGAACGTCGGCTGGCAACGGCTGACCTTCGATGAGGCCAACCACACGCTGCTGCAACCCGGCGGCGTGCAGCTCGACCTGTCCGGCATCGCCAAGGGCTTCGCAGTCGACCATGGCGTCGACGCGTTGCGCGCGCTCGGCCTCACCGACCTGCTGTTCGAAATCGGCGGCGAGCTGCGCGGCATCGGCCGGCGACCCGGCGGCGCGCCGTGGCGGGTGCAGGTCGATACCGAGATGCCGCCCCCGCAACGCATCGCCCTGGCCGACATGGCCGTGGCCACCTCGGGCGACCGCTGGCACCGGCGCGCCATCGAAGGCCGCAGCTGGTCGCACACGATCGATCCGCGCGACGGCGAGCCCGTGGCGCATGCGCTGGCCAGCGTCACCGTGCTGCACCCGCAGTGCATGCAGGCGGATGCACTCGCCACCGTGCTGACCGTGCTCGGCCCCGACGAGGGCCTGGCCTTCGCGCAGCAGCGCGACATCGCGGCCCTGTTCATCTCCCGCGCCGACGACGGGTCGCTCTCCGAGCAGGCCACGCGCGCGTGGCAGGCGCAGGCAAGCGCATGACCGAGACCCTGTGGCGAGCGCTGGGGGCCAGCGCGACGGTCACGGCCTATGCCGCGCTGTGCCTGGGCATCTACGCACGCCAGCGACGGCTGCAGGCCACGGCCGCACGCGAAGCCGCGGCCCTGTCGGCCGGTGACGGCGCGCAGGCGTCGCCCACCCTCGTGCTGTTCGCCAGCCAGACCGGCCAGGCGGAAACCATCGCGTGGCAGACCGCGCGGCGGCTGCGCGCGGCGGGCACGGCCGTGCGCGTGATGGCCCTCAACGCCCTCGACAGCGCCACGCTGGCTTCGGCCCGCCGCGCCCTCTTCGTGGCCAGCACCTACGGTGAAGGCGATGCGCCCGACGGCGCCAGCGTGTTCGCCGAACGCGTGATGGGCGCGCCGCTGGCGCTGCCATCGCTGCGCTACGCCGTGCTGGCGCTGGGAGACCGCCAGTACACCCACTTCTGCGGCTTCGGCCGCGCGCTCGACGCGTGGCTTCACACGGCCGGCGCCGTGCGCGACTTCGAACCCATCGAGGTCGACAACAGCGACCCCGCCGCGCTCGCCGATTGGCACGCCCGCTGGGGCGATGCGCCGGAGGGCGGCGACGACGCCCCGGCAAGCTTCGCGCCCTGGCGGCTCACGCGGCGCGAACTGCTCAACGCCGGCAGCACGGGCAGCCCGGTCTTCCATCTCGGCCTCACGCCGCAAGCCGGCGCACTGCCACACTGGGCTTCGGGCGACCTGGTGCAGGTCGCAATCGCAAGCGATCCGGCGCGGCCACGCGACTACTCGATCGCCTCCCTGCCCGCCGACGGCGAACTGCAACTGCTCGTGCGGCAAGAACAGCATCCCGACGGCTCGATGGGCGCCGCGTCGGGCCTGCTCACCTCGACACTTTCGGTCGGCGACTCCGTGGCGCTGCGCCTGCGGCCGCACCGCGGCTTCCGGCTGGAGGGCAACGAGAACCGCCCGCTGATCCTGATCGGCAACGGCACCGGCTTGGCCGGCCTGCGCGCCCACTTGCGCGTGCGCGCCGCGGCCGGCCGCAAGGACAACTGGCTGGTGTTCGGCGAGCGCCAGTCCGCCCACGACTTCCTCTGCCGCCAGGAAATCGAAGCCTGGCAGGCCGACGGCACGCTCGCGCGGCTCGACATGGTGTTCTCGCGCGACCAGGCCGAGCGCTTCTACGTGCAGCACCGCCTGCTGCAGGTGGCCGACACGCTGCAAGCCTGGCTGCGCGATGGCGCCGCCGTCTATGTCTGCGGCAGCCTGCAGGGCATGGCATCGGGCGTCGACGCAGCGCTGCGGCAGATCGCCGGCGACGACCTCTGGGCCGAGCTGTCGGCCAGCGGACGCTACCGCCGCGACGTCTATTGAACGGCCCGCGCGGCCTCGTCAGTTGCGCGCCGGCAACGGAGCGAGCGAAACTTTCTGGTTAAAAGCGGCCAGTTGAGCACCTTGGTATTGAGAAGCAATATCATTTGCATCGATTTGCAAAAACCCTTCGCAGATCAGCTCACCCAGCCAGTCTTGCCGCCCTTTTTCTCCCCGAGAGTGCGTCGCCCGGACCCAGCCAGTCGAGCTCTGCCCGCCCGCCCTTTCTGGAGAAAACAACATGGCCTATATCAAGAGCCGCAAACACGCCGTCGCACGCGCCGTTCCTCACCTTTCGGGTGCCGCCGCAGCCACGCTGCTGGCCATCGCAGCCCCTGCCGCCTTTGCCCAGACCGGGCGGGCCCTGCCTGAAGTCCGCGTGCAGGATTCGAGCGCCGCCGACTACAAGACCGACACCTCGGCCAACCCGAAGTTCACGGCCCCGCTGGTGAACACGCCGCAGACCATCCAGGTGATCAAGGAACAGATCATTCGCGAACAGGGCGCGACCACGCTCACCGAAGCGCTGCGCAACACCGCCGGCGTCGGCACGTTCTTCCTGGGCGAGAACGGCAACACGAACACCGGCGACGCCGTGTTCATGCGCGGCTTCGACAGCTCCAGCAGCATCTTCGTGGACGGCATCCGCGACCTGGGCTCGGTCTCGCGCGACATGTTCAACATCGAGCAGGTCGAAGTCGTGAAGGGCCCGTCGGGCACCGACGTGGGCCGCACCTCGCCCACCGGCTACATCAACCTCGTCACCAAGAAGCCGAAGCTCGAAGACAGCTTCCTGGGCTCGCTCGGTTTCGGCAGCGCCGACTACAAGCGCGGCAGCATCGACTGGAACAAGCCGCTCAGCAGCGCCAATGGCATCGGCGCCGCCTTCCGCCTGAATGCGGCGATGGAAGACTCGGGCGTGCCCGGTCGCGACTTCGTCAAGAACAAGCGCACGGCCATTGCACCCTCGATCGCACTCGGCCTGAATTCGCCCACGCGCTTTTACTTCGACTACCTGCACGTCGACCAGGACAACGTGCCCGACGGCGGCGTGCCGACCATCGGCCTGCCCAGCTATTCGAACCCCGACCCGGTCGCTCTCGGCGCACGTCGCCGCAGCTTCCTGAACTACGCGGCGCCGGTCGATCCGAAGAACTTCTACGGCACCGTCTACGACTTCAACAAGGTGACGGCCGACATGTTCACGGCGCGCGTGGAGCACGACTTCACGCCCGACATCACGCTGCGCAACACGACCCGCTACGGCAAGACCAAGCAGGACTACATGCTGACGGCGTTCATGCTCGGCGGCCTGGGCACCAACGGCAACCCGCCGCCCTCGGGCAACACCGCGTTCCTCAGCACGCCGATCCCGGGCCTGCCGTCGACCTGGACGACCACGCGCAACCTGCCGACCAACAAGAACCAGGAAAACACGATCTTCGTCAACCAGACGAACGTGACCGCCAAGTTCAACACCGGCAGCCTGAGCCACTCGCTCAGCGCGGGCGTCGAGTTGATCCGTGAAGAGCAGTCGAGCCTGGGCTACTTCAGCCCCGGCGCCACGTTCAACGGCAAGGTCGTGCAGAACGGCGCATGGCCCGTGGCCAACCTGTACGCGCCGAACCCGTACGTGAACGGCTACAACCGCATGCTCAGCGGCGCCGACAGCAAGGGCGTGACCAACACGGTCGGCCTGTACGCTTTCGACACCATCAAGCTCAACGAGCAATGGCAGATCACCGGCGGCCTGCGCTTCGATCACTACAGCACCTCGTTCCAGAGCGCGACGCTGTCGACCGCAACGACCAACCCCGGCCTGCCGGTCGGCACGCTGGTGCCCTCGTCGCTCAAGCTCTCCGACAACCTGTTCACCGGCAAGATCGGCGTGGTCTACAAGCCCGCGAAGAACGGCAGCATCTATGCGGCCTACGGCACCTCGGCCCAGCCCCCGGGCGGCGCGAACTTCTCGCTGTCGGCCGCCGGCACGGGCAACAGCGCGGCGCGCACCGACTTCCTGCCGCAGAAGGCCAAGACCTTCGAAGTCGGCACGAAGTGGGACGTGCTGGACGACAAGCTGTCGCTGACCGGCGCGGTCTATCGCACCGACGTGAGCAACGAAGTCGTGCAGGACCCGACCAACACCGCGCTGTACTACCAGAGCGGCAAGAAGCGCGTGCAGGGCATCGAACTGGGCGTGGCGGGCACCATCACCGAACGCTGGGGCATGAGCGCCGGCTTCACCACGATGGACACCAAGGTGCAAAGCGGCCCCAACGTCACCGCCGACGGCACCAACGTGCTGACCTACACGCCGAAGAACTCCTTCACGGCCTGGACCACCTACCAGTTCCCGTTCGGCCTGACGGTCGGCGGCGGCGCGCGCTACAACGGCAAGCTGCACCGCGGCACCGACGGCGCCGTGGGCACGCCGGCCTACATCGACTCCTACTGGGTGTTCGATGCCATGGCGTCGTACCGCATCAACAAGAACGTCGACATCCAGCTGAACATCGCCAATGTGTTCGACAAGCAGTACGCGGCTGCCATCAACAAGAGCGGCTACCGCTACACGCCGGGCATCCCGCGCTCGGCCAAGATCACCGCGAACTTCGCGTTCTGATCCCGACGACCGCGTCGCCTCCGTGCCGGCCCTTGCGGCAGGCGCGGTGCGACACTCGAGCCCCGGCCTGCGCCGGGGCTTTTTTCTTGTGGAGTTCACCGAAATGATGCTGCATGTGCCCGACGTGCTGAGCCCTGACCAGGTGCGCGAGATGCGCGCCGCGCTCGATGCCACCCACTGGGTCGACGGCCGCGAAACCGTGGGAGACCAAGGCGCGCAGGTGAAGCGCAACCGCCAGTTGCCGGAGTCTTCGCCCGTCTCGCGCGAACTCGGCGCGACCATCCTGGCGGCGCTGTCGCGCCACGCGCTGTTCTTCTCAGCGGCGCTGCCCGCGCGTTTCGTGCCGCCGCTGTTCAACCGCTACGAGGGCGGCGAGCATTACGGCGTGCATGTCGACGGCTCGGTGCGCGCGGTGCCGGGCAGCAGCCAGCAGCTGCGCACCGACCTGTCGTGCACCCTCTTCCTGAGCGATCCGGAGGATTACGACGGCGGCGAGCTGGAAGTGATCGACACCTACGGCTCGCACGAGGTCAAGCTGCCGGCCGGCGACCTGATCCTTTACCCGGCGAGCAGCCTGCACCGCGTGCACCCGGTCACGCGCGGGGCGCGGGTGTGCTCGTTCTTCTGGCTGCAGAGCATGGTGCGCAGCGACGCCCAGCGCGGCATGCTGTTCGAACTCGACCAGACCATCCAGAAACTGCGCGCCCGCCTGGGCGAATGCGAGGAAACCGTGGCGCTCACCGGCCACTATCACAACCTCTTGCGGCTCTGGGCCGAGGTGTAACACCGGCTTGCAAAGTCCGGTGGCATGTCAGTCATAGTGATTGCAAATGCGATGGATTCTTATTTATAATGAGTCACATCCAACAGCCAGCCAACTGCCGCTTTCACCGCCATGATCGTTTGCGTCTGCCGCCGAGTCTCTGACCGTGAAATCGCACGTCACGTGCGCGCGGGCATGACTTTCGACGAAGTCCAGTTCGAACTCGGCGTGGCCACCCAGTGTGGCCAGTGTGAAGGTTGTGCCCGCGACATCGTGGCGCAGTGCAGTGTCTCTCACCCGGTCGCCGCCCTGAACTGCGAATCGGCGCCGAGAGCGATCCAGCTTGCCAACTCCATCAAGGAAAGCAAAGCATGGAACTCGTCTCGGCTCTCGGCGGCAGCCTGATCCTCGTCGCCGGCTCTGTCTGGTGGATTTTTCGCAAGTAGCGTCTCTGTAGCGGTTTTGCTGCAATCGGGGCACGATTTGTAGTGCCCGCATTCGAATGGTTGATCGTGTCTGACCGCTTTGCCCCCCCTCCCTCCTTTCTTGGCCTGTCGCGCACTGTCGTCATTGCCGGCGGCGTGATCCTGTTTCACGGCGCCGCGTTGTGGGCGCTGCAAAGCGGCCTGCTGCGCCGGGCCGCCGAAGTGGTGATTCCCGTCGAGATCCTGAGCCAGTTCGTCGAACCGCCGAAACCCAAGGCCGACC
>NZ_JBWKYW010000038.1:0-65128 GCF_059423965.1 Variovorax sp. GW458-11-26-14-LB1
CCAAAAAACTGATTAAAACCTCGGGGGTAAATAACCTGGGGTATCAAAAAATTTGCAGCCGCATTCGCTTGCGTGCGCCAAATCCATCCCCTACGCTGACCTCCTGATTTCGCCCGACCCGGAATTAAAAACCCGGAGCCGACGCGCTTTCAGGCTCCCTCGGAGGCTTTGACAAGGAAATTGAACCGTCAATTTCCAAGGCATTGTTTCGCCCGAAATTAGCCAGTACCGCATCGCATAAAGAATTCAGTCGCCACGGCCCGCGCGTTTCCATCTCACGGAGAAACCGGAATGCATGCCCTGCTCGAAGCCATCGATTCGCCCCATTCGCTGCGCCAGCTCGGCATTGCGCAATTGCCGGGCCTTGCGGATGAATTGCGATCCTTCATCGTCGACAGCGTGTCCCGCACGGGCGGCCACTTCGCCTCCAACCTCGGCACGGTCGAGCTGACGGTCGCCCTGCACTACGTGTTCGACACCCCGCGCGACCGCATCGTCTGGGACGTGGGCCACCAAAGCTATGCCCACAAGATCCTGACCGGCCGACGCCAGGCCATGCCCACCTTGCGCCAATTCGGTGGTATTTCCGGATTTCCGAGGCGCACCGAATCCGAACACGATCATTTCGGCACCGCGCATTCCAGCACCTCCATTTCCGCCGCCCTGGGATTTGCGCAGGCCGCCCGCATTTCCAATTCGACCGACCACGCCATTGCGGTGATCGGCGACGGGGCCTTGAGCGCCGGCATGGCCTTCGAGGCCATGAACAATACGCAGGCCTGCGGCCGCTTATTGGTGATATTGAACGACAACGACATGTCGATTTCACCGCCCGTCGGCATGCTGCGCCTTTATCTGGGCGGATTGATTTCAGAACGCGCCTATGCCAGCGCCAATGAAGCCAGCCGGCAAAGGTTGCGCGCCATGCGCCCGGCGCTGGCCCCTTGCGAGCCCTCGGAGCTCGGCCTGTCGCCCGCCACCCTGTTCGAGCAGTTCGGCTTCCACTACACCGGCCCCATCGACGGCCACGACCTGGGCGCGCTGATTCCGGCCCTGCAGAAGTTGCAGGCACAGCCGGGGCCGCAGCTGCTGCACATCGTCACGCAGAAGGGCCACGGCTACCGCCCGGCCGAGCAGGACCCGGTCCTGTACCACGGCCCCGGCAAGTTCGACCCCGCCGCCGGCATCAAGACCGCCCCGGCAGCCGCCCCCGCCAGGCCGACCTACGCCCAGGTCTTCAGCGACTGGCTCTGCGACGAGGCCGAGGCCGATGCGCGCGTGGTCGCCATCACGCCGGCCATGCGCGAGGGCTCGGCGCTGATGGACTTCGAGCGCCGCTTTCCCGAGCGCTACTTCGACGTCGGCATCGCCGAGCAGCACGCCGTGACCTTCGCCGCGGGCCTCGCGGCGGCGGGGATGCGGCCGGTGGTCGCCATCTACTCGACCTTCCTGCAGCGCGCCTACGACCAGCTGATCCACGACGTGGCGCTGCAGAACCTGCCGGTCGTGTTCGCGGTCGACCGCGCCGGCATCGTCGGTGCCGACGGCGCGACCCACATGGGTGCCTTCGACGTCGCCTACCTGCGCTGCATTCCGAACATGGTCGTGATGGCCGCGTCCGACGAGGACGAGTGCCGCCAGATGCTGCACACCGCCCTGCGCCACGACGGCCCGGCCGCCGTGCGCTACCCGCGCGGCGGCGGGCCCGGCGCGCTGCCCGTGCGTGCGCTGCAGCCGCTGCGCATCGGCCGCGGCCAGGTGCGGCGCGAATCGACGCAGCCCATGGGCGCGCGCATCGCCATCCTGGCCTTCGGCACCATGGTCGCGCCCAGCCTGGCCGCCGCCGAACGGCTCGACGCTACGGTCGCCAACATGCGCTTCGTCAAGCCGCTCGATGCCGACCTGGTGCTCTCGCTCGCCGAGACGCACGACGTGCTCGTGACCGTCGAAGAAGGCTGCGTGATGGGCGGCGCCGGCGCCGCCTGCCTCGAATCGCTGGCCGCGCAGGGCGTGCTGATTCCGTCGCTGCACCTGGGCCTGCCCGACCAGTTCGTCGAGCACGGCGACTGCGCCCGGTTGCTTGCGGCCCACGGCCTGGATGCCGACGGGCTGGTGCAGTCGATCCAGGCGTTCTTCGATGCCAACGCCCCCGCGTTCCGCACGGCTCGCATGAGCCTCGTTTCCTGAAACCCACCGTGACCGCCAGCCACAGGAGAACCCGATGAGCACAGCCACCGCACGCCGCATCGACGCGCCCGCCCCGCCTTCGCTTCAAGTGATCCGGGGTGCCGAGGCCAACCCGTACCACGCCAAGGTCGAGTACACCTACCAGGACGACCCCGAGGACTGGCGCAAGGCCATCGGCGAGGACCTGATGTTCCAGTTCGGCGTCTACGACGACCCGCGCTCGGTGCCGCCGATCTCGCTCAACGAATCGGGCCTGCGCTACTTCGACCAGCAGATGGAAATCGCGGGCCTGGACCAGCCCCCGCCCTTTCCCATCCGGCGCATCCTCGACGTGGGCTGCGGCTGGGGCTTCGGCCTGCGCTACCTCGCGGAGCACTTTCCGCAATGCCGCCAGCTCGACGGCATCAACATCAGCGAGACGCAGCTCGCGCACTGCGCCCGCTACCACGCCCAGCAGCACCTGAGCGACCGCGTGAACCTGTACCTGTGCGACGCGCAGGACGTCGCCCTGCTGCCCAACCCCGACACGCCCTACGACCTGGTGACGATCCGCGGCGTCATCTCGCACTTCCCGAACGACCTGTACGAACGCTCGATGAAGCAGGTCGCCGCGCGCATGCGCCCGGGCGCCAAGGTCGTCATCTCCGACAACCTCTACAACATCCCGCTGGACAACTACCGCTCCGACATCGAGGACGAGGTCGACCGCCTCGCCTGCAAGCACCGCAAGACACCGGCCTACTTCCGCCGCGTGCTCGAAGAGAGCGGTTTCGCAGTCGAAGACATGCGCGTGCTCCCGCGCAACATCGACGTGGCGCGCTGGTTCACCGACGTGAAGGAAAACATCGAGAAGAACTTCACGCCGGACACCATCCCGCCGCCGCTGGAGGAGCTGCGCGTGATGGCGGTCAGCCTCTCGGTCGCGCTGATCAAGGACAAGTTCTCGACCTACAGCGTCATCGCGCGACGCGTCTGAATTTCCCCCACCAGGAGCGCCCACACCATGCAAGCATCCGCGCAAGCCGTCGGCATCGACGTCATCCACAGCCGCAGCCTCGACCACTACCAGGACAAGATCGAGCAGGTCTACGCCGACACGCCCGACCAGTGGCGCAAGGCGATCGGCAACGAGCTCTGGTACCAGTACGGCGTGTTCGACGACAAGATGGACCCGCACGACCTCCCGCTCGACGCCTCCGGGCGGCGCCACATGGAGCACCAGTTCGAGCTCGCCGAGCAGGCCGGCGCCGACCTCTCGCCGGCCACCGTGCACCGCGCGATCGACATCGGCTGCGGCTGGGGCCCGGTGCTGAAGTTCATTGCGCAGCGCTACCCGCAGTGCGCGCGCATCGACGGCGTGAACGTGAGCCGCCCGCAGCTGGAATGCGCGCGCGAACTCATCGCGCACGAAGGCCTGGCCGACCGCGTGCGGCTGTACCAGTGCAACGCCAAGGACATCGGCGAGCTGCCCGACGCGCGGGTGCCCTACGACCTGGCCATCCTGCGCGGCAGCCTGATCCACTTCACGCCCGAGGTGCTGGAGCAGGCCATGGCCGCGCTGTCGGCGCGCATGCGCACGGGCGGCACGGTCATCATTTCGGAGAGCCTCTACAAGGTGGACCTGGCGACCTACAAGTCGCACATCCCGGACAAGGTCGACCGCGCCGCATCGGGCTACCGCAAGACGCCCGACGGCGTGAAGCAGGTGCTCGAGCGCCACGGCTTCGCGGTGCTCGACCAGCGCGTGCTGCCCTCGAACGCGGAGGTGATCCGCTGGTACGGGCTGGTCAAGGACAACCTGGACGCGCACCACCCGACCAGCAAGACCGCCACGTTCACCGAGCTGCGCGACATCGCGGTGAGCTTCTCGGACGCGCTGCTCAAGGACAAGGCCTCGTCGTTCAGCTTCATTGCGCGGCGGACCTGAGTCCCGCGCACCGACCCGACCCCACCCCGGGAAGACCTGAGTGAACCAAGAAGCTCCGTGGCAGGACGAGGCACGCGCGGTCCCGCGCACCGGCATCGAACCCGCCGGTGCCTTCGACGCGTGGATGCGGGGCACCACCCGCCGCATCGAAACGGCCCTCGGCCTGCACCTGCCGCCGCCCGACACCCGGCCCACGCGCCTGCACGAGGCATTGCGCTATGCCGCGCTCGGCGGCGGCAAGCGCATCCGCCCCTTGTTGTGCCAGGCGGCGGGCGCCCTCGCCGAAGCGCCGCCCGATGCGCTCGACGCCACGGGCGCCGCCATCGAGATGGTCCACGTCTACTCGCTCGTGCACGACGACCTGCCCGCGATGGACGACGACGACCTGCGCCGCGGCAAGCCCACCGTGCATGTGGCCTACGACGAAGCCACCGCGATCCTCGTGGGCGACGCGCTGCAGGCGCAGGCCTTCTTCACGCTGAGCGAACTGCCGCTGCCGACCGAGCGTCGCATCGCGCTGGTGCGCGAGCTGGCGCAGGCCGCCGGCTCTCGCCACCTCGTGGGCGGCCAGGCCATCGACCTGCAAAGCGCGGGCCGGTCGCTGAGCCAGCCGGCGCTCGAACAGATGCACCGCATGAAGACCGGCGCGCTGATCCGTGCGGCCGTGCGCATGGGCGCGCTGTGCGGCCTGGCCGACACGCCGGCCAACGCCGCGCTGTACCGCGCGCTCGACGACTACAGCAACGCCATCGGCCTGGCCTTTCAGGTGGTCGACGACATCCTCGACGCGACCGCCGACACGGCCACGCTGGGCAAGACCGCCGGCAAGGACGCCGACGACGACAAGCCGACCTGCGTGTCGATGCTCGGCCTGGCGGCCTCGCGCGCGCTGGCCGGCGAACTGCGCGAACGCGCCCACGCCGCGCTTGCACCGCTCGGGCCCGGGGCCCGGCGTCTCGGCCAGCTGGCCGACCTGGTCATCCAGCGCGCGCACTGAGCCGCCCGCGCACAGGTGCGTCCCCCCGCCTTCGAACAAGGAGCCTCGGCCATGACTGAACCCTCGACTCGCCTCATGACCGGCCCCCACGCCGGCGAGCACGCCCCGCGGCTCGTGAGTGCCCGCAAGCCGCTGCTGCACACGCGCAGCGCCTCGGGCGACACGCGCATGCCGCTGCCCTACACCAACGGATGGTTCGCCGTGTGCTTCAGCCATGAAGTCAGGCCGGGCGCATTGATCACCGTCCCGTTCATGGGACAGGACCTGGTCGTCTACCGCACGGCGTCGGGCCTGCTTCGCGTCATCGAGCCGTACTGCCCACACCTGGGCGCCCACCTCGGGCACGGCGGCACGATCGACGGCGAGCACCTGACCTGCGCGTTCCACGGCCTGGTGTTCGGTCCCGATGGCGCGTGCGTGCGCGCCTGCCCGGGCCAGACCCCGCCGCGCACAGCGCTGACGAGCCGCTACGCCAAGGAAGCGAACGGCGTGGTCATGGTGTGGCGCCACAGCGAGGACATCCCGCCCGAATGGGACTTTCCGAGCCTCGACCTCGACGACCGCATCTACCCGCAGTACGGACAGCGGGAACTCGACGGCTACGGCGACGCCGTGGGAGAGAACAGCGTGGACATGATCCATTTCGGATCGCTTCACGGCCTCACCGAGGCCGCGATGACGCACGAGATGGAGCAGCACACGCTCACCGTCTCGATCAGCGCGCGCTGGAAGGGCAAGCGGCTGAACATGCGCCTGACCAACTTCGGCCTCGGGCACACCCGGGCGGAAAACGAGATGCCGGAGTTCGGCCTGCGGGTCACGACGCTGGTCTATGCCACGCCCATCGCACCGCTGCGCTGGACCTTCCGCTGGATCGACATCCCCAGCGTCGCGCGGTTCGACGGTTGGCCCTCGCCTGCCAGAAAGCTCGCCTACCGCGTGCTCAACCCCATGGCGCATCGCTGGCTGATCTCGTTCTCCAGCGAGGACATGCCGTTCTGGCGCACCCGCGCCTTCCTCAAGCGCCCCGCCCTCATGGCGGGCGACCGCTCCATCGCCGCCTTCCGCCGCTGGTCCGCGCAGTTCTATCCCGCCACCCCGCCCGGCGACGCGGACACCGAGCCGGTCCTGAGAGCGTCGGCGGAACGATGAACCACCCCCACCAGGAGCTCCCACCATGCGCGTCATCCTTGCCCAGCCCCGAGGCTTCTGCGCCGGCGTCGTGCGGGCCATCGACACGGTGGAGCACGCGCTGCGGCGCCACGGCACACCGGTGTACGTGCGCCACGAGATCGTCCACAACAAGCACGTCGTCGACGGCCTGAAGGCGCAGGGCGCGGTGTTCGTCGAAGAACTCGCCGAGGTGCCCGCCGACGCGGTCGCGATCTTCAGCGCGCACGGCGTGAGCCGCGCGGTGGAAACAGAAGCCCGCGCGCGCGGCCTGCGCGCGATCGATGCCACCTGCCCGCTGGTCACCAAGGTGCACGAGCAGGGGCGCCGCTATGCCGCCAAGGGCTATGCGCTGATCCTCATCGGCCACGCCGGGCACCCCGAGGTGACCGGCACGCTGGGGCAGATTCCCGCGCCGATCACGCTGGTGCAGACCGAGGCCGACGTGGACGCGCTGGTGCTCGATGCCGACACGCCGCTGGCCTACATCACGCAGACCACGCTGTCGGTGGACGACACGCGCGGCATCATCGACGCGCTGCAGCGGCGCTTTCCGCAGATCGTCGGCCCCGACACGCGCGACATCTGCTACGCCACGCAGAACCGGCAGACGGCCGTGCGCGAACTGAGCCAGCAGGTCGACGTGGTGCTGGTGGTCGGCGCGCAGAACAGCTCCAACTCGCAGCGCCTGCGCGAGATCGCAGCGCAGGCCGGCGTGCGCAGCTACCTCATCGCGCAGGGCAGCGAGCTCAAGCCCGACTGGGTGCGCGACGCCGGCGCGGTGGGCGTCACCGCCGGCGCCTCGGCGCCCGAGACCATGGTGCAGGACGTGGTCGCCGCGCTGCGCCGCCTGGCCGAGGTGGAACTGCTGACGCTGCCCGGGCGCGAGGAGCACGTGGTGTTCCGGCTGCCGGCCGAACTCGCCGCGGAGGCCGCCGCCGCCGAGGTGGCCACGCCATGACGCCGGGTGCGCGCATCGCCGCGCCCGCGCACGCCCACCGTCAACGGAGAAGATGATGACGAGAACTGCAGCCCTCCCCCAGGCCACGGCCAGCGACGTCGCCCCGCCCGCATCCGGCGGCATGCCATCGAACAGGCGCAGCACCGTGGGTGAAACACGCGCACCGCTGCCCTACCCCGACGGCTGGTTCTCGGTCTGCTTCAGCCGGGACCTCCCACCGGGCACCGTGCGCACCGTGCCCTTCATGGGCCAGGACCTGGTGCTGTACCGGACGGCCGCGGGGCGCGCCTGCGCCATCGACCCCTACTGTCCGCACCTGGGGGCCCATCTCGGCGTGGGAGGCAAGGTGCAGGGCGAGGAACTGGTCTGCCCGTTCCATGGCCTGGCGTTCAGCCCCGAGGGCGGCTGCGTGCGCACCGGGCAGGGCACCACGCCTCCCGATGCATCGCTCACGCTGCGCTACACGAAGGAAGTCAACGGCGCGGTGATGGTGTGGGCGGACCACGAGAACCGGCCGCCGAACTGGGAGGTGCCCGAGCGCGACCTGAGCGCGTTCGCATCGCCGCCGCAGCACAGCAGCCACGAGATGCGCGGCTATCCCCAGGACACTGGCGAGAACAGCGTCGACCAGGTGCATTTCGGCTGGCTCCACGGACTGACGGACACCGCCGCGACCTACGAGGTGGGCGACTGCTGGATGGAAACGCTGCTGACCGCGCGCTGGCACGGGCAGCCGATGCGCATGCGCATGCGGCAGTTCGGCATGGGCCATGTGCAGGCGGAAAGCGAGATGTCCCGCATCGGTTTTCGCGTGATCACGATGCTGTACTCCACGCCCACCGCGCCCATGGAATGGACCATGAGCTGGATCGACACCTTTGAGCTCGCGCTCTTCGAACGCCTGCCCCGGCCGCTGCGACGGGCCGCCTATGCGCTGCTGGGTCCGGTGGCCAAGCGCTGGCTGGCCAGCTTTGCCCAGATCGACTTTCCGATCTGGAACGCCCGCGCCTTCCTCGGCCGTCCCAAGTTGCTCCGGGGCGATCGCGGGATTGCGGAGTTCCGGCGCTGGTCTGCCCGGTTCTATCCGCCGTCGTCCACCGACAAGCGCGTCTTTCCCATCCGCCCGGTGCCGCCGGTCTCGTCGGCGGCCTCGGGTGCGGGAGCAGCCGGTGCATCGGCAGAGCCCCTCGCGCCTGTTTCCTGACCCACGGCCCACCCCAAGACCACCGGAACCCCACCATGAACTACCCCGACCGCATCGTCTTTCCCGAAGTGAGCTTCCATATCCCGGAGATGTTCTGCAGCGTGCCCCCGAAGATCCACACCGACTACCCGGTGATCGACGAGCGCAATGCCGCCTGGGGCCGCGAGTTCCTGCCGTTTCCGGACGAAGCGACGCGGCTGAAATTCCTGCGCCTGCACCTTCCGATGTGGGATTGCCTGCTGTTTCCGATCGGCTCGGCCGACCGCATCTTCCTGACCTCGTGCGTGACGGGCCTCATCCTGGCCATCGACGACATGCCGCTGGGCCGGCACGCGGTGTGCGGCGACGGCGACGTCGCGCTGCTGGAAGGCCACCCGCTGGCACGCGCGGCCGCGGACATCTTCGGCCGGCTCAGGCAGTCCATGTCGCCGCAGGTCTACCGCCGCTATTGCCTGGAGTGGAAGGCCTGGTTCGACAGCGTGGAAGTGGAGGCCGGGCTGGTGGCCGAAGGCAAGGTGCTGCCGTACGACGAGTTTCTTGCGCTGCGCCATCCCAACACGGGGCTGCTGCCCTACTTCCCGGTCTCCGAGTTCATCTACGACCTGGACCTGACCGAGCTGCTGGCGCAGGACGCCGACCTGCAGCGCGCCATCCTGGCCACCAACGAGCACGTCGCGCTGGTCAACGACCTGCTCTCCCATCACAAGGAGCATGCCGTGGGCGTGACCCTCAACGCGATGGAAAGCCTGCGCATGGCGCACGGCCACAGCCCGCAGGAGGCCGCGGACATCCTCTGCCAGCGCATCCGCGAGGCCGACCGCACGCGCGTCGACGCCTGCGAGCTGCTGCGCCGCCGCTACGCCCATCGCCCCGACGCCGATCGCTTCGGCCTGTACCTGGACAGCTTCGGCCTGATGTGCGCCGGCAACCTGCGCTGGATCCTGGAGAACGACCGCTACGTGGACAGCCGCGGCAACGGCTGGGACTGGACGCGCTCGCGCCACGTCGTGCTCGACCGCCCGTAGCGCCAGGGTGCCGCCACGATGGACCAAGGAGCCTCGACCATGCCCGGATCATCAACGCGCGTCGGCAAGGCCACGCCATGAAACCGCCCGTCGCACGCCGCCTCTCGCGGCAGGTGCGCGTCGGCACCGTGCGCATCGGCGGCGACGCGCCCGTGGCCGTGCAGGCCATGACCAACACCGACACCGCCGACGCGGCCGCCACCGTGGCGCAGGTGGCGGCGCTGGCGCGCGCGGGGGCCGAGCTGGTGCGCCTCACGGTCAACAACGAGGAGGCCGCCGCGCAGGTGGCGCCGATCCGCGACGCGCTCGCGCGCCAGCAGGTGCACGTGCCGCTGGTGGGCGACTTCCACTTCAATGGCCACCGCCTGCTCGCGCAGTACCCCGACTGCGCGCAGGCGCTGGCCAAGTACCGCATCAACCCCGGCAACGTCGGCCGGGGCGACAAGCGCGACGCGCAGTTCTGCCAGCTCATCGAGATCGCCTGCCGCCACGGCAAGCCGGTGCGCATTGGCGTGAACTGGGGCAGCCTCGACCCCGCGCTGCTGGCGCGCCTGATGGACGCCAATGCACAGGCGGCGCAGCCGCAACCGGCCGACGAGGTGATGCGCCAGGCCCTCATCGTCTCGGCGCTGGAGAACGCCGCGCGCGCCGAAGACGTGGGCCTGCCGCCCGATCGCATCGTGCTGTCGGCCAAGGTGAGCCAGGGGCAGGACCTGATCGC
The DNA here is from genome assembly GCF_059423965.1 of Variovorax sp. GW458-11-26-14-LB1. Lineage (NCBI taxonomy): Bacteria > Pseudomonadati > Pseudomonadota > Betaproteobacteria > Burkholderiales > Comamonadaceae > Variovorax > Variovorax sp. GW458-11-26-14-LB1. The sequence continues at coordinate 10,193 of NZ_JBWKYW010000038.1, forward strand.
CGTGTACCGCGAGCTCGCCGCGCGCTGCGACTACCCGCTGCACCTGGGCCTGACCGAAGCCGGCATGGGCTCCAAGGGCATCGTGGCCTCGGCCACCGCGATGGGCGTGCTGCTGCAGCAGGGCATCGGCGACACCATCCGCGTGTCGCTCACGCCCGAGCCGAACGGCGACCGCACGCGCGAGGTGCTGGTGGCGCAGCAGATCCTGCAGTCGATGGGCCTGCGCGCCTTCACGCCCAGCGTGACCGCCTGCCCCGGCTGCGGGCGCACCACGAGCACCTTCTTCCAGTCGCTGGCCAGCCAGATCGAAGGCTGGCTGCACGCGCAGGCACCGGCCTGGCGTGTGCGCTTTCCGGGCGTGGAAGACATGCACGTGGCCGTGATGGGCTGCGTGGTCAACGGCCCCGGCGAGAGCCGGCTGGCGCACCTGGGCATCTCGCTGCCGGGCTCGGGCGAGCAGCCGGTGGCGCCGGTGTACATCGACGGCGAACGCGCGCTGACGCTCAAGGGCGAGCACATCGCCGACGACTTCACGCGGCTGGTCGAGACCTACGTGGCCGCGCGCTACGGCGCCGATGCCGAGGCGAGCGAGCGACTCGGTGCGTGGATGAAGCCGTCGTCGCGCGAGCGCGTCGTGCCGATCGCTGCCGTCTGAAGGCATCGCCATGGCCACGCAACGCCTCACCCTGCTCGGCGCCACCGGGTCGATCGGCGACAGCACGCTCGATCTCGTGGCGCGCCACCCCGACCGCTTCACGGTGCATGCACTGACGGCGCACCGCAACCTCGACAAGCTGTTCACGCACTGCGTCGCCTTCCGCCCCGAGGTCGCGGTGGTCGGCGACGCGCCAGACGCCATGCAGTTGCAGGCGCGGCTGCGCGCGGCCGGCCTGCGCACCGAGGTCATGTATGGCCCGCAGGCGCTGTGCGAAGTGGCGCAGTCGGCGGGCTGCGACACGGTGGTGGCGGCCATCGTCGGCGCGGCGGGGCTTCTGTCGTCGCTGGCGGCGGCGCGCGCGGGCAAGAAGATCCTGCTGGCGAACAAGGAGGCGCTCGTGATGTCCGGCGCGCTGTTCATGCGCGCGGTGGCCGCGCACGGCGCCACGCTGCTGCCGCTGGACAGCGAGCACAACGCGATCTTCCAGTGCCTGGCGGGCGCGCCGGCCGGCGGCGCGGGCGTGCAGCGGCTGGTGCTCACCGCGTCGGGCGGGCCGTTCCTGCACCGCCCGCTGGAGGCGCTGGACCGCGTCACGCCCGACGAGGCCTGCGCGCATCCCACCTGGCGCATGGGCCGCAAGATCTCGGTCGACTCCGCGACGATGATGAACAAGGGCCTCGAGACCATCGAGGCGCGCTGGCTGTTCGCGATGCCGCCCGAGCGCATCGAGGTGGTGATCCACCCGCAGAGCGTGATCCATTCGATGGTGGCCTATGCCGACCAGTCGGTGCTGGCGCAGCTGGGCCGCCCCGACATGCGCACGCCGATCGCGCACGCGCTGGCCTGGCCCGAGCGCATCGACTCGGGCGTGGCGCCGCTGGACTTCCTGCAGCTCGCCCACCTGAGCTTCGCCGCGCCCGAGCTGAAGCGCTTTCCCTGCCTGCGCCTGGCGCTGGAGGTGCTGCGTGAGGGGTGCGCGGCCAGCGTGACGCTCAATGCGGCGAACGAAGTAGCGGTCGATGCGTTCCTGCACGGGCGCCTGCGCTACACCGACATTGCGCACGTGGTGGAAGACAGCCTCCAGCACGCGCCTGCGTCCGCGCACGAAAACATCGACGACATCCTCGCGGCGGATGCGCATGCGCGCGTGCTGGCGGGTCAGGCGATCCAGCGTGCGGCGTCGCGGTCTGCATCGCCTGCGGTCGCGCTTTCCGAGTCGACCGCCTTGGCCGAAGGCATGGGCGCGCGGCTGTAGCGCGACAGCCACTTGGCCGCCACGGCCAGCGCCATCGAGGGTGGGGTTTCACGCACGGCGCGCGATGCGCCATGCGCCTCGTGCGCCGCGCCGCTCACCATGGCAGCGAGTAGGTTTTGGTGTTGGTGAAGCTCTTCATCGCCTCGAGCACGCCTTCCTTGTAGCCCAGGCCCGAGTCCTTGATGCCGCCGAAGGGCGTGAGCTCCAGGCGGTAGCCCGGCACCTCGCGCACGTTGACGCTGCCCACGTTCAACTCGCGGATGAAGCGCGTGATGTAGTCCAGGCGGTTGGTGCAGATCGAGGACGACAGGCCGTAGGCCGTGCCGTTCGAGATGCGGATCGCCTCGTCGATGTTCCTGAAGCGGATCACGGGCGACACGGGGCCGAAGGTCTCGTGCTTGGCGACGGTCATCTCGGGGTCGACGTGGTCGAGCACGGTGGGCGAGTACAGCGCGCCGCGGCGTTCGTTGCCGTACAGGAGCTTGGCGCCGGCTGCGATGGCTTCGTTGACGACCGCTTCGAACTGCTTGGCAGCCGCCTCGTCGATCACGGTGCCCATGTCGGTGTCCGGGTCCATCGGGTCGCCGTACTTCAGCGCGCGGGTCTTTTCCACCAGCAGTTCGACGAAGCGGTCAGCGACCGATTCGTGCACCAGCATGCGCTTCACGGCTGTGCACCGCTGCCCCGAGTTCTTGTACGACCCGTTGGCGGCCAGCGTCGCCGCCTCCTCGATGTCCGCGTCTTCCATCACGATGATCGGGTCGTTGCCGCCCAGCTCCAGGATCTGGCGCTTGTAGGTGGCCTTGCCCGCGATGTACTTGCCGATGGGCACGCCGCCCGTGAAGGTGACGAGGTCGACGTCGGCATTGGTCAGCAGCTCGTCGGCGATCTCCTTGGGGTCGCCCGTGAGCACCGACAGCATCTGCGGTGGCAGGCCCGCCTCGTACAGGATGTCGGCCAGCAGGAAGGCCGTGAGCGGCGTCTTCTCGCTGGGCTTCAAGACGATGCGGTTGTTGGTCGCAATGGCCGGCGCCACCTTGTGGATCACCTGGTTCAGCGGGTGGTTGAACGGCGTGATGGCGGTGATGGCACCCAGCAGCGGCTCGCGCATCGTGTAGACCTTGCGGCTCTTGCCGTGGTGCGTGAGGTCGCAGGAGAACACCTGGCCGTCGTCCACCAGCGCCTGGTTGGCGGCGAACAGCAGCACGTCGGAGGCGCGGCCCACTTCGTACAGCGAGTCCTTGCGCGACAGGCCCGACTCGAGCGTGATGGTGCGCGACATCTCGTCCAGACGCGAGGCGATGATCTCGCCGGCGCGCATGAGGATCTTGTAGCGCTCGTAGCGCGTGAGCGTGGGCTTGTAGTCGCGGGCGATGCGCAGGGCGTTGCGCACGTCGTCCAGCGTGGCCTTGGGCACGGTGGCGATCACCTCGCCGGTGTACGGGTAGGTGACCTCGATGGTGCGGTCGCGGTGGACTTTCTCGCCCGCGATGCGCAGCGCTTCGCGGTACACGGTGCCGGGCTTCAGGGCGGCGTGGTCGGACTTGCTCATGGAATGCTCCGTCAAATAAGTTCAGGCGGCGGCCACCAGCGGGCCTTGGGCGTGGTTCAGTGCGAGGTCGAGCGCGTCGAAGTTGCGCAGCCGGCGCGTGCTCGCCACGCCCGCGACGGGGCGGTTGCAGATCAGCGGCACCTTCTGCTCCGACACGCCACCGTGCGAACGCAGCGGCACTTCGAGCGCCGTGAGATCGTGGCGCGTGGCCGAGGTGCCGATGACGGTGCGCTGCTCGCTCACCACCACGATGTCGCCGATGCGGTCGGGTGGCAGCTCGAAGCGCTGCGCGGCCTCCTTGCGCGAGAGCACGAGCTGCATGCCGGGGATGCGCTGGATGCGGTCGATCCAGCCGGGCACCTCGTCCTCGCTCGGCACATACACGGTGGCGAACGAGCCGAGCGCGCCGTGGTGCACCACGTACGGATCGGTGATCGGCAGGATCACGCGCGCGCGGTCCGGTCCGTACCAGCCGTCGAGCACGTCCTGCAGGTAGATCACGTTCGGCGAGCCGTCGGCGCCATGCTTGTCGTTCATGCCGTGGTCGGCCGTGAGCACGATGGTGGCGCCGAGTGCATCGAGCTGCGCGAGGTAGCCGTCCATCATCTTGTAGAAAGCGTTGGCGGCGGGGCTGCCCGGCGCGGCCTTGTGCTGCACGTAGTCGGTGGTCGACAGGTACATGAGGTCGGGACGCTGCGATTCCATCAGCTTCACGCCGGCGGCGAACACGAACTCCGACAGCTCTGCGCTGTAGACCGAAGGCACCGGCATGCCGACCATGTCGAGCACGCTGTCGATGCCGTTCTCTTCCATCGTCACCTGGTCCGACTTTTCCGACGAGAAGCAGATGCCCTTCATCTTGTGGCCCAGCAGCTTGCGCAGCTTGTCCTTGGCCGTGACCACCGCGAGCTTCGCGCCTGCATCGGCAAACGCGGCCAGCACGGTGCCGGCGCGCAGGTACTTGGGGTCGTTCATCATCACTTCCTGGCCCAGCTCGCGGTCGAAGAAGTAGTTGCCGCAGATGCCGTGCACCGCGGGCGGCGCGCCGGTCACGATCGACAGGTTGTTCGGGTTGGTGAACGAAGGCACGACGCAATCGGCGAGCAGGTCGGCGCCGCCTTTGCGCATGGCCTCGAGGTACGGGGCCACGCCGGCCGCAATGGCCGCGTCGAGGTATGCGGGCTCGCAGCCGTCGACGCAGACGACGACCACCGGGCGGACCATCCAGCGGTAGCTGCGGCCGTTGACTTCGAGTCGATCGGATTTCATGAAGAGATGCTCCTTGGCAAGTTGGGTGTGGCGGTGCGCGGGCTTCAGCGGCGGATGAACAGCGCAATGAAGGCACTGATGAGGCAGCTGGCCGCGACGATGGGGAACACCACCGAGGTGCTGCCCGAGTGGTCCAGCATCCGGCCGATCAGCGGTTCGCCCAGGCCGGCCAGCAGGTACGAGAAGAAGTTCATGACACCGGTGGCGGTGCCGGCGCGCTTGGCGCCCACGAGGTCGGGGCACAGGGCCCAGAACGACGAGGCCGGGCCGTAGACGAAGAAGCCCGCCAGGAACAGCAGCCCCAGGCCGAGGATGCTGGTGGGCAGCAGGTACATGCCCATCGAGGCGATGGCGCCCAGCAGCATGTACAGCACGATGGCCTTGTAGCGCTTGGAGCCGAACACCTTGTCGGAGATCCAGCCGTTGGTGAGCGCACCGAAGGCCATGCCCACGGGCAGCGCCACCGAGATCCAGGCCGGGTCGATCATGCCGTCGGCGGCCTTGGCCCAGTCCTTGCCCAGGAAGTGCACGGGCACCCAGACGATGAGGCCGTAGCGCGCCGCGTTCTGGAAGCCGATGGCCAGCGCGGCGATCATCAGCTTGGGGTTGCTGAGCACGGCCTTGTAGCGCGACCAGGAGCTTTCCTGCGGCTCGCCGTCGGCCACGCCGGCCTTCTCGGCTTCCTGCGGGTTGTTGTTCGCCACGCCGGTATCGGGCGACTTGAAGCCCAGGTCTTCCGGCCGTTCGCGGGCGATCAGGTAGAAGGCGATGCCGCCCACCAGCATCAGCAGCACGGGGAGCCGGAAGATCCAGCGCCAATCGAGGTGCAGCACGTTGACGACGATGATCGAGGTCACGAACGACAGCACCGAGGCGCAGCCGGCGGCGAACACGTAGAAGCCGTAGACCTTGCCGCGCTCGCCCGCGCCCCACCAGTTCGACAGCAGCCGGCTGCCCGGCGCCCAGCCCAGGGCCTGGAAGTAGCCGTTGATGCCCCAGGGGATCGCCAGGCTCTTGAAGCCGACCGCGAAGCTCACGACCCAGTTGGCGGCGCACGAGAGGATGGCGCCGGCGGTCATCACGCGGCGTCCGCCGAACTTGTCGCCCAGGTTGCCGTTGATGGCCTGCCCGACGGCATAGCACCAGAGCAGCGAGGTCGAGGCCCAGCCCAGCATTTCCTTGGAGAGGCCGAACTCCTTCTGAATGCCGGGGATGGCGAAGCCGAAGGTCTGCCGCCCTGTATAGAAGAAGAAGTAGCAGAACATGGCCGCCAGCAGCATCCGCCACTGCGCCTTGCGGAACGAATTGTCGAGGGGGCGCGCGTAGGTGCCCGCCTGCAGGATGGGATTGGCCGCTTGCATGGTATGTCTCCTTGTCTTGACGGGCGTGGGGCCCGTGGGGCCGGCTCGATGGCCGGCATGCTGTCTGTCGTGTCTGGCTGTCTCTGTCTTTTCTCGCTGCGCAGTCCCTGCCTGTCAGGCCAACGCCGCCGCGCCGATGAAGTTCTTGCCGCGCGCCCCGTCCATGGCCCGCGCGATCATGGCCGCCGCTTCGCTGTCCGCCACGCCATAGTCGGCAAACTCGGTCTTCACGCCAAGCCCCTGCAGGAAAGCCCGCAGTCGCTGCGTGGCGGTCGCCAGGTCGGCGCCGAACAGCAGCTGCAGCGTCCGGTCGCGGTCGGGCGAGCGGGCCCAGGCTTTTTCCAGCACGAGGGGCAGCGTGAACGAGCACGCGATGCCGTGGGCCAGGCCGTGGCGCAGCGTCATCTCGTAGGAGATGGAATGCGCCAGCGCCGTCTTGGTGTTGGAGAACGCCATGCCGGCCTTCAGCGCGGCCAGCGCCATGCGCTCGCGCAGGTCGAGGTTGCCCAGGTCCTTCAGCAGCGCCGGCAGGCAGTCGAAGATGTCGCGCACGGCCGAGACGGCGAAGGTGTCGGAGACCGGGTTGGCGTTGACGTTCCAGATCGCTTCGAGCGCGTGCGAGAGCGCATCGAGCCCCGTCGACACCGTGGTGCCCGCCGGCACCGAGAGCATGAGCTCGGGGTCGACGATGGCGGCCTCGGGCCAGGTGGCGTCCAGGTGCAGCGAGTACTTCTTCTGGTTGCCGGCGTCCCAGATGGTGGCCCACGGCGTCACCTCGCTGCCGGTGCCGGCGGTGGTCGGCACGGCGATCAGCGGCTTGACGCTGGCGGGCACGAAGGGCTTGCCAGTGGCCAGCAGCGCGACGAGCTCGTCGAACTGCCCGTTGGCCGTGCCCACCATCAGGGCCTTGGCCGTGTCGATGGCGCTGCCGCCGCCGACCGCCACGATGGCGTCGCAGGGCGCGTCCGACTGCCAGAAGGTGTTGTACAGCTCGCGCAGGTGGGCGACATCGGGGTTGGGGCGCACGTCGTCGATGACGGTGACGAGCGCGTCGCCCAGCAGCGCCTGCAGGCGATCGACCAGCCCGAGCCCGCGGGCCTCGGGGAAGGTGACGAGCGCGACGCGGCGCCCCGCCAGGAGCGAGGGCAGCCGTGCGAGGCTGCCTCGCCCGGAATGAATGGACACGGGGTTGCGGTAGGCGTGGGGCATGTTTTTTGTCTCCGGTTTCTGTCTGGGCCGCAGTGTCGAAGCGGCGCACCGGGGCGTCCAATCGCATTTCGCGCGTGCGACCCGTCCAAAACCGATGGATGCCTTGGGGAAAGCCTGCATAGGCGCCAGCGCCGCATCTGAGGGAGGCTCGGCGCACGCCCCTCACGATCGCCCCATGTTTCACCAGTACTACAAGTGGATCCGCTGCTTCCACGCCGTCGCCAAGACCGGCGGCTTCACCACGGCCGCGCGCTACCTGCACATCGGCCAGCCCACCGTGACCGACCAGGTCAAGGCGCTGGAAGAGCGCTTCAACGTCGAGCTGTTCCTGCGCAGCGGGCGCGCCGTGCGGCTCACGGCCGCGGGCGAGCAGCTGTATGCGATCACGCAGGGCCTGTTCGGGCAGGAGGAAGAGGCGATGCAGTTCCTGCAGCGCGCCCACAAGCTGCGCACGGGGCTGGTGCGCGTGGGCGCGGTGTCGCCACCCATCGCGCTGGAGCTGGCGCGCAGCTTCAAGCGCAGCCACGCCGGGCTCGACCTGACGGTGTCGATCGGCTCCGAGGCTTCCACGCTCGGCGGGCTGCAGGACTTCGACATCGACGTGGGCATCCTCGTCGAGCCGCCCGAGATCGAGGGCCTGCACCAGGTGCCGTACCGCGTGGAGCGCATCGTGGCCGTGGTGCCCGCGAAGCACCCGTGGGCGAAGAAACGCACCATCGCCACGCGGGACATCGCGGGCGAGCCGGTGATCCTGCGCGAGCCCGGCTCCAAGACGCGCCACCGCGTGGAGCGTGCCTGCGCGCAGCAGGGCGTGCAGATGCACTGCGTGATGGAGATCAACAGCCGCGAGGCCATCCTGCACGCCGTGGCCAACGGCATGGGCGTGGGCTTCGTGACGCAGATCGAGTGCATTCCGCTGCCCGGCCTGAAGATGGTGGAGATCGACGACGACGAGCTCTCGATCAGCTACTCGCTGTGCTGCCTGGCGGTGCGCAAGGACCGGCCACTGATCCGTGCGCTGTTCGAGGTGGCGCAGCAGGGCGACGACACGGCCGACTGAGCAGGGTTTCGTCGCGGGCGGCACACCCTGCGGCGGGCTTCTTCGCTATCCTGCCGTCTGGCCCCAGACGAAGGATCGACCTTGAACTTGCACCCCGCCCTCCAGGACGCCGCCGCGCGCGACTTCGGCACCCTTGCCGACCTGGTCCGCCTCCACGCCCAGCACACCCCCGAGCGCCCCGCGCTGGCCGATGCCCAGCAGACGCTGGACTACCGCGCGCTCGACGCGCTCATGGACCGCATCGCCGCCGCCCTGCAGCGCGACGGCCTGCGCGCCGGCGACGCCATCGCGGTCTGCGCCGCCTCGTCGGTGCCCTACGCCGCCGTGTTCCTGGGCGCGCTGCGCGCGGGCGTCGCGGTGGCCCCGCTGGCCCCCGGCTCGGCGCCCGCCAGCCTGGCGCGCATGATCACCGACGCCGACGCGCGCCTGCTGTTCACCGACGCCTCGGCCGCCGAAGTGGTCGGCGCCGCGCAGGCCACCGGCCTGCCGCACATCGCGCTCGACGGCTCCAACGTCGGCCGCGCGCTCGACGACTGGCTCGCCGCGCCCGGCGCGAAGCCGGAGCCGGTCGACGCGCAGCCCGACTGGGCCTTCAACATCATCTATTCGTCGGGCACCACCGGCGAGCCCAAGGGCATCGTGCAGGGCCACGGCATGCGCTGGTCGCACATCCAGCGCGGTGCCAAGTACGAGTACGGGCCCGAGACGGTCACGCTGCTGTCGACGCCGCTGTACTCCAACACCACGCTGGTGGTGTTCTTCCCCACCCTCGCCTTCGGCGGCTGCGTGGTGCTGATGCCCAAGTTCGACGCGCTGGGCTACCTGCAGCTGGCCGAGAAGCACCGCGTGACGCACACGATGCTCGTGCCGGTGCAGTACCAGCGGCTGATGGCACACCCGCGCTTCGACGCGCACGACCTCTCGACCTTCCGCCACAAGTTCAGCACCAGCGCGCCCTTCAACGCGGCGCTCAAGGCCGACGTGCTCAAGCGCTGGCCGGGCGGGCTGGTCGAGTTCTACGGCATGACCGAAGGCGGCGGCACCTGCATCCTCGAGGCGCACCTGAACCCGACCAAGCTGCACACCGTGGGCCAGCCCGCGCCGGGCAGCGACATCCGCCTGATCGACGAGGAAGGCAACGAGCTGCCGCGCGGCGACACCGAGGTGGCCGGCGAGGTGGTGGGCCATTCGGCCGGCATGATGACCGGCTACCACCGCCAGCCCGCGAAGACGCGCGAGGCCGAGTGGTTCGACGCCACCGGCAAGCGCTTCATCCGCACCGGCGACGTGGGCCGCTTCGACGCCGACGGCTTCCTCACGCTGTTCGACCGCAAGAAGGACATGATCATCAGCGGCGGCTTCAACATCTACCCGAGCGACCTCGAAGGCGTGCTGCGCGGCCATGCGGCGGTGGCCGACGTGGCGGTGGTCGGCATCCCGTCCGAGCAGTGGGGCGAGACGCCCGCGGCCTTCGTGGTGCGCCGCGAGGGCGACGCCACCACCGAAGAGGCGCTGCTGCAGTGGGCCAACGCGCAGGTCGGCAAGACCCAGCGGCTGGCGCGCCTGCGCTTCATCGACGAGCTGCCACGCAGCGCGATCGGCAAGGTGCTCAAGCGCGAGCTGCGCGACCTGAGTGCCTGACCGAGTGACCGCCACAAGCACCGACACCGCCCCGCCCGAACACGGCGGCGGCAACGGCCTGCTGTGGGTGCTCGTGGCCGTCGCGGCCGTGTTCGCCTTCGTGCGCCCCCGCGCGCCGATGGACTGGCTGCGGCTGGTCGACTGGCAAACGGTGGGCGCGCTCGCAGGCCTGCTCGCCATCACCCAGGGCGTCGAGAAGAGCGGCATGCTGCAGGCCGCCGCGCGGCGCCTGCTGGCCCACACGCACAGCCAGCGCGGCCTGGCGATGGCGCTCACGGCCACGGCCGCGCTGCTGTCGGCGCTGGTCACCAACGACGTGAGCCTGTTCCTGCTGGTGCCGCTCACGCGCGTGCTGGCCGTGCAGGCGCACCTGCCGTTGGCGCGGCTGGTGGTGCTGCAGGCGTTGGCCGTGAACGCGGGCTCGGCGCTCACGCCCATCGGCAACCCGCAGAACCTGTACCTGTGGCACCGCTCGGGCGAGAGCTTCTTCGGCTTCATGGCCATGATGGGCCCGACCGTGGCGATCATGCTGTTCTGGCTCTTCGTGGCCGTGTGGTGGCTGGTGCCGCGCACGCCGATCGCGCTGCGCGAGGAGACCGAGGCCGCGCCCGTGCAGCCGCGCCTGCTGGCGCTGGCCGGCGTGCTGTTCGTCGGCTTCGTGGTCGCGCTCGACCGCCACTGGCTGCTGCCCGGCCTGGGCGCGGTGTTCGGCGTGCTGCTGCTCACCTACCCACGCGTGCTGCGCGGCATCGACTGGGCCTTGCTGGCGATCATCGCCCTGATGTTCGTCGACCTGCGCCAGGCCGCCGAGCTGCCCGCCATCGCGGCGCTGCTGGGCCACTGGCCCATCGGCGAGGGCTGGCGCGCCTACCTGGCGGCCATTGCGGCCTCGCAGGTCATCAGCAACGTGCCGGCGGCGATCCTGCTCGACCGCTACGTGCACGACCTGCCCGCGCTGGCGGCCGGCGTGAGCGTGGGCGGCTTCGGCTGCGTGCTGGGCTCGCTGGCCAACCTGATCGCGCTGCGGCTGGCCAAGCTGCCGCACGGGCTGCGCGAGTTCCACCGCATCAGCATTCCGTTCCTGCTGGTGTGCGCGGCCTCGGCGCTGCTGCTGCGGCTGGGGTGATGACAGGCGGCGGGGCGGCGCGGACAATCGCTCCCGCCATGCACACGCCCGCCCCCGTCCTCTCGCTGCGCGACTACACGCAATCTCGCGGCAGCCACGCGCACGACCACTTCCAGGTGCTGCTCGGGCTCGACGGCGTGCTCGAGATCGAAGTCGAAGGCCGCGGTTCGGGCATCGGCACGGGCCAGGCCCAGGTGGTCGCGCCCGGCGACCGCCACGACTTCGAGGCCCGGCGCGGCGGCAGCGTCTGCCTCGTGCTCGACACCCCGCACGCCCCGTGGGCGCGTTGCGTCGAACAGCCGCCGGCCGATGCGCCCCGGCTGCACGCGCTGGCCCGCTACCTCGCGCACTGCCTGCAGCAGCCGCAGCACGCAGCGCTCGCCCTGCAGCACGGGCCGGCGCTGCTGCTCGAGGCCTGGGGTGCCGTCGCCCCGTCGGTCGCGGACACGCGCCGCCGCCGCATCGACTGGCCGGCCCTCGCGGCCTGGGCGCAGGCGAACTGGCACCGGCCGCTGGGCGTCGCCGACCTGGCCGAGGTCGCCTGCCTGAGCCCCAGCCAGTTCGCGCAGCGCTGCCGCGAGGAACAGGGCCGCAGCGCGATGCTGTGGCTGCGCACGCTGCGGCTGGCCCATGCGCGCGAACTGCGGCTCGAGGGCCTGAGCGTGGCCGAGACGGCGCGCCGCACGGGCTACCGGTCGCCGTCGGCGCTCACGGCCGCGCTGCGCCGCTGACTCCGTCGTTGCGCGACGACGCACCGTCGGGCCGCGACGAGCGCGGCGCGTAGCCTCGGCATCCATGCCCGCCACCTTCTACGCCCTGCTCGCCATCGCGCTGTGGGCCACGCTCGCCACTTTCGGCACCGCGCTGTCGCACCTGCCGCCGTTCCTTCTGACCGGGCTGGCGCTGATCGTCGGCAGCGTGCCGAGCTGGCCGCTGGTGCTGCGCGACCGCCGCGCCTGGCGCGTGCCGCCGCGCACGCTGGCGCTCGGGGTGTACGGGCTCTTCGGCTTTCACTTTTTGCTGTTCATCGCGCTGCGACATGCGCCGCCGGTCGAGGCCAACCTCGTGAACTACCTCTGGCCGCTGCTGATGGTGGTGCTGGCGCCGGTGCTGCTGCCGGGCGTGTCGCTGCGCCCGCTGCACGTGGTGGCGGCGCTGCTGGGCTTTGCGGGCGCGGCCATCGCGATCCTCGGCGCGCGCGGCGGCAGCGCGGCGCTTCCCGGCGCGCCCGCCACCTACTGGGGCTTCCTGCCGGCGGCCGGCTCGGCCTTCATCTGGGCCAGCTACTCGCTGTGGACGCAGCGCGTCACGCCCTTCCCGACCTCGGCCATCGGCCTGTTCGGGCTGGTGTCGGGCGCGCTCTCGCTGGCCTGCCATGCGCTGCTGGAGCCGTCGGTGGCGCTGTCGGCCAAGGACTGGCTGCTGGTCGCGCTGTGCGGCCTGGGCCCGCTGGGCGCGGCCTTCTTCGTGTGGGACATGGCGCTCAAGCGCGGCGACGCGCGGCAGATCGGCATCCTGAGCTACCTCACGCCGCTGGCCTCCACCGCCCTGCTGCTGGCCGTGACCGGCCGCGCGCTCACGGCCAGCATCGCGCTGGCGGCGGCGCTCATCATCTCGGCCGCCGTGATGGGCACGCGTGCGAAATGAGACAAATCAGGGCGATGCCCGACAGAGCTTGTCGTTTTTTGTGGCTAGAGTGGAGGCTCAGGAAAAAGGAGTCACCCCCATGGATCAGAAGAACAACAAGACCGAGGATTTCGAGATCACGCCCAAGCTGGTGTTCGACATGAACCTGGCGCTGTACCTCGACCTGGTGGCCGCGCTGGAGGGCGCGGGCGCCGTCACCTACCGGCAGATGGCGGCGCGGGTCCTGAACATCAGCATGGACGCCCGCACCGACGGCGACACCAACCTGTCGACCGTGCTCGAAGGCATCGCCCAGGGCTTTGCAGGCCACGGCGACGGCCTCTCGATCGAACTGCTGAAGGCCGCGCGCGGCCTGCGAGAGGACGATGCGATGGGCGACATTCCGATGCGGCCCACCGACGATTGAGGTTCGGGGCGCCGCGGCGCCCCTTTGGTTATTCCTCGGCGACCTGCAGCACCAGCTTGCCGAAGTTCTCCCCCGCGAACAGCTTGTTCAGCGACTCGGGGAAGGTGTCGAGGCCCTTCACGATGTCTTCCTTGCTCTTCATGCGGCCGTCCTTCAGGTAACCGGCCATCTCGGCGATCGCGATCGGGTAGCGGTCCGCGTAGTCGAACACCACGATGCCTTCCATGCGCGCGCGGTTCACGAGCAGGCTCAGGTAGTTCTTCGGGCCGGCGGCCGGCATGCTGTTGGCGTTGTTGTACTGGCTGATGGCGCCGCAGATGATCACGCGGGCCTTGCGTGCCAGGCGCGCCAGCACCGCGTCCAGGATGTCGCCGCCGACGTTGTCGAAGTAGATGTCCACGCCCTTCGGGCAGTGGGTCTTGAGGCCTTCGCGCACGGCGCCCGCGCCGGCCTTGTAGTCGATGCAGGCGTCGAAGCCCAGTTCCTTGACCACCCAGTCGCACTTGGCGGCGCCGCCGGCGATGCCGACCACGCGGCAGCCCTTGATCTTGGCCAGCTGGCCCACGGTCTGGCCCACGGCGCCGGCCGCGCCCGAGACGACGACGGTTTCGCCGGCCTGGGGCATGCCCACGTCCATCAGGCCGAAGTAGCCGGTCATGCCGGGCATGCCCAGCACGTTGAGCCACTGGGTGATGGTGCCCACGCGCAGGTCGACCTTCACGAGGCCGTTGCGCTTGATCTGGTCCTGCGGGATCAGCATGTATTCCTGCACGCCCAGCGTGCCGTACACGGTATCGCCCACGGCGAACTGCGGGTTCTTCGAGGCCACCACGCGGCCGATGCCGCCGGCGCGCATCACCTCGTCGATGGCCACGGGCGGGATGTAGCTCTTGGCGTCGTTGAGCCAGCCGCGCATGGCGGGGTCGAGCGACAACGACAGCGTCTTGACCAGCACGCCGCCCTCGTCGGGCTGGGCCACGGGCTCGGTGCTGAAACGCCAGTGCTCGCGCGTGGCCGTGCCCTCGGGGCGCTTGGCAAGACGGACCTGGTGGTTGGTGAGGGCGCTGCTCATGGTGTCTCCTTGATGGGTGAATGTGCCGGGCATCGGCGACGCAGCCGCATCGTAGTCGCGGGCCCCGACCCCGCGCGTAGCGCAGGCGACAGCCCGCGCGCGCCCTCCGGGCGCCCTGCTATGGAAGCAGGAGCAGCCCGTACGCCGCCGCCGTGGCGACGCCCAGCACGGAGGCCACGGCGCCGACGCGCCGCGCCCAACCGGGCCGGTAGCTCACGAGGCCGACCACCACGAGCGCGGCGGCCGTGAGGGCGCCCAGCCACAGCACCCAGCCCATGGCCAGCCCGCGCAGCCGCAGCGCGGCGACCAGCGACAGCCCCAGCAGCGCCGCGCCGCCCAGCTGCTGCCAGGGCCGCGACGGCCCCGGCGTGCGGCCGCGCCCGTGGGCGTCTTCGTAATGCCGGTCCATCGCCAGGCTCAGCGTGACGAAGCCGCCGAGCGCCGACGCGAACAGGGCGCACACCAGCGCGAAGGTGCTCACGGGCAGCACCCCCGCGCCGGAAGCCCCGCCCTCACCGGACGACGAAGCTCAGCGTGGCGACGTGGCGCGTCTGCGTGTAGGGCTTGCCGTCCCAGCTGCCCTTGCCGTCCTTGTCGGTGTGGTTCACCTCGACCACGTACTGGCCGGGCCAGGGCGTCTGCAGCGTGACCTGGCCGGCGTCGTCGGTGGTGAACTTCTTCTCCCACTTGGGCGGGCCGAACACGACCACCTCGGTCTTGGGCAGCGGCTTGCCCGCGAGCAGCAGCGTGAAGCTGTTGCTGTTGGCGGCCTGCGGCACGAGCTCGAGCGTGTGGCGCGCGACGGTTTCGGTGCGGCCGGTGCGTGCCTGGTACAGGCTCGCCACGCCCTTGTCGCTGACGTAGGCACCCACGAGGCGCGCGTCGCCGCTGGCGTCGGCCTTGACCACGAAGTGGTCGGCATGGCGCGTGGCCGGCGTCTGCTTGCCGTCGGCGGCGATGCCGCGCGGCGCGCTGACCAGCTTCAGGTGGCCGGCCTCGGTCTCGCGCAGGTCGTCGGCCCATTCGCCGAAGTAGGCCTTGGCCTCGCCGCCCGCGGCGGGCTCGAGCCAGACGAAGTGGGCGTGCGCGGCGCCCGAGAAAACGAACGCGGCCGCCGCGAGGGTGGCAAGGGAGAACAGGGGTTTCTTCATGGTCGATGCTCCTAGGTTGATGGATGGCATGGTTGAGACGGAATGGAAGACGGCTTGTTCAGAACTTGGCGCGCAGGGTCAGGCTCACGTTGCGCGGCTCGCCCCAGAACACGCTGTCGTAGAAGCCCACGTTGCGGTAGTACTTCTTGTCGAAGACGTTGCGGATGTTCAGCTGCGCCGTGACGTTCTTGTTGATCTCGTAGCTGGCCATGAGGCTGAAGACCGCGTACGCCTTCTGCGAGATGCGCGGCAGCGGGTCCTTCATGCTGAACAGCGGCGGCTGGCCGTACCACGACTCGCCGTAGATGCCGCTTTGCGCCGTCATGTCGCCGCCGACCTTCAGGCCGCGCCAGGCGCCACTGAAGCGGTAGGCGGTCGACAGGCGCAGCAGGTGCCTGGGCTGGTTGGGCACGGCACGCGCGCCCTTGGCGGTCTTGGCATCGAGGTACGTGTAGCCGGCGGCCACGTTCCAATCGGGCGTGATCTGGCCCGACACGTCGAACTCCAGGCCGCGCGCCGTCACGCCGTCGCCGCTGGCCACGTAGGCCTGGCCGCCGTCGGGCAGGCGAAAGCCTGCGGGCACGCTGCGGTCCAGCTCGGCCAGGTTCTTCTTCTTGACCTGGAACACGGCCGCCGACGCATTGAGCGCGCCGCCGAAGTATTCGCCCTTCAGGCCCAGCTCGGCGCTGGTGCCGGTCTCGGGCGTGAGGTACTGGTCGTTGCGGTCCTTCGAGGTCTGCGGACGGAACAGTGTGGTGTAGCTCGCATACAGCGAGTGCTGCTTGTCCAGGTCATAGACCGCGCCGACATACGGCGTGACCTCGTCCTTCGACTCCGACTTGCCCGTGGTGCGCGTGTACTGCTGCGCCGTGTTGTAGGCGTGCGTGTAGCTGCGGTAGTTGCTCACGCGCGCGCCGACGATCACGCTCAGCGGGTCGGTGATGCTGAAGCGACCCGCCACGTAGCCGCCGTTGAGCTGCGTGAAGCCCACGGTCTTGGAGCCGTCGGCCAGGAAGATCGGGCGCGGGATGTTGCCGGTCCACGTGCGGTAGTCGGGAATCGACGCCGAATACGGCACGATCGAGCGGCCGCCCGGCGACGTGTAGGTCTGGTTGCCGCCGTTCCATCCGGCGATGAAGGTGTGACGCCGCCCGAACAGGTTGAAGGGGCCGGTGGCATAGAGGTCGAAGTTGTCGTTGACGTACTTGCCTTCGCCGTAGTTGCCGGTCCACAGCGACATGCCCTGGCCCGTGAAGCGGTTGGGGTAGCCGGCGCCGCCGTAGGCCACGGTGGTGTTGTTGGCGCTGGTGGTGCGCGCATAGCCCAGGTGCACCTTCCAGTCGTTGTCGAAGCGGTGCTGCAGCGAGACGAAGGTCGTGTGCTGCTTGTTGGCCCAGGTGCTCCACGGCGTGCTCAGGCTGGTGTTGCGCGGCAGGTTGGCGAGCGTGCCGTCGTGGTTCCAGTACGGAATGGCGCCCCAGGTCGCGCCCGTGGGCTTGTTGTCCTGGAAGTCGATGCCGGCGGTGAGCAAGGTGGAGCGCGTGAGGTCGGCCTCGACGATCACCATGCCCACGGTCTTGCGCTCGTGGTACATGTCCATGTGCGAGTCGCGGTCCTGCCAGGCCAGCGCGGTGCGCGCGCGGATGCGGCCGTCGGCGGTGAGCGGCACCGACAGGTCGACCTCGGCGCGCTTGTGGTTCCAGCGCCCGTAGCTGAGCGAGGCGCTGCCCTGGAACTCGCGCGTGGGGCGCTTGCGCACCGAGTTGATGGTGGCCGACGGGTCGCCCGTGCCGCCCATGAGGCCGGTGGCGCCGCGGATGACCTCGATGCGGTCGTACAGCACGGTGTCGGACAGCGGCGAATTCGGGCCGCGCGGCATGCCGTCGATCTGGAAGTTGTTGATCGAGAAGCCGCGCGCCGAGTAGTTCACGCGCTCGCTGTCGGCCTGCCCGACCATGATGCCGGTGGTCTGGCCCAGCACGTCGTCGATGCGGGCGCTGCCCAGGTCGTCCATGCGCTCGCGCGTGATCACGGTCACCGACTGCGGCGTCTCGCGGATCGACAGGTCCATGCGGGTCGCGGTGGAGGCCTGCTCGGCGGTGTAGGAGCGGCTGCCCTCGGTGCGGCCGCTGCGGTCGCCCGAGACAGTGACCTCGGACAGCGCCGCGCCGCTGGCGACGGGCTGTTGCTGTGCGCCGGCTGCGCCGCACAGGAGCAGGGCGACGAGGGCCACGGGAGACCGCCGGAAGCGGGCGCGTGAAAACGAATGCTGGTTCATGGCATGAAGAAAGGGGGCGACCCGACCCGTGAGATCGGCAACGCCCGTTGGCAAGAGATGGCTAGCGACGCACCCGGCCGCGAAGGGACCGGCAGCGACCTGGCTGCGGAGAAAAAACGCGGTGCGTCAGTAGGTGCCGCGCAAGGTCACGAGCAGGTGGCGCGGGGCGCCGTAGAAGCTGCTGCTGGTGCTGGTGCGGTAGCGCGTGTCGAAGACGTTGTTCAGCGCCACCGACACGGCAAGGTGCTTGTTGATCGGGTAGCGCGCCATGAGGTCGAGCGTGGTGTAGGCCTGCTGCGTGAAGCGCGCATGGCCCGAGGGACCCAGGCCCGTGCTGTAGGTGTCGCTCTGCCAGTTCAGGCCGCCGCCCACGGTGAGGCCGTTGCCGATGCCCGCAATGCGGTAGCTGGTGAAGAGCTTCAGCAGGTTCTTCGGCACCTGCGTGTTCAGGCGCCGGCCGGCGGCGTCGCGTGCCACGCTGTGCGCAAAGCCGCCGCCGACCTGCCAGCCGGGCAGCAGTTCGCCGGCCACTTCGAATTCGTAGCCGCGCGTGGTCGTGCCCTTGGCGGCGCGGTAGGCGGCCGAGCCGTCGGGCGCGAATTCGTTGTCCAGGCGCACGGCGAGGTTGTCCTGCTTCACCTGGAACACGGCGGCGCTGAGGTTGAGCCGGTCGTTGTGGAACGCGCCCTTCACGCCCGCCTCGTAGGCGTGTCCTTCGAGCGGATCGAGATAGGTGCCGCTGCGGTCCTTGCCGGCCTGCGGCTTGAAGATGCTGGTGTAGCTGGCGTAGGCCGACCAGTGCTTGTCGAGGTCGACCACCACGCCCGCGTACGGCGTGACGACGCCCTTCTCGCTGCGCGTGGTGAGGGTGGCGGCGCGCTGCAGGGGGACGGTGCGCGTCACGTCCTTCCAGTCGCTCGCGCGTGCGCCGACGATGACAGAGAGCGCATCGGTGGGCCGCAGCCGCACCGTGGCATAGGCGCCCGACTGGCGCGTGGCGGTTTCCTGGCGGCCGGTCACCGGCTGCTGCGGCTGGGCCGGCAGGTCGCCGTTCCAGCTGTTGAAGTTCGCGATCCACGGATCGAAGCCCGCCACGTTCCAGCCCGCGTACAACGGCGCGTCGCTGTGCGTGCGCGAGGCGTTGTAGCCCAGCACCAGTTCGTGGCGCCGGCCGAAGAGTTCGAAGGGGCCGCTGGCGTACAGGTCGAATGCGTTCTGCACCGGCACCGCGTTCCAGCGGTTCGTCCACAGGCCGAGCCCCGCACCGGTCGCGCGGTCCATGTAGCCGCGCAGCGCGTAGCCGATGACGTCGTCGTAGGCGCGGCGCGAGCGGTTGAAGGCGGCGTGCACGGCCCAGCCGTTGTCGAAGCGGTGGTCGAGCGCGGCGAAATACTGGCGCTGGTCCTGGTACGAGTGGGCCCAGCGCGCGGCGGCGCTGCGCGAGCGGCCGTAGTCGGCCTCGGTGCCGTCGCTGAAAAATAGCGGCAGGCCGGCGCGCGCCACGCCGTCGTTGTCGTGGCGCTGCAGCTCGAAGCCGGCGCTCAGCCGTGTGCTGCGCGCGAGGTCGGCCTCGACGATGCCGTAGAACAGGCGTTTCTTTTCGTGATGGCGCTCGATCCACGAGTCGCCGTCCTGCACGGCCGCGACCACGCGCGCACGCACGCGGCCGTCGGCGGTGACGGGCCCGCCGATGTCGAGTTCGGCGCGCTGCCGATTCCAGGTGCCCGCGCTGAACGAGGCGCTGGCCTGCAGCGCGTTGCCGGGGCGCTTGCGCACGAGGTTGACGGTGGCCGCCGGCGTGCCCACGCCGTTGAGCAAACCGGTGGCACCGCGCACCACTTCGACGCGGTCGTAGAAAGCCAGGTCACCCGTCTGCAGCAGCCAGGTGCCGGCCTGCGGGATGCCGTCGACCTGGTAGTTCTCGACCTCGAAGCCGCGCGCATAGACGGCGTTGGCGTCGGTGCCGGCGTTGCCGCTCTGCACGAAGCTCAGGCCGGGCGCCTGGCGCAGCACGTCGCTGATCTGGCCCAGGCCCTGGTCGTCGATGCGGTCGCGCGTGAGCACGCTGACCGACTGCGGCGTCTCGCGCAGGCTGAGTTCGAGCCGCGTCGCGGTGCCGATCGCGCCGTCGGTGGTGTAGGAGCCGGTGCCTTCGGTGACGGTGCCGGTGTCGCGACCGCCGGTGACCGTGACCTCGCTGAGCGCACCGCCCGCGGGCGCTTCGGCCTGCGGCTTCGGACCCGGCGGGCGCTGCGCCGCGACGCGCAGTGCGTAGCCGCCCGAAGCACCGCGCACCGCTTCGAGGCCGCTGCCTTCGAGCAGCTGCAGCAGCGCCTCGCGCGCCGTGTAGCGGCCCTGCAGCGCGGGCGCACGCTTGCCGCGCACGACCTCGGCATCGACGCCGAGCAGCAGCCCCGTGCGCACGGCGAGCGCGGTCAGCGCGCTGCTCAGCGGCTGCGCGGGCTGGTGCCACTCGAAGGCCGCATCGGCAGGCGGCGTTTGCGCGGCGGCCGGCACGGCGAGCAGCACCAGGCTCGCCAGCGCGAAGGCGCGGCGCAGGCGATGCCAGCGCTGCGCGCCGGCGTGCGCGGTCTCGGTCGGGTCTGCTGCAGGTCCTGTCATGGTGTGGTGAATCTCTTTTCACCACCTATGACAAGCGGGGACGGGAATCGGGTAGCGGCGCGCGCGGAAAAAAGTGCGGCCGCCCGGTCACGGCGGCGCCGTGGTCGTCACGCGCACCAGCCACGGCGACAGCGTCGACACGCGCAAGCTCGGCAGCGCGCTGGCGAGCAGCGCGAGCGCGGCGTCGCTCTGCTGGATCGGCAGCACGCCGGTGAAGCGCAGCGCGCCCAGGGCCTCGTCGTCGGCCAGCAGCAGGCCGGGCCGGTGCTGGCCGAGCTGGCGCAGCACCTCGGCCACCGGCGCGTCGTCGAACACCAGCCGGCCCTGCGGCCAGGCCAGGCCGCCGGGCGCGGCGGGCACGGTGTCGGTGGTGACGCCGCGGCGGTCGAAGCGCACCTGCTGCCCCGCCTGCACGTCGACCCAGCGGTCGTCGCCGCCCTCCAGCGGCTGCACGCGCACGCGCGACTCGGTGACGGTGACGAGCGTGTCGCTCGCCTCGCGCCGCACGGCATAGCGCGTGCCCAGTGCCTGTGCGCTGCCATCGCGGTCGACCACGGCAAAAGGCTTGTCGCCGTGCGCGACCTCGACGAAGACCTCGCCGCGCAGCAGCTGCACGCGGCGTACGCCGCCCGAGAAATCGATGTCGATGGCCGAGTCGCTGTTCAGCGCGACGCGGCTGCCGTCCTCGAGCGTGAGGTGGCGGATCTCGCCGGTGCCGGTGCGTTCATCCGCCAGCCAGGCCTGCCACGGCATCGCGGCGCCCGCCACGAGCAGGCAGGGCAGCAGCACGAGCGCGCCCAACGTCTGGCGCGACAGGCCACGGCGCGCAGGCTGCGGCGCGGGGGTGTCGGGCGTGACCGACTCCCACATGCGGCGCATCTCGGCCAGCAGCCGCGCATGGCGTTCGTCGAGCGCGCACCACGCCGCGCAGGCGGCGCGCGTGGCGTCGTCCACGCTGTCGTCGGCGAGGGTCACGGCCCACAGCGCCGCCTCCTCGCGCAGGCGCTCGGCGGCCGCGTCAGGCATGGGCCGGGGCGTCGGCGCTTTCCGCTTCGGGCACGGCCGCGGCCATGCGGCCGTGGCAATGCGCCAGCACCTTCGCGAGGTACTGCTTCACGCGCGTCTCGGACACGCCCAGCTCGGCCGCGATCTCGCGGTACGAGCGGCCTTCGACGCGCGCCATCAGGAAGGCGGTGCGGCTCTTCACGTCGAGCTCGGTCGCCAGGAGCGCCAGCACCTGGCCCAGCAGTTCGCGCGCGCAGGCCTTGTCCTCGGCGCTCGGCGCGCAGGCGTCCTCGGCCATCAGCGCGACGGTGCGCAGCACCTCGGCCTCGACCTGCATGCGGCGAAAGCGGTTGATCATCAACCGGCTGGCCACCACCTGCAGGAAGGCGCGCGGCTGGCGCAGCACCGGCTGCTGCGGCAGCTCGATGAGGTTGAGAAAGGTGTCGTGCGTGAGATCGGCCGCGGTGAAGCCGCAGCGCAGGCGGCCCAGCAACCAGCTGCGCAGCCAGCCCTGGTGGTCGACGTACAGCTGCCGGACTTCCGGATGGGACATGGTGTGAAGGGGCATCGCGGGCAGCGACGCAATTGAGAGTTATTCTCATTATAGATTTGTAAAGTTTGTCCTGTCCCCCGAAACGTCTCATTCCGCATGAGGCACCGCGCGGGCTACCCGTTTCCGCGCCTCGCACGTCTTAGCTGCATGACCCTCGCTTTCTTCTGCAGGGACGCCCGGTGACGGCGCCCGCTTCCCGTTCGCGCGCCGGCACACGCCTGCGCATCGCCGCCTTCGCGGCGCTGGCCCTGGCCGCCGTCGCGGTGGCCTACGTTTGGGCGAGTCCGCGCGACCCCGGCTGGGACACCGCCGTGCTGCGCCGCGGCGACATCGAAAGCAGCGTGACCGCCATCGGCACGCTGCAGCCGCGCCGTTATGTGGACGTGGGCGCGCAGGTGTCGGGCCAGATCCTGCGGCTGCACGTGCAGCCCGGCGACGCGGTGAAGAAGGGCCAGCTGATGGTGGAGATCGACCCCAGCGTGCAGCAGGCCACGGTGGACGCCGGCCGCGCCTCGCTCGCGGGGCTGCGCGCGCAACTGGCCGACCAGCATGCGCAGCACCGGCTGGCGCGCCAGCAGTTCGCCCGCCAGCAGCAGATGGCCGCCGAGGGCGCCACGCGCGCCGAAGACGTGCAGACCGCCGAAGCCACGCTGGCCTCGGCCGCCGCGAAGATCGCGCACCTCGAAGCCCAGATCGCCCAGACCCAGGCCACGCTGAAGGCCGACGAGGCCCGCCTGGGCTACACGCGCATCTACGCGCCGATGGCCGGCAGCGTGGTCTCGGTGCAGGCGCGCGAGGGCCAGACGCTCAACGCCACCTACCAGACGCCCGACATCCTGCGCGTGGCCGACCTGTCGAGCATGACGGTGTGGACCGAGGTCTCGGAAGCCGACGTGCGCCGCGTGAAGCGCGACATGGCCGTGTACTTCACCACGCTCGGCGCCGACCGCCGCCGCTGGGAAGGCACGGTGCGCCAGGTGCTGCCCTCGCCGCCCGTGGCCGCGGGCAAGGGCGGCGGCGACGCGCCGCAGGCGCCGGCCGCCAGCAAGGTGGTGCTCTACACGGTGCTGTTCGACGTGGACAACGCCGACGGCGAGCTCATGCCGCAAATGACCGCGCAGGTGAGCTTCGTCGCCGCGTCGGCGCGCAACGTGGTGGTGGCGCCGCTGCCCGCGCTCACGGCCGTGAAGGGCCAGGCCGGACGCTTCACCGCGCGCGTGCTCGGCCCCGACGGCCAGCCCGCGCCGCGCGAGGTGCGCATCGGCGTGCGCGACCGGCTCTCGGGCGAGGTGCTCGAAGGCCTGGCCGAGGGCGAGCGCCTCATCACCGGCGAGCGCGCGGCCGGCGGCGGCACGCGGAAGTTCCAGCTGTGAGTGCGACCGAGACGGACACGCCCCCGCTGATCGCGCTGCACGACCTGCGCAAGTCCTACGGCGGCCACGACGGCGCGCCGGCCGTCGAGGTGCTGCGCGGCATCACGCTGGAGTTGCATGCGGGCGAATTCGTCGCCATCGTCGGCAGTTCGGGCTCGGGCAAGTCGACGCTGATGCACCTGCTCGGCTGCCTCGACCGCCCGACCGGCGGGCGCTACCTGTTCGCCGGCCAGGACGTGGCCGGCATGGACGCCGACGCGCTCGCGCGGCTGCGGCGCGAGGCCTTCGGCTTCGTGTTCCAGGGCTACCACCTGATCTCCACCGAGTCGGCGCAGGAGAACGTCGAGATGCCCGCCATCTACGCCGGCGCGGCGCCCGCCGAGCGCGCCTCGCGCGCACGCGGGCTGCTCACGCGGCTGGGCCTGGGCGATCGGCTGGGCCACCGGCCGCACCAGCTCTCGGGCGGCCAGCAGCAGCGCGTGTCGATCGCGCGCGCGCTCATGAACGGCGGGCGCATCGTGCTGGCCGACGAGCCCACCGGCGCACTCGACTCGCGCAGCGGCGAAGAGGTGATGGCGCTGCTCGACGAGATGGCCGCCGCCGGCCACACCGTGATCCTCATCACGCACGACCGCGAGGTGGCGCAGCGCGCGCGCCGCGTGATCGAGATCCGCGACGGCTGCATCGTGTCGGACAGCGGGTGCGCGCCCATCGAAGCGCCACCAGAGCCACTTCCGCTGCTCTCGGCCACGCACACGGCCGACGCCGCCGACACGCCGCGCGCCCTGCTCTCCGAACTGCACGAGGCGCTGCGCGCGGCCTGGCGCGTGATGTGGATCCACCGCTTTCGCACTGGCCTGACATTGCTGGGCATCGTGATCGGCGTGGCCTCGGTCATCGTGATGCTCGCGGTCGGCACCGGCTCGCAGGAGGCGGTGATGAAGCAGATCTCGCTGTTCGGCGCCGACAAGATGTACGTGGCCGCCATTCCCGACAGCGCGCGCGGGCGCGGCGGCAAGCTCACGCTGGCCGATGTCGACACCATTCGCCAGCTGCCCAACGTGCGCGTGGCCATGCCCTACATCGAGGGCTTCGTGGTCGCGCGGCGCGGCAACGTGGACCACCGCACCGAGGGCGGCGGCGCCACCACCGACTTCGAGCAGGCGCTGAAGTGGCCGACCGCGCGCGGCATCTTCTTCGACGAAAGCGACGAGCAGAGCCTGGCCAAGGTCGCGGTGATCGGCGAGCGCGTGCAGGCCGCGCTGTTCGCCGACGGCACCGACCCCGTGGGCCAGCGCATCCTGCTGGACAACGTGCCCTTCGACGTGCTGGGCGTGCTCGCCGCCAAGGGCGCGGGCGGCGGCCAGGCGAGCGAGGACGAGCGCGTGATCGTGCCCTTCTCCACCGCCGCCGCGCGGCTGTACGGCAGCAACCACCCGACCTGGGTGGCCGTGGCCGTGCATGACGTCGACAAGGCCTCCGAGACGGCGGCCGAGATCGTCGAGGTGCTGGCCGCGCAGCGCCATGTGCGCGACGTGCAGGTGTTCAACCAGACCGAGTCGATCAAGGCGCGCGCGCAGACCCAGCGCACCATGACCGTGATGCTCGGGTTGATCGCGGCGGTGTCGCTGGTGGTCGGCGGCATCGGCGTGATGAACGTGATGCTCATGACCGTGCGCGAGCGCACGCGCGAGATTGGCATCCGCATGGCCACCGGCGCACGGCAGCGCGACATCCTTCGGCAGTTCCTCGTCGAGGCGGTGCTGGTCACCGTGACCGGCGGCGTCGCGGGCGTGGTGGGCGGGCTGCTCGTGGGCGCCGCGCTCATCGTGTGGAGCGTGCCGGTGATCTTTTCCCTCACGGCCATCGCAGGCGCCTTCGGCTGCGCCGTGCTCACCGGCCTGGTGTTCGGCTTCATGCCGGCCCGCAAGGCCGCCGCGCTCGATCCGGTCGCGGCCCTGTCTTCCGAATGACGACTGCCATGACGCGCCTTTTCTTCTCTCCCGCCGCGCTGGCCCTGGCGGCACTGCTGCTCGCGGGCTGCGCGACGCCTTCGACCGATGCGCCCGCCACTGCAGCCCCCGTCGCAGACCCGTGGTGGGGTGGCTTCGGCAGCACCGAGCTGCCGGCCTTTGTCGCCGCGGTCGATGCCGGCAACCCCGACGGCGATGCCGCCGAAGCGCGCCTGCGCCAGGCCGAGGCGCAGGAGCGCATCACCGGCGCCTCGGCCTGGCCCGAGCTGTCGGCCACCGCCGATGTGCAGCGCCAGGGCCGGCTCGGCGGCGATGCGAACGTGAGCGGCAACCGGCGCGCGCTCGGGCTCGATGCACGTTACGAGGTCGACCTGTGGGGCCGCCTGCGCGCGCAGCGCGACAGCGCCGGCGCCTCGCGACGCGCCAGCGCCTTCGACCGCGACGCGGTGCGCCTCGCACTGCGCGCGGGCGCGGGCGCGGCCTGGCTCGACGCGCTGGGCCTGCGCGAGCGCACGGCCATCGCGCGGCGCAGCCTGGACGATGCCGAACGGCTGCTGCAGCTGGTCGAGGCCCGTGCGCGCGCGGGCGCGGCCTCGCCGCTCGAACTCGCACAGCAACGCGGCATCGTCGCGTCGCAGCGGCGCACGGCCGCCACGCTGCGGCAGCAGTCGCGCGCGGCGGACATCCGCATGGCGCGCTGGCTCGGCCAGGCCGGCAGCGAGGTGCGGATCACGGCCACCAGCCTGCAGCAGCTCGCGCTGCCCGCGGTGGACACCAGCCTGCCGGCCGACCTGCTCGCGCGCCGGCCCGACATCGCACGCGCCGAAGCCGCACTGGCCGCGGCCGATGCCGACGTGACGGCGGCGCGCGCGGCGATGTTCCCCACGCTCACGCTGAGCGCCGGCCTTTCGGCGGCGGGGCCGCGCTTCGGCACGCTGTTCGATCACCCGGTGTACAGCCTGGCGGCGGCGCTCGCGGCGCCGGTCTTCGACGGCGGCCGGCGCGCGGCGGCGCGCGACCTGTCGACCGCACGGCGCGAAGAGCTGCTCGCGGCCTACCGCGCCGCCACCGTGGCCGCCTTCACCGATGCGCTGACCGCGCTCGACGCCGTGGCCGCGCTCGATACGCAGCGCACCGCGCAGGACGAGGAACTGGCACAGGCCGAGCGTGCGCGCACGCTCGCCGAGTCGCGCTACCGCGCAGGTGCCGAGACGCTGCTCACGCTGCTCGATGCGCAGCGCACGCTGTTCGCCGCGCAGGACGCACGCGCGCAGCTGCTGCAGGCACGGTTGCAGGCCAGCGTGGCGCTTTACCACGCGCTCGGCGGCGGCTGGTCTGCCGAAGCGGCAGCCCCCACGCGCCTCAGCCGAACCGCACGCTGATCTGCAGGCCGGGGTGCGCGTTGCGCACCGTGAGCCGCCCGCCGTGGGCTTCGGCGATGAGCCGGCACAGGTACATGCCGAGGCCGACACCACCGGTGGCGCGCGCCCGCGCGCCGTCGGTGCGATAGAAGGGCTCGGTCAGGCGTTCGAGCTGCGCGTCGTCCACGCCGGGACCGAAGTCGCGCACCTCCAGCTCGGCACCGCCGTCGGCCGGCGCGCGCAAGCTCACGGTCGGTGGCTGCGGTGCGCCGGCGCTGTAGCGCAGCGCGTTGTCCAGCAGGTTGCGCACCATCAGGCGCACGCGCATGCGGTCGACGGGCTGCGGCGCCAGGCCGTCCGCGAGGTCGAGTTGCACCGCTTGCGCGCCGGGCATCTCGGCCACGATCTCGCGCACCAGCGCGGCCAGGTCGACCGGCTCGCGCTGCAACGCGGCATGCGGGCTCGCGAGGCGTTCGCTTTCGAGCAGGTCGCTGATCAGGTCGCGCATCTCGTTGAGGTCGCGCAGCAATGCCTCGCGCTCGGCCTCGCCTTCGGGCGTGGCGGGCAGCAGCTCGGCGTTGAGCCGGGCCCGCGTGAGCGGCGAGCGCAGTTCGTGGCTCAGCGCCAGCAGCAGGCCGCGCTTGGCGTCGAGCATGGCCTGGATGTCGCTGGCCATGGTGTTGACGCGCTGCGCGAGGTCGCCCAGGTCGTCGTTGCGGCGGATCGGAATGGGCTGCGTGAACTCGCCGCGGCCGAAGCGCTGCGCGCCCTCGCGGATGTCGATCAGCGGACGCAGCAGCCGGCTCACCAGTGCGTAGGCCACCACCACGAGCAGCAGCAGCACGCACAGCGTGGTCCAGCCCGCCGCGCGCGGCGCGAGCTGCCACAGCCGGGGCGCCCAGCCGAAGATGACCTTGTGCCCGTCGGCCGTGGGGCGCACGAACCAGCGCTCGGTGGAGAACATCGACTCCTCGCGGTCGCGGTCGTAGAACCAGCCGCCGCGCGCGTGCATGTCGTTGCCGGGGTTCGACTCCCAGTTCACGCTGGGCCCGGTGATGCGGATCGTGATCGGCAGCCGGTCGACCAGCGCCTGCGCGCGCACCGTGTCGGGCGGCGTGCCGAGTTCGGCAACGAGGCGGTCGGCGTAGTCCATCAGCATCGGCTGCGCGGCCTCGGCCCAGGTGCTGGAGAAGGAGCGCTTCATGCCGCCCACGAACACCGCCGCCATCACAAGCGCGAGCACCACGAACATCATCACGATGCGCACGCGCACCGAGCTGCGCCAGCGCTGCTGCATGTGCGCGTGCATGCGCGCGTGCCAGTGCCGGCGGCGCTCCTTGCCGGGGCACAGGCCTTCGTTGTCGGCGGGCACGGCGCCTGCGCGCCTGCGGGGAAATCTCATGAAGAAGGCTCGCCCGGCGCCACGGCCAGCGCGTAGCCGGCGTTGCGCAGCGTCTTGATGCAGTCGAGCGGCTCGAGCTTCTTGCGCAGCCGGCTCACCACGATGTCGACCGCGCGCGTGAAGAGCTCGGCCTCGTGGCCGCGCAGCCGGTTCAGGATGTCGTCGCGGCTGAACACCTTGCCGGGCTCGCCGGCCAGCAGCGCGAGCAGGTCGAACTCGGTGCCGGTGAGCTCCACGCGCTCGCCGTGGCGCAACACCTGGCGCCGGTCGAGGTCGATCGAGAGCCCGTCGAACACGCGCAGCTGCGCGTTGGCGGCAGCGGCTGCCGGCGCGCTGCGCTGGCGGCGCAGGATGGTCTGCACGCGCGCCACCAGTTCGCGCGGCTCGAAGGGCTTGGGCACGTAGTCGTCGGCGCCGAGTTCGAGGCCGACCACGCGGTCCATGACCTCGCCGCGCGCGGTGAGCATCACGATGGGGATGTCGCTTTCCTTGCGGATCTCGCGGCACAGTTCGAAGCCGTCCATCTCGGGCAGCATGACGTCGAGGATGGCCGCGTCGTAGTGCCCCGCGCGCAGCTTGGCGATGCCTTCGCTCGGGCGCTTGGCGCTGTCGAGCGTGCAGCCGAAACGTGCGAAGTAGGTGGTCAGCGGCGCGGCGAGGTGTTCGTCGTCGTCGATCAGCAGGATGCGCGGCATGGCGGGATTGTGCCTCCTGGCAAAGAGAGCGCGAATGGCAAGGCTTGCAATCAATCCGGCCGGCATCGCACCGTCCAGACCAGGCCGGCGGTGAGGCCGGCGAGCAAGAGCACGTGGTAGACCACGTCGGGCACCGTGCGCGGGCCGATGCCCGCGACGATGGTGCCAAGGCCGACCAGCGTGCCCAGCAGGGCAAAGCCCTGTCCGGCGATCGCCGCCGTGCGGGCATGCGCGGGGCGGCGCCAGGTTTCGAGCGCCGCGAACACCAGCACGGTGGCGATCACGGCCTCGGCGGTGCGCGCCTGCGGATGCGCGTGGCCGGCCACGAGCCAGCCGCCATGCACCGCCGACGCGGCGGCGAGCGTGAACGCCTCGCCCAGCATCACGGTGCGCGCGAGCGCGGGGCGCATCAGGGGACGCGAATGGGCCACGGCACTCACCATGGATCGGCGCGGCCGATGCGGCCGAGGTGGGTGGAGGCAAAACCGGTCGCGTACTTCAGGCCGAAGCCCAGCGCATGGTCGAGCCCGACGCGGGCCAGCCAGATCAGGCCCCCGGCCACCGCCCACGGCTGCGCCGCGAACACGCCCAGCGCCAGCAGCAGCACCGGCCCGATCAGCGCGTGCGCCGCGTTGTACAGCGCCGCGCCGACGCGCGGCCCCGCGAGGTAGCCGAGCAGCGAAAGGTCGGGCGCGAACAGCCAGAGCGCGAACACGCCCCAGCCCATGCCGAACTGGGCATAGCCGACCAGCGCCACCGCGAGCACCACCGCGCCTTCGAAGCGCAGCACGGTGCGCACGCCGTTTACGGCCGGGGCTTCGGGTTCGCGGGACACCACGGAGGCGACGTGGTGCTGCGGCGCCCGTAGAGCAGGTCGATGCAGCGACACGAAGCGCCCCCAGCCCGGGGGCGAGCCCATTTCAGCCATGGCGGGACCAGCGGCGGCCGCCGCGCTCCATGAAGTCACGCACCTTCTGCTGTTGCGCCGGATTCAGGTGGTCGAAGAAATCGGCCGCGGCGGCGATGACCTCGGGGCTGCCGGTGCGCACCACGGCGGTCTTCTCTTCGATCAGGCGCGCGGCGCCGGCCTGGTCGAGCGTGTTGCCCGCGAACAGCGCCTTGAACTGCGAGCGCGGATCGCCCGATCCGCCCGCACCGCGCATCGCCTGGCGCTGCGCCTGCAGCTTCTCCGCCAGCACGGTGAGCTTCTGCTTCTGCGCGGCGTCGAGCTCGAGCTTGCTGCCGACACGTTCGACCATCTTGGCGCGGAACTCGGCGCTGTCGCCGCCCCAGCCGTGGCGATGGCCGGCACAGCCGGCGATGCTGCCGGCGACGACGGCCAGGCCGGCGAATCCGAACAGGGTTCGTTTGATCCAGTGCTTCATGGGGGTGCTCCTTCATGCGCCCCTGCGCGGGGCTGCTTCAGTGATGAACGTGGCGACGGCGGCGCCGCCCGGGGCGCCGCATCGTCGGCTCAGAGACGGTTGCCGCTGTCGCGCGCGGCGGCGGCACGCGCGTCGACGGGGTTCTGCATCGTCGAGATGACCTTGCTGTTCACGCGCGAGCCGGAGGTCACGTTCTGATCGGGGGCGGCGGCGGTGCGCACGGCTTCGGCGATGACGCGGGCGCGGTCGGTCGACACGGCCACGGTCTCGGGGCCGCGCGAACCGCGCACGACGTTCTGGTCGGGTGCGGCGGCGGCACGCACGGCTTCGGCGTTGACGTCGGCGCGGCTCATGGCCGACACGGGCGCGTGGACGCCCTCGTAGCTTTCAGCCTTGGCGCCGGCGGCGGCGAGCATGGCGAAGGAACCGACAGCGACGAGCTGCGCGAGGGAGAAGGACGACTTGACGATCATGATGCAGGCCTTTCTTTCAGGGGTTGGAAGAGGAGACCTGATGGTGCGCGTCAAGGCGCGGCGAGTCCTTTCACGCCCGTATCGCCGTATTTCGGTTTGTTTCATCCGCCCCGCGACCCACCGTTTTCACGGTGCATCACGAAGACAAAGGTATGCGAAAGCGCGGGCTCAGCCCGCGAGTGCGGCCGCGGGATCGTCCGCGTCGAGCACGCCCTGCGCCCAGGGCTCGAGCTTGCCGGTGTCGGCGCGCAGCACTTCTTGCTTCACGGCGAGGATGCGCGAGGGGTGCATGGAGAAGCTGCGCAGGCCTAGGCCCAGCAGCAGGCGCGTGAAGGCGACATCGCCGGCCATCTCGCCGCACACCGACACGCCCTTGCCCTGGCGGCGGCACTCGGTGATGGTGTCGGCCACGAGCTTGAGCACTGCGGGGTGTGCGGGGTCGTAGAGGTGGGCAACGGCCTCGTCGGCGCGGTCGATGGCCAGCGTGTACTGGATCAGGTCGTTGGTGCCGATCGACAGGAAGTCGAAGTGCTTCAGGAAGGTCTTGAGCGTGAGCGCGGCGGCCGGGATCTCGATCATGGCGCCAAGCTTGACCGGGCCGTACACCGCGCCGCGGTTGTCGAGTTCGGCGCGCGCGAAGTCGATCAGCGACAGCGTCTGGCGGATCTCGCTGGCGTGCGCGAGCATCGGAATGAGCAGGTGGATCTCGCCGTGCGCCGCCGCGCGCAGGATGGCGCGCAGCTGCGTGAGGAACATCGCCGGATCGGCCAGGCTCCAGCGGATGGCGCGCAGGCCGAGCGCGGGGTTCAGGTGCTCCTGCTTGCTGCCCGACTTGCCGTCCAGCGGCTTGTCGGCGCCCACGTCGATGGTGCGGATGGTCACGGGCATGCCCTGCATGCCCTCGACCGCGCGCTTGTAGGCCTGGTACTGCTCTTCCTCGTCGGGCAGGCGCGTCTGGCGCGCCGAGTTCTCGCGGCCCATGAAGAGGAACTCGCTGCGAAAGAGGCCCACGCCCACGGCGCCGGCCTTGACGGCGCCGGCCGTGTCCTCGGGCATCTCGATGTTGGCCAGCAGGTCGACGCGCTGGCCGTCGAGCGTGACGGCGGGCTTGTGGCGCAGCCGCGCGAGCCGCCCGCGTTCGAGGTCGCCCTGGCGCTGCTTGAAACCGTACTCGGCCAGGATGATCGGCGACGGGTCGACGATCATCACGCCGGCCTCGCCGTCGATGATGACCCAGTCGTCCTGGCGCACCAGCTGGCTCGCGGAGCGCGCGCCGACGATGGCCGGGATGTCCATGCTGCGCGCGACGATGGCGGTGTGCGAGGTGCGCCCGCCCACGTCGGTCACGAAGCCCGCGAACACGCTCTTCTTGAACTGCAGCATGTCGGCCGGCGAGAGGTCGTGCGCGATGAGCACCAGCGGCACGTCGAAGCCGTCGCCCGCGGTGGGGTCGTCGTCCTCGTCGTCGTGCGCGGCGGCGGCGCGCTTGCGCCGCGGCGGGCTGGGCGCGAGCACGGCGGCCGTGCCCTTCATGCGATGCAGCATGCGCTCGACCACCTGTTCGAGGTCGGCCTTGCGCTCGCGCAGGTACGGGTCCTCCATCTCGTCGAACTGGCGCGCGATGATCTCGAGCTGCGTGGTCAGCGCCCATTCGGCGTTGTACAGCCGCTCGCTGATCCAGTGCTTCACGCCGCCGCTGAGCACGTCGTCCTGCAGCAGCATCTGGTGCACCTCGAGCAGCGCCGCGAGTTCGTGCGGCGCGTCGTTGGGGCCCATCTGCGCCACGCTGGCCTGCAGCTTGGTGAGCTCGTCGGCCACCGCATTGCGCGCGGTGCGCACGCGGTCGATCTCGGTCTCGATCTCTTCAGGCTTGATGAAGTAGTGCGCCACGTCGATGCGGCTGGACACGACCAGCACCGCGCGGCCGATGGCAATGCCACGGGCGACCGGGAGACCGTGGACTGCGAAGGTCATGCGCGGGTCCTTATTCGCCTTCGCCGAACTTGTCGTCCATCAGTTGGACGATGGCGTTCATGGCTTCATCTTCCTGCGGGCCGTTGGTCTCGAGCTCGACGGTCACGCCGAGGCCGGCGGCCAGCATCATGACGCCCATGATGCTCTTGGCGTTGATGCGGCGGTCGCCGCGCGACAGCCACACCTCGCAGGGGAAGCTGCCGGCGAGCTTGGTCAGCTTGGCCGACGCGCGTGCGTGCAGGCCCAGCTTATTGCTGATGGTCACGGATTTCTTGATCACTGTGCTTTCTTTTCGCCTGGTTCTGGGGAGCCGCCACCGCCACCTGCATCACGCCGGCGGTGCCGCCCGCGAGGGCGCGCTGCACCAGGGTGTCGAGCGGTTCGTGGCGGTAGGTGACGGCGCGCAGCAGCATCGGCAGGTTGACACCGGCCACGAGCCGCGAGCGCACGCCGTCCACCAGCTTCTGCGCGACGTTGCAGGGCGTGGCGCCGAACACGTCGGCCAGCACCAGCACCTGTGAGCGCGGCGCATGCAGCTGCTGCGCGAGCGTGATGCGCGCGGCGGCCAGCGTTTCCTCGGGCGACACGTTGGGCAGCACGTCGAGGGCCACGACGGCCTGTTCGCAGTCGGGGAACACATGCAGCGCGCACTGCCGCAGCGCCTGTGCGAACGGGGAGTGGGCAATGATGAGGATGCTGTTCATGCGGCTCGGAGGACGACGCGTCGATTATGCGGGGGCGCCCAAAGGAAGTAGAGACATCGAGGACACAACGCGGCAGCCGGGGAAAGCGGCCATGGCGGGCGCGTGACCGGGGTGTCGGTTTGCGCCGCGGCAACAGCTATGAAAACGATAGCTGGCCCGCGCATCGCGGCCTGTCGGCCGGCCCCTGCTCATGGCAGGCGCAGGCCCTCGAAGAAGGTCTTGGTCGCCTCGGGCGAGGACGGCCGGCCGAGCACGGTGGCCTGGTAGAGCGACACGCTGCCGTCTTTCTGCGACTGCGCAAACCAGAGCACCTGGACCGGCGCCACGCCCTGCTGCGCCGATTGCCCGTCGAGCCGCACCGGCGCGGGAACAGCGGTGGCCCGCGGCAAGGTCATCGGCCCCTCGATCACCTGCGCCACGCCCAGCTGGCCGCGCGTGGCCGTGCGCCAGGCCGTGAGCCAGGCCTCGGCCTGCGCCGGGCTGGTGGCGGCGGCATGGGCCACGGCGAAGGTCGCGCCGCCGGCTTCGCAGCCGGTCATGTCGACCTGCACCGACTCGGCACCCAGCGGCAGCGCGCGCTGGGCGCGGTCGGCCTTGCAGGGCAGCAGCGCGACCAGGCCGGCGTCGGCGATCGGCACTTCGCGCCAGTTGAAGGTGGGGCTGCAGGCGCCCAGCGCGGCGGCCAGGGCCAGCACGGGCCAGGAGGGGGAAGGAAGCGAGGGCATCGGAGGACGATTATCGAGCGGCCTTCGGGGAATGAAGCGGGTGTGCCGGCGCGTTCCGGCACGCGGAACTAAAATCGCGCCGCCTCTCTCATTCAGGTGCCCATGAAAAAATACATCGCTGCTGCTGCCGTCGTGATCGCCCTGGCCGCCGGCGTGGGCGTGTACCTCGGTTCGGGCAGCACCGCCGCCCCGGCCTCGACCTTCGTGCTGCTCGACGGCACCACCAAGAGCACGGCCGACCTGAAGGGCAAGGTCACGCTGGTCAACTTCTGGGCCACGAGCTGCGTGACCTGCGTGGCCGAGATGCCCAAGGTGATCTCGACCTACGACAAGTACAAGTCCAAGGGCTATGACACGCTGGCGGTGGCCATGAGCTACGACCCGCCGAGCTACGTCGTCAACTTCGCCGAAACCCGCAAGCTGCCGTTCAAGGTGGCGATCGACAACACCGGCAGCGTGGCGCAGGCCTGGGGCGACGTGAAGCTCACGCCAACCACCTTCATCGTCAACAAGAAGGGCGAGATCGTGAAGCGCTATGTGGGCGAGCCCGACTTTGCCGAGTTGCACAAGCTGATCGAAAAGCTCCTGGCGGAAGCTTGACTCGCCCCCAGGCTGAGCGCACTTCGTGTCGCGCGCGCCTTCCCCCTGCCGGGGGCGATACCAGCGGCCCGGCAAAGCCGGTTTCGCGGTATCCCTGGAACGAAAAAGGCGCTCCTTGCGGAGCGCCTTTTTCATTGCGAAAGCCCGCGGCTTACTGGTTGCGGAAGCTGTCGTGGCAGGCCTTGCAGCTGGCGCCGGTCGGGCCGAACTGGGCCTTGAGCGCATCGATGTTGCCGGCCTTCGCGGCAACCACCAACTTGCCGGTCTCGGCGATCACCTTGTCCTGGTGCTCCTTGAACTTCGCGGCTTCCTTCCAGAGCTCGGGCTTGGCCTTGCCGCCCTCGGTGCCGGCGCCGAAGCCGGCCCAGGGCAGCTTGGCCATGTCGGCGACGATCTCGGCGTTGGCGGCAGCGGCGGCAGCGTCATAGGGCACGCGGCCGTTGGCCATGGCGCCGAGGCGGCTGAAGTGCTGGCCCATCACGAACAGCGCGCTCTGGCGGTACTTGATGGCATCTTCGGGCTTGGCGAACTGTGCCGCGGCGGGCAGGGACATCGCAGCGCAGGCGGCTGCAAGGGCGAACGAAGCAAAACGGGTCATCGTGGGTCCTTGTGTGGGGGTTTTGGGCACCGTCGAACGCGGTGCTGCAGGCAGTGTAGGGGCTGCCCGTGTCGGGCGCATAGCAACAACCCGGTGGAACGACCGGGCCGGACTTTGCTAATCTGCGCCTTCCGCAGCCTCGCGCCCCGGCGCCTTTTTCGATGACCGACACCCTTTCGGTGGCCCGCACACGCGTCTGGGACCTGCCGACCCGCCTCTTTCACTGGGCGCTCGCCTTCGCCGTGATCGGCCTGATCGTGACGGGCCTGAACGGCATCATGGAATGGCATTTCCGCCTCGGCTACACGGTGCTGGCGCTGCTGCTGTTCCGGCTGATCTGGGGGGTCGTGGGCGGGCGCTGGTCGCGCTTCGCGGCCTTCATCTACGCGCCGGGCTCGGTCATCGCCTACCTGCGCGGCAAGTCGCACCCCGACCACCTGATCGGCCACACGCCGCTGGGCGCGCTGTCGGTGTTCGCGGTGCTGGCGCTGTTGATCCTGCAGGTCGCCACCGGGCTGATGGCCGACGACGAGATTTCCGCGTCCGGGCCGCTGACCCGCTTCGTGTCGGGCGCCATGGTGAGCCTGGCGACGGGCTGGCACAAGGCGCAGGGCAAGTGGATCGTGATCGCCCTGGTGAGCCTGCATGTGCTGGCGGTGCTGTTCTATGTGCTGGTCAAGCGGCACCGGCTGGTCGGGCCGATGCTGTCGGGTGACAAGCTGGTGGTCGCCGGTGCGGCCTCCAACGGGAATGGCAATGGCAACGGCGTGGCTCCGAGCCGCGACGATGCGGTGTCGCGCACGCTGGCGCTGGTGCTGTTCGCGCTGTGCGCGGGCGTGGCGTTCTGGGTGGCGTCGTTGCGCGTATGAGCGGCTTTTCCGTCTCCCGCCCGCTGCCGCTGTCGGACACGCCGGCCGTGGTGCTGCTCACACCCGACGAACCGCACGAGGTCGATGCCGTGCGTGCGATCTTCCGCGACTACGCGGGCTCGCTGGCCATCGATCTCGACTTCCAGGACTTCGACGGCGAGCTGGCCGGACTGCCCGGCGAGTACGCCGAGCCGCGCGGCACCTTGCTGCTGGCGCTGGTCGATCCCGCCCACGTGAACGAGGACGCCGGCCGCGCCGCGCCCACGCTGAAGCGCGCCGACGGCACGATCGCCCACGTGGCGGGCTGCTGCGCACTGCGCCCGCTCGACACCACGGACTACGCGAACGCAGCGGAAATGAAACGGCTGTATGTGCGCCCCGGGTTCCGGGGGCTCGGGCTCGGCCGGCAGCTGGCCGAGGCCATCCTCGATGCAGCCCGCAGCGCAGGCTATGGCTGCGTGCTGCTCGACACCCTCGACGACATGGAGTCGGCGCGCGCCCTCTACGAAGACCTGGGCTTCGCGGAGGTGCCGCCCTACTATCACAACCCCGTCGCCGGGGCTCACTACCTCAAAGTAGAGCTCTAGGCTCGCCCCCAGGCTGCGCGCACTTCGTGTCGCTTCTCCAACCCCCTACCGGGGGCGGGCCGGCCGCTTCGGGCGGCCGTGCGCGGCGGCCCCCACGAAAGATCCGGGTTCAGCCGCGGGCTTGTGCGAGAAGCGTGTCGGCGTCGCTCACTTCGAACTTGCCCGGGCCTTCGACGTTCAGCGTCGCGACCTTGCCGTCCTTCACGAGCATCGAGTAGCGGTTGCTGCGCAGGCCCATGCCGCGACCGGTCAGGTCGAGCGTGAGGCCGGTGGCCTTCGCGAAGTCGGCGCTGCCATCGGCCAGCATGCGCACCTTGGCGCCGGTCTTCTGGTCGCGCGCCCAGGCGCCCATCACGAAGGCGTCGTTCACGCTCACGCACCAGATCTCGTCCACGCCGGCGGCCTTGAAGTCGTCGAAGTGCTGCACGTAGCCCGGCACGTGCTTGGCCGAGCAGGTGGGCGTGAAGGCGCCCGGCAGTGCGAACAGCGCGATGGTCTTGCCCGCCGTGGCCTTGGTCACGTCGACCGGGTTCGGGCCGATGCTGCAGCCCTCGCCCTCCACTTCGGAATATTCCTGCAGGGTGGCCGAAGGAAGGGTGTCGCCGACTTTGATCATGTGAATTGCTCCTGAAAAAGAAAAACGGCCCACATTGTGGGCCGTTTCCGGATGGGTTGCCTCGAGGGCGACCGAGTGCCTGATCAGACCAGGACGGCCTTCTCGACCAGACGGGTCACGACCCAGTTCTTGGTCTTCGAGATCGGACGGCTTTCCGTGATCTCGATGGTGTCGCCGAGGTGGTACTCGCCCTTTTCGTCATGGGCGTGGTACTTGCTCGTCTTGGCCACGATCTTGCCGTAGAGCTCGTGCTTCACACGGCGCTCGACCAGCACGGTCACGGTCTTGGCACGCTTGTCGCTGACCACCTTGCCGATCAAGGTGCGCTTGAGGGATTTTTTAGCTTCCGTCATGTTCACTCCTTACTTGGCGGCTTGGGTCTCTTGCTCTTTCTGAGCAAGAATGGTCTTGGCGCGAGCGATGTCGCGACGCGTCACGCGCAGCGTCGTGGTGTTCGACAGCTGTTGCGTGGCCTTCTGCATGCGCAGGCCGAAGTGGGCCTTCTGCAGATCCTTGATTTCGGCTTGCAGGCCTGCGACGTCCTTCGTGCGCAGGGTTGCGGCCTTCGTCACCTTGGCCGAAGCCGCGGTTTCTTTCTTCTTACGTGTTGCCATGGATGTTCTCCTCTCAGGCGCCGAGCTGGCGAGCGACGAACGTCGTGCGCAGCGGAAGCTTGGCGGCGGCCAGGCGGAACGCTTCGCGGGCGAGTTCTTCGGGCACGCCGACGATCTCGAACACGATCTTGCCAGGCTGGATTTCAGCGACGTAGTACTCGGGGTTGCCCTTACCGTTACCCATCCGCACTTCAGCGGGCTTGGTAGAGATCGGCTTGTCCGGGAACACGCGGATCCAGATACGGCCACCGCGCTTCACGTGACGCGAAATCGCGCGACGAGCGGCTTCGATCTGGCGCGCCGTGAGGCGACCGCGGTCGGTGCATTTGAGACCGAAGTCACCGAACGCAACCGAGTTACCCGTGGTTGCGATGCCGGTGTTGCGGCCCTTTTGTTCCTTGCGGAACTTTCTGCGTGCAGGTTGCAGCATGTTTTGTTACTCCGTGAGGGCCCCAGGCACTTGCGTGCCCGGGAGCGACCGATTACTCGGTCTTGGCACCGTCCGCTGCTGCAGCGGGCGCGGCTTTGCGGACGCGCTTAACGGCGGGTTTCGAGTCTGCACCGGCACCGCCGGTTGCTTCTGCGGGCTTGTCGCTGCCATCGGCCGGAGCGGTGTTGCCACCGATCGGACCACGGGCACCGGCACGGGGGCCGGGACCACGACGGTCGCCACCCGGACGGTCGCCAGGGCGACCATCACGGCGGGGACCACGCGGGCGGCGCTCTTCGTCCGGACGCGGCGTTTCGACGGCCGGCAGGTCGTTGCGACCCAGCGTGTCGCCCTTGTAGACCCAGACCTTGACGCCGATGACGCCGTAGGTGGTCTTGGCTTCCGAGGTGCCGTAGTCGATGTCGGCGCGCAGGGTGTGAAGCGGCACGCGGCCTTCGCGGTACCACTCGGTACGTGCGATTTCGATGCCGTTCAGGCGGCCAGCCGACATGATCTTGATGCCCAGGGCACCCAGACGCATGGCGTTCTGCATGGCGCGCTTCATGGCGCGGCGGAACATGATCCGCTTTTCGAGCTGCTGCGTGATGCTGTCGGCGATCAGCTGCGCATCGATTTCGGGCTTGCGCACTTCTTCGATGTTGACCGCAACCGGCACGCCGAGCTGCTTGCCCAGTTCGCGCTTGAGGTTCTCGATGTCTTCGCCCTTCTTGCCGATCACGACGCCCGGACGAGCCGAGTAAATCGTGATGCGTGCGTTCTTGGCGGGACGCTCGATCATGACGCGCGACACCGAAGCGTTCTTCAGCTTCTTCTTCAGGTATTCGCGAACCTTGATGTCTTCGGCCAGCATGCCCGCGAAATCGCGGTCGCTTGCGTACCAACGGCTGGACCAGTTACGGGTGACCGCAAGGCGGAACCCGGTTGGGTGGATTTTCTGTCCCATATTTCTTCCAGGCCTTCTTAGTTGCCAACCGTCACGTACACATGGCACGTGGGCTTGCTGATGCGATTGCCGCGACCCTTGGCGCGCGCCGTGAAGCGCTTGAGCGTTGCACCTTGCTCGACGTAGATGGTCTTGACCTTCAGCTCGTCGATGTCGGCACCGTCGTTGTGCTCGGCGTTGGCAATCGCCGACTCGAGCACCTTCTTGATGATCACAGCGGCCTTCTTCTGCGTGAATTGCAGAACGTTGAGCGCTTGATCGACCTTCTTGCCGCGGATCAGGTCCGCGACCAGACGGCCCTTGTCGACCGACAGGCGGACACCGCGGAGGACTGCACGTGTTTCAGACATGGTCGTTCCTTACTTCTTCTGGACTTTTTTGTCCGCGGGGTGCCCCTTGAACGTGCGCGTGAGCGCAAATTCGCCGAGCTTGTGGCCGACCATCTGGTCGGTGATGTACACGGGCACGTGTTGCTTGCCGTTGTGCACAGCGATGGTCAGACCGATGAACTCGGGCAGAACCATCGAGCGGCGCGACCAGGTCTTGATCGGCTTCTTGTCCTTGTTCGTCACGGCCTTGTCGGCCTTGGCCACGAGGTGGTGGTCGACGAAAGGACCCTTTTTGAGAGAGCGAGTCATTGGCTATCCCTTACTTCTTGCGACGCGACACGATGAAGACCTGCGTGCGCTTGTTGTTACGGGTGCGATAGCCCTTGGTCAGATTGCCCCACGGGTCGACAGGATGGCGGCCTTCGCCAGTCTTGCCTTCGCCACCACCGTGCGGGTGGTCGACCGGGTTCATCACCACGCCGCGAACGGTCGGGCGAATACCCATGTGACGCTTCACACCGGCCTTGCCGAGCTGGCGCAGGCTGTGTTCTTCGTTGGCCACTTCACCGATGGTCGCGCGGCATTCGATGTGAATGCGACGGACTTCGCCCGAACGCATGCGAACCTGGGCGTAGACGCCTTCACGGGCCAGCAGCGTGGCCGAGGTACCGGCCGAACGTGCGATCTGCGCGCCCTTGCCGGGTTGCAGTTCGATGCAGTGGATCGTCGAACCCACGGGGATGTTGCGGATCGGCAGGGTGTTGCCGGCGCGGATCGGGGCTTCGGCGCCCGACATCAGGGTTGCACCGGCTTCCAGACCGCGCGGGGCGATGATGTAGCGGCGCTCGCCGTCGGCGTAGCAGACCAGAGCGATGTGGGCGGTGCGGTTCGGGTCGTACTCGATGCGTTCGACCTTGGCCGGGATGCCGTCCTTGTTGCGCACGAAGTCGACAATGCGGTAGTGGTGCTTGGCACCACCGCCACGATGGCGGATCGTGATGTGACCGTTGTTGTTACGGCCGGCCTTCTGGAACTGGGGTTCCAGCAGGGCTGCGTGAGGCGCACCCTTGTGCAGGTGGTCACGCGAAATCTTCACCGCGCCGCGTTGGCCCGGCGAAGTGGGTTTCATCTTGATGACGGCCATGATTAAGCGCCTTCCCCGACGAGGTTGAGCTCTTGACCGGCCTTCAGCGTCACATAAGCCTTGCGCACGTTGTCGCGGCGGCCGATGGACTTGCCAAAGCGCTTGGTCTTGCCCTTGGTGTTGAGCACCGACACGCCCTGGACTTCGACCTTGAACATCAGTTCGACAGCGGCCTTGATCTCGGGCTTGGTGGCGTCTTGCAGCACCTTGAAAGTGACAGCGTTCGACTTCTCGCCGACCATCGTGGCCTTTTCGGACACGATCGGTGCGACCAGCACGTTCATGAGACGGCCTTCGTCGAACTTACGTTGTGCAGGGGTGGGGTTCACGCGGCTCATGCGAACATCTCCTTGAGCTTGTCGACGGCACCCTTGGTGACCAGCACCTTCTTGTAGTGAACCAGCGACACCGGATCGGCGTAACGGGGTTCGACCACGAGGATGTTGACCAGATTGCGCGAGGCAAGGTACAGGTTTTCGTCGACTTCTTCGGCGATCACGAGCACGGACTCGAGATTCATTGCCTTGAAACGGGCTGCCAGCGGCTTCGTCTTGGGCGAATCCACGGTCAGCGAATCGACCACGGCCAGACGGCCTTCGCGAGCGAGCTGCGAGAAGATGGAGGCCATGCCGGCGCGGTACATCTTCTTGTTGATCTTCTGCGAGAAGTTTTCGTCAGGCATGTTCGGGAAGATCCGGCCGCCTCCGCGCCACAGGGGCGAGGACGTCATACCGGCGCGGGCGCGGCCCGTTCCCTTTTGCTTGAAAGGCTTCTTGGTCGAGTGCTTGACCTGTTCGCGGTCCTTCTGGGCGCGCGTGCCTTGACGGGCGTTGGCCTGGAATGCAACGACGATCTGGTGGACCAGGTCTTCGTTGTAGTCACGGCCGAACACGGTCTCGGGGGCGTCGTACTTCGACGCGGCCTGGCCTTGTTCGTTCAGGAGTTCGAGTTGCATTACTTCGCTCCTTCAGCCGCTTGCGGCTTGGCCTTGATGGCGGGACGCACGGTGACGAAGCCACCCTTCGAACCCGGGATCGCGCCCTTGATGAGCAGCAGCTGACGTGCTTCGTCGATGCGGAACACGTCGAGGTTTTGCGTCGTGCGGGTGACGTCGCCGAGGTGGCCCGTCATGCGCTTGCCGGGGAACACGCGACCGGGGTCTTGTGCCATGCCGATCGAGCCGGGCACGTTGTGCGAACGGCTGTTACCGTGCGACGCGCGCTGCGAGCTCATGTTGTGACGCTTGATCGTGCCGGCGTAGCCCTTGCCGATGGTCGTGCCTTGCACGTCCACCTTCTGGCCCACGGAGAACACGCTGCTCGCCGCGATCACGCCGCCAGCCTTGTGCTGACCTGCGGTATCGGCGGTGACGCGGAATTCCTGGATGATTTCACCAGCTTCGACACCTGCCTTGGCAAGGTGGCCGGCTTGGGGCTTGGTCACGCGCGATGCTTTGCGCGAACCGAACGTCACCTGCAGGGCGACGTAGCCATCGGTCTCTTGGGACTTGATCTGGGTCACACGGTTGTTGGACACATCCACCACCGTGACAGGAACTGCGTCCCCGTCATCGGTGAAGAGACGCATCATCCCCACCTTGCGGCCCAGCAACCCGAGGGAGTTGCTCAGACTCATTTGTTTTCTCCAAAAATGGAAGACTTCCTTCGCCGCTGCCACTTCAATTGGCGACAGCGTTTGGCTGGTTTCCCGGCCTGCGAGAGAAGGTTGATAAATCTCCGCCAGAACGGCGCCCGAACGGACGCAACAAGGGCAGAGCCAGAGATTATAGCCCGCAGTCGAACATGGGCGCAAGTGGCCCTTTCCGGTCCGGATTCAGGGGCTTCCGGCCCCGTTTCGGGCGGCTTTCGAGCCTATTTCGCGGGCAGCGAGATGATGTTGTCGCCGCCTGGCAGCGACTTGATCTCGCCATTGGCCTTCATGGCGGGCGCCGCCGCGCCAGTCTGGATCGGGATGGAAATGGCACTGGTCCGACCAGCCTGCTTGATGAACACATTCAGGTAGGCCAGACCCTCACCCTGGCTGACCACCGTGACAGAAGTGTCGGAGCGCTGTCCCGGCGGCAGGCTCAGCGACGCGCTGCCGGACAGCGTCAGGCCCGCATCGACCGTCAGCGTCACGCTGGCGCCCGCGGGGTCGCTGACGCCGTCGAACTGCAGAACGACGACCGTCGGCTTGCCGGCCTGAGGCGCACCGCCCAGCCGGTACTGCAGCTTGACGCCGGAGTCATTGGGTTTTCTCGATGCGGTCACCCAGGGGGTGGCCGCATCCTTCGAGGCTGCAGCCGACAGCTTCGCAGTGGTGCGCGCCGGTGGCATGCCGTCGGCCAGGGCAGAGACCGGGAGCGCGGACAGTGCAAGTCCCGCCGCCAACGCGGCAGCCAAAGAGAGGCGAGTGTTCAGGATCATCGCGAGCCTTCCCTTCCTATTGAACGAGCACGCTGAGGCACAGCGGCGAAGCAGAGGTGCTCGTCATTGCAGCATCCCGCACTGCCAGAACGTACTCACCCGCGCTCAGGCTGACCCGGTTGCCCGACCGGGCGATCTCTCCGCCTCGGAAGACGTCGAAGTCCGGCAGCGTGGCGCCCCCGACCGTGACTTGGTAGTCCCGGTTCGCCGGCGCGGTGAAGCGCAGGTAGGCAATGCTGCCGTGCTTGTTGCCGGTACCCGCCGCATTGGAGACGCAGGCACTGCTCGGCGCCGGACCAACCGTCAAGGCTCCGTACATCGGCAGCGCTCTTGGCACCCCGCCGTCGTTCGATTCGCCCGTGCCGAATGCATCGCTGGAGGTGATGCCCTGCCCAGCCAACAGGCTGTTCAGCGCCGAGGCGTTGCCAGGCGACGTCGCATTGAACGCGGCGGCGAACGCGTGGATGGACGTGACCGGCGCGCCGCTTCGAAACTGGAAGCCGGTCAAGGTGTCGTGGATGGGCTTGAAGCCGGCTTGCCGGTTGAGGTTCCACAGGATGGCCTGGACCGACAGTTCGCGGAACCAGCCCGGGTTGCCGGTCGGGGGCCCGGCGGACAGATCCAGCCGCCCACCGTCGCCCTGCTGCGCACCCGTCGAGTCCACGTAGTTGCTCCGGTTCAGCGCGATGCCCGACCATGCATTGCCCCAGCCCTCGGAAAAAGCGAGCCGCCGGTCGAGACGATCCG
The DNA here is from genome assembly GCF_059423965.1 of Variovorax sp. GW458-11-26-14-LB1. Classification (NCBI taxonomy): domain Bacteria; kingdom Pseudomonadati; phylum Pseudomonadota; class Betaproteobacteria; order Burkholderiales; family Comamonadaceae; genus Variovorax; species Variovorax sp. GW458-11-26-14-LB1. The sequence continues at coordinate 54,047 of NZ_JBWKYW010000038.1, forward strand.
TTCCGTCATGCTCGCCCCCCATCGAATCGTCGCGGCTGAACGCCGACTGGTAATAGTGCCCCCACTCATGCGCGATCACCGGTGCGTCGAACTCGTCGGTGTCGACGTTCTCCTTGCCCAGCACATAGATCTGCCGACCGCTGCTTCCGTTGTTGAAGAAGAAGGTCGTGCCGATTTGCCCTGTCGCGAGGTTGATCGACGTGGACGGCGCATTGTCGGCACTCCAGAAAACCTTCAGCACAGGAAACGCCGAAGCTGGCGCCACCGACAGCACCTTCTGCATGGAGGTGTAGATCGTGTCGAGCACGGCGAACGGCGCTGCGACGCGCGTCCCGCTGTAGCCAGAACCTCCCCAGCCGCTGTCCGCACGCAGGTCGCGCGTCAATGCCACGCTTCCCGACGAAAAGCTCGCCGACTGCATCGAGTACAGCGCGTCGCTGCGGGTGTTGTCGCGCACCGTGACATCCCAGGTCGCGCCCGGGCCGGTCCGGGTCAGCTGGGCCCGGACGCGCACGGTGATGTTCGTGTTCGCCGGCACCGAGACCGCGTAATTGCCACCGTCATCCGTGGCGGTCAACGCGAGCTGCGCCGATGTGTTGGCATCGAGCACTTCCACCGTGGCGCCGCGCACGGGCTTGGCTGTGGTGTTCGCGTACAGGAGGGGCCCGCTGTTGTTCGGCACCGAGTCGTAAGTGGCTTTCCCGCTCAGGGTGACCGGGTTCAGCACGATCGGCAGGCCGATGGGAAACCCACCGCCGCCTCCGCCACCACCGCCTCCCCCACCGCAACCTGCCAGCAATGCCGCTGCGATGCACGCCGCACCGAATGCAAAAGAGAACTTCTGGCTCATCACGTGTGCTGCCCTCATTTCAGCCCCGGCGCACTGCGTCCCGCAGGCCGGTGCGCGAGGATGCCACACTTGAGAAACAAACGTGAAGCACAAAAAAGCCCGCCTGCATTTCTGCAGGCGGGCTGTGCTCGGAATGCGACGCGAGGTCGAATTACTGCAGCTTGATCTCGACGTCGACGCCGGCCGGCAGGTCGAGCTTCATCAGCGCGTCCACGGTCTTGTCGGTGGGGTCGACGATGTCCATCAGGCGCTGGTGCGTGCGGATTTCCAGCTGGTCGCGCGACGTCTTGTTGACGTGCGGCGAACGCAGGATGTCGAAACGCTTCATGCGGGTCGGCAGGGGCACGGGGCCCTTGACGATCGCGCCGGTGCGCTTGGCGGTGTCCACGATTTCAGCGGCCGACTGGTCGATCAGCTTGTAGTCGAATGCCTTCAGGCGGATGCGGATCTTTTGCTTGGTAGCCATGGTGATTCCTTTGCGTCCGGCTTAGATGTCGAGGATCTTGGCCACGACGCCCGAACCCACGGTACGGCCGCCTTCACGGATGGCGAAGCGCAGGCCTTCTTCCATCGCGATCGGGTTGATCAGCTTCACGGTGATGCTGACGTTGTCGCCGGGCATGACCATTTCCTTGTCCGCGGGCAGCTCGATCGCGCCGGTCACGTCCGTCGTGCGGAAGTAGAACTGCGGACGGTAGTTGTTGAAGAACGGCGTGTGACGGCCGCCTTCGTCCTTGGACAGGACATACACCTCGGCGGTGAAGTGCACGTGCGGCTTGATCGAGCCGGGCTTGCACAGCACTTGGCCGCGCTCGACTTCTTCGCGCTTCGTGCCGCGCAGCAGCACGCCGACGTTGTCGCCAGCTTGACCCTGGTCCAGCAGCTTGCGGAACATTTCCACGCCGGTGCAGGTGGTCTTGACGGTGGGGCGGATACCGACGATTTCGATTTCTTCGCCGACCTTGATCACGCCGCGCTCGACAGCGCCGGTCACCACGGTGCCGCGACCCGAGATCGAGAACACGTCTTCCACGGGCATCAGGAACGTGCCGTCCACAGCGCGCTCAGGCGTGGGGATGTACGTGTCCAGGGCTTCTGCCAGCTTCATGATGGCGCCTTCGCCCAGGTCGCCCTTGTCGCCTTCCAGGGCGAGCTTGGCCGAGCCGTGGATGATGGGGGTGTCGTCGCCGGGGAATTCGTACTTGTCGAGGAGTTCGCGAACTTCCATTTCGACCAGCTCGAGCAGCTCCTTGTCGTCGACCATGTCGCACTTGTTCAGGAACACGATGATGTAGCCCACGCCCACCTGGCGAGCCAGCAGGATGTGTTCACGGGTCTGGGGCATCGGGCCGTCAGCGGCCGAGCACACCAGGATGGCGCCGTCCATCTGGGCAGCGCCGGTGATCATGTTCTTCACGTAGTCGGCGTGGCCGGGGCAGTCGACGTGTGCGTAATGGCGGTTGGCCGTTTCGTACTCGACGTGCGCGGTGTTGATCGTGATGCCGCGGGCCTTTTCTTCAGGCGCTGCGTCGATCTGGTCGTAAGCCTTGGCTTCGCCGCCGAACTTGGCCGACAGCACGGTGGCGATCGCAGCCGTCAGCGTGGTCTTGCCGTGGTCAACGTGACCGATCGTGCCCACGTTCACGTGCGGCTTGGTGCGGGTGAATTTACCTTTTGCCATTTTTCGACTCCGAAAAAAACGATTTCAACGCATGCAGATGGGTCGCAAGCCTGTCGTTGCAACCCCAGAAAACTGGTGCCCTTTGCGGGAATCGGACCCGCGACCTCTCCCTTACCAAGGGAGTGCTCTACCACTGAGCCAAAAGGGCTTTTGTTCTAACCAAATCGCTTCCGGCGCCGAACCGGGTCTCTGGAGCGGGAGACGGGAATCGAACCCGCGTCATCAGCTTGGAAGGCTGGGGTTCTACCATTGAACTACTCCCGCATCGGGGGCACTTCAAGGCACCCAAAGCGCTAGATCCAATCGCTCTTAGAAACCAAATTCATCGCTGGTGGAGAGGGCTGGATTCGAACCAGCGTACTCGTAAGAGGGCAGATTTACAGTCTGCTGCCATTAACCACTCGGCCACCTCTCCGGCGAACCTCGAAATATAGCACGATTTTGTGACTACACAGGATTCCCAGCAAAAGATGAAGCGTGGAAACCTGCTCGAGGTGTGAAGCCTCTGATTATGAGCGAAGTTCGGAGCCTCCCGACTGCTGCGCCTCACGCCATGCACGGGCTTGACCAAAATGACCGCAGCCGATGAACGGAACCGGCGGCCGGAGCGCAGACAGCGGCGAGGGATGATTCGACATCAGCACCTTATGGCGCCCAACATCGATCAACGCACGCTTACTTTGCGCGTGCGAGCCCCATAGCATAAAAACAACAGGTCGCTCGCCCTGCGCCACATGGCGAATCACGGCGTCGGTCAGCACCTCCCAGCCGCGGCCCGAATGGCTGGCCGGCTGGGCCTCCTCGACCGTGAGGCAGGTGTTGAGCAGCAGCACGCCGTGCGTCGCCCATTTCACGAGACTGCCGCCCGGATTCGGAAACGCCGGCGGCGGCGTGCCCAGGTCGCGCTGGAGCTCCTTGAAGATGTTGCGCAGCGACGGCGGCAGGGCCACGCCCGACGCCACCGAGAAGGCCAGCCCCTCGGCCTGCCCGCGCCCGTGGTACGGGTCCTGGCCCAGGATCACCACGCGCACGTCTTCCGGCGGCGTGAGTTCCAGCGCCCGCAGCGGCTGCGGCGGAAAGATCACCGCCCCGGCGTCGAGGCGCTCGCGCAGGAAGCCCTGCAGCTTCTGGCCGACCGCGCCGGCAAAGAAATCGTCGACCAGCGGCTGCCAGCCCGGCGCCACCGGCCAGTCGGCGGGATCGCTGCTCGACAGCTGGTCCGGCCGCGTCATTTGAACAATGCGGCGAGCGCCTCGCCGGGTTCCTTGGCGCGCATGAAGGCTTCGCCGACCAGGAAGGCGTTGACGCCCGCGGCGCGCAGCGTGGCGACGTCCTCGCGCGTGGCAATGCCCGATTCGGTCACCGGCAGGCGATCCGCCGGCAGCCTGGGCAACAGATCGATCGTCGCCTGGATCGACACCTCGAAGTTGCGCAGGTTGCGGTTGTTGACGCCGATGAGCGGTGTCTTGAGCTTCAGCGCGCGATCGAGCTCGGCCGCGTCGTGCACCTCGACCAGCACCGCCATGCCCAACCCGCGCGCGATGGCTTCGTAGTCCTTCATCTGCGCGTCGTCGAGGCAGGCGGCGATCAGCAGGATCGCGTCGGCGCCCATCGCGCGCGACTCGTACACCTGGTAGGCGTCGACGATGAAATCCTTGCGCAGCACGGGCAGGCCACACGAGGCGCGCGCCTGCTTGAGGTAGTCGACGCCACCCTGGAAGAACTGCTTGTCGGTCAGCACCGAGAGGCAGGCCGCGCTCACCACGCCGTCGCCCTCGGCATAGCTTTGCGCGATGTCGGCCGGAATGAAGTCTTCGCGCAGCACGCCCTTGCTCGGGCTGGCCTTCTTGACCTCGGCGATCACCGCCGCCTGGCCGGCCGCGATCTTGGCGCGCAACGCGGCCTCGAAGTCGCGCGTGAGCACGCGGCTTTCGGCGTCGAAGCGCACGGCCTCGAGCGGGGCACGCTTCAGTGCGGCGGCAACTTCCTGGCGCTTGACGGCGACGATCTTGTCGAGAATGTCTGACATGGCTTGCTCTGCTTTCGGTGGCACGACGGCCTGATTCTCAGAAGGAGGTGGAGGCCTTGACCAGCTCGTCGAGCTTGGCCCTGGCCGCACCGGACGCGATGGCCTGGCGCGAGCGCTCCACGCCCGCCGGCACCGAGTCGACCACGTTGGCCGCATACAGCGCCGCGCCCGCGTTGAGGAGCACGATGTCCAGCGCCGGGCCGGCCTGGTTGTCCAGCACGCCGATCAGCATGGCCTTCGATTGCTCGGGCGTCTCGACGCGCAGCGAACGGTTGCTCGCCATCTGGAAGCCGAAGTCTTCGGGGTGCAGCTCGTACTCGCGTATCTCGCCGTCCTTGAGCTCGCCGATCATGGTGGCCGCGCCCAGCGAGATCTCGTCCATGCCGTCGCGGCCGTAGACCACCACCGCATGCTCGGCACCGAGGCGCTGCAGCGCGCGCACCTGGATGCCCACGAGGTCGGGGTGGAACACGCCCATCAGGATGTTCGGCGCGCCGGCCGGGTTGGTCAGCGGGCCGAGGATGTTGAAGATCGTCTTGATGCCGAGTTCCTTGCGCACCGGCGCGACGTTCTTCATCGCGGGATGGTGGTTCGGCGCGAACATGAAGCCGATGCCGACCTGCGCGATGCACTGCGCGATCTGCTCGGGCTTGAGGTTGATGTTGACGCCCAGCGACTCCAGCACGTCGGCACTGCCCGACTTGCTCGACACGCTGCGCCCGCCATGCTTGCTCACCTTGGCGCCGGCCGCGGCCGCGACGAACATCGAGCAGGTCGAGATGTTGAAGGTGTGCGAGCCGTCGCCGCCGGTGCCCACGATGTCCACAAGGTTCGTGGTGTCGGCCACGGGCACCTTGGTCGACACCTCGCGCATCACCTGCGCGGCGGCGGTGATCTCGCCGATGGTTTCCTTCTTCACGCGCAGGCCGGTGATCAGCGCGGCCATCATCACGGGCGAACACTCGCCGCTCATGATGAGCCGCACGATGTGCAGCATCTCGTCGTGGAAGACTTCGCGGTGTTCGATGGTGCGCTGCAGCGCTTCCTGGGGGGTGATCATGAAGGGTCTCCTCGGTGTGTGCGTGTAGCCAGGCTTCAGAAGGTGTGAATGAATCCGGCGTGGCCGAGCAGCCCGCCCAGGCGCGCCCCCTCAAGGCGCAAAGCGCAGCCATAGCTCGGGCTATGGCGAGCATTTGCAACGCCGAGGGGGCGTGTCTGGGCGGGATGAGCGGACATGGCGGGTTCGTTCACACCTTCTCAAGCCTTGAAGAAGCCGCGGATCGCCGCGACGGCGCGGTCGACGCCCGCGGCATCGACGTCCAGGTGCGTCACGAAGCGCAGGCGGTATAGCCCGGTCGCGAGGATGCCCTGCTCATTGAGGCTGGCGAGCAGCGCCGCAGAACGCGCCTGCGCCGCCCCCGTGAGATCGACGAACACGATGTTCGTGTCCGGCGCCTCGACCTTCAGGCCTTCGATGCCCTCAAGCCCCTGTGCGAGGCGCTGCGCCAGCGCATGGTCGTCGGCCAGACGGTCGATGTGGTGGTCGAGCGCATGCGAGGCCGCGGCCGCCAGCAGGCCGGCCTGCCGCATGCCGCCGCCCGCCATCTTGCGGATGCGGTGGGCGCGCGCGATGAACTCGCGCGAACCGACCAGCGTCGAGCCGATGGGTGCGCCCAGGCCCTTGCTGAAGCACACCGACACGCTGTCGAAGCACTGCGCGATACGGCGGGCTTCGGCGCGGATGTCGGTTCGCTTGTTCAGCGCAGCCTGTGCGGTGGCGGCATTGAAGAGCCGCGCGCCATCCAGGTGCCGCTGCAGCCCCTTGCTTTTCGCCAGGTCGGTCGCGGCCTGCACGTAGTCGAAGGGCAGCAGCTTGCCGCCCAGCGTGTTCTCCAGCGCCAGCAGCTTCGTGCGCGCGAAGTGCGCGTCGTCGGGCTTGATGGCGGCCTCGATCTGCGCCAGCGGCAGCGTGCCGTCGGGTGCGTGGTCCAGCGGCTGCGGCTGCACGCTGCCGAATACCGCGGCGCCGCCGCCTTCCCAGCGGTAGGCATGCGCCTGCTGGCCGACGATGTACTCGTCGCCACGGCCGCAGTGCGACAGGATCGCGCACAGGTTGCTCTGCGTGCCGGTGGGCACGAACAGCGCCGCCTCGAAGCCCAGCAGCGCGGCGATCTTCTCCTGCAGCGCATTGACGCTCGGGTCGGTGCCGAAGACGTCATCGCCCAGCGGCGCAGCCGCCATGGCCTCGCGCATCGCGGGCGTGGGCTGCGTGACGGTGTCGCTGCGCAGGTCGACGATGGGAGAGCGTTCGGTCATGGTGGGTCAGTCCAGAAAGTTCTTGAGCATGGCGTGGCCGTGCTCGGTGAGGATCGATTCGGGATGGAACTGCACGCCTTCGATGCGCACGTCGTGCGCAAAGCCGGTATGCCGCACACCCATGATCTCGCCGTCGTCGGTCCAGGCGGTGACAGCCAGTTCTTTCGGGCAGCTCTCGCGCTCGATCGAGAGCGAGTGGTAGCGGTTGACGATGAACTTCTGCGGCAGGCCCGCGAACACACCCTCTTGCGTGGTCGTGATCTCGCTGGTCTTGCCGTGCATGAGCTGCTGCGCGCGCACGATCTTGCCGCCGAAGGCCGCGCCGATCGCCTGGTGGCCCAGGCACACGCCCAGGATGGGCAGCTTGCCCGCGAAGGCCTCGATGGCCGCCACCGACACGCCCGCCTCGGCCGGCGAACATGGACCCGGCGACACCACCAGCCGCGTCACGCCCGAAGCGATCAGCGTGCCGATCTGCTCGAGGGTGATCTCGTCGTTGCGGTGCACCTGCACGTCCGCCCCCAGCTCGCCGAAGTACTGGACGATGTTGTAGGTGAACGAATCGTAGTTGTCGATCATCAGCAGTTTCATGGCTTGCTCACAATCCGGTGCACGCCCTTGACGACGGGGAACACGTTGAAGTTGATCAGGAGGCCCAGCTTGAGGCCCGACAGGCGCAGTGCAGCGAGCACCTGCGCGCGGTGCAGGTCGGTCAGCACGTCGACGGCGCGCAGCTCGACGATGACCGACTGCTCGATCACGAAGCCCGCGCGGTACACCTCGCCCAGCGACCGGCCCTTGTAGCTGGCCGACAGCGCCACGTCGCGCGCGAAGCCGATCTCGCGCTCGGCGAGTTCGATGGCCAGTGTCGCGGCGTAGGCGCCTTCGTCGAGCCCCGTGCCGAGCACGCGCTGCACCTCGACGGCGGCGCCGATGATCTCGTGCGAGAAGTCATTCTGGATGTCCGGTGCGTTGCTCATTCCAGGCCTTCCTCGACCAGTTCGGCGGCACGCAGGAGTGCGCGCGCCTTGGCTTCTGTTTCCTTCCACTCCAGCTCGGGCACCGAGTCGGCCACCACGCCGGCCGCGGCCTGCACGTGCAGCATCTGGTCCTTCACGATGCCGGTGCGGATCGCGATGGCCACGTCCATGTCGCCCGCGTAGCTGATGTAGCCGCAGGCGCCGCCGTACAGGCCGCGCTTGGTGGGCTCGAGCTGGTCGATGAGTTCCATCGCATGCACCTTGGGCGCGCCGGTCAGCGTGCCGGCGGGGAACGTGGCCTTGAGCACGTCGATGGCGGTCATGCCGTCCTTCAGCGTGCCTTCGACGTTGCTCACGATGTGCATCACGTGGCTATAGCGCTCCACCGCGAAGGCCTCGGTCACCTTCACGGTGCCGGTCTTGGCGATGCGGCCGATGTCGTTGCGCGCCAGGTCGATCAGCATCACGTGCTCGGCGCGCTCCTTCGGGTCGTTGATGAGCTCCACCTCGGCCGCCTTGTCGAGCTCGATCGACGCGCCGCGCGGGCGCGTGCCGGCCAGCGGGCGGATGGTGATCTTCTGCTCGCCGTCGCCCGTGTTCTCCTGGCGCACCAGGATCTCGGGCGAGGCGCCCACCACGTGGAAGTCGCCCAGGTTGTAGTAGTACATGTAGGGCGACGGGTTCAGCGAACGCAGCGCGCGGTACAGCGACAGCGGCGACTCGGTGTAGCGCTTGCTGATGCGCTGGCCCACCTGCACCTGCATGAAGTCGCCGGCGGCGATCATCTCTTTCGCGCGCTCCACGGCCGCGAGGTAGTCGGCCTTGGCGAAGCTGCGCTCGGGCGGATGCGCCTGCGTGGGCTTCACAACGGGCGCGCTCACCGAGTACTTGAGCTTGTCCTTGAGCTCGCGCAGGCGGCGCTTGCCCACGGCGTAGGCCTCGGGCTGCTTCGGGTCGGCGTAGACGATGAGATAGAGCTTGCCCGAGAGGTTGTCGATGACGGCGAGTTCTTCGCACTGCAGCAGCAGGATGTCGGGGCAGCCCAGCGCGTCGGGCGGGCAGCTCTTTTCGAGCTTGCGCTCGATGTGGCGCACGGTGTCGTAGCCGAAGTAGCCGGCCAGGCCGCCACAGAAGCGCGGCAGGCCGGGCCGCAGCGCGACCTTGAAGCGCTTCTGGTAGTCGGCCACGAAGTCCAGCGGGTTGCCCTTGGCGGTCTCGACGACCTGGCCGTCGGTCACAACTTCGGTGACGGCCTCGTCGCCGAAGCCCGAGGCACGCAGCAAGGTGCGCGCCGGCAGGCCGATGAAGCTGTAGCGCCCGAAGCGCTCGCCGCCCACCACCGATTCGAGCAGGAAGCTGTGCTTGCCGCCGCCCTGCGAATGGGCGAGTTTCAGGTAGAGGGAAAGCGGGGTTTCGAGGTCGGCAAAGGCCTCGGCCATCAGCGGGATGCGGTTGTAGCCCTGGGCGCTGAGGCTCTTGAATTCAAGTTCGGTGATCACGGATCGTTCTCCAGTTGCCTGCCGACGCTCCTTTGGCCGGTGGCAAGGTCATTCACGAGAGTGGCCCGGTGCCGGCATGCGTGCCGGCTCGGAACCGCGGGCGCACGGCGTGCGCCGCGCAATCAAACAGTCAGCGATGTATGGCGACGCCAGGGCCAGGCTCCCCGGCTGCCTTCACCTGTTTGAATGATGTGATGAACGAACATGGAGCGCCGAGTTTAGCCCACGAAAACCAGGCCTTGTGCAACCGCAGGCTTCAGGGTTCCCCCGGAGCCTGCGGGATAAAACGAAAAGATACATTCGCACGACCGTTCGCAAATTCAAGGAGACTCACTTGCTCGCACCCCTGCTCCCGGCCGTGTTCTCCCGCCTCGCGGCGCTCGCTGTCCTCTCGGCCGCGCTCTGCGGCAGTGCCTTCGCGGCGCAGGTCGAGGTGGCGGGCGTCAAGCTCGACGACCAGATGGACCTGCGCGGCGCCCCGCTGGTGCTCAACGGCGCGGGCATCCGCTACAAGACCATCATCAAGGTCTACACGGCCGGCCTGTACCTGGGCAAGAAGGCCTCGACCACCGAAGAGGCACTGGCCGTGCCGGGCCCCAAGCGCGTGGCGATCACCATGCTGCGCGACATCGACGCCAACGAGCTCGGCAAGCTCTTCGTCAAGGGCGTGGAAGACAACTCGCCCAAGAGCGAAATGGTCAATCTGATCCCCGGCCTGCTGCGCATGGGCCAGATGTTCGCGGACCAGAAGCAGCTCAAGGCCGGCGACACCTTCACCATCGACTGGGTGCCCGGCACGGGCACGCTGATCACGGTGCGCGGCGTGCCGCAGCCCGACCCGGTGAAGGAAGTGGCGTTCTTCAATGCGCTGATGCGCATCTGGCTGGGACCGAACCCGGCCGACTGGAAGCTGAAGGACGCGCTGCTCGGAAAGCAGTAGACCGGCGCGAGCCCGTCAGGCCGCCGCGAGGTCGGCCAGCGAATCCACGAACCCGTCCGCATCCACGCCGCGCACCGGCTCGCCGTGGTTGTAGCCGTAGGTCACGAGCACCACGGGGCAGCCAGCGGCGCGCGCGGCACGCGCGTCGTTGCTCGAGTCGCCCACCATCAGCGTGCGCGCGGGCACCGTGCCCAGCGCCTCGCAGGTCTTCAGCAGCGGCAGCGGGTCGGGCTTCTTGCGCTCGAAGGCGTCGCCGCCGAACACCTGCTCGAAGAAGCCGTCGAGCCCCTTCGCGGCCAGCAGCGGCTTGGCGAAGGAGGTCGGCTTGTTCGTGAGGCAGGCCAGCCGCAGCCCGCGCGCGCGCAGCGCCTTCAGGCCCTCGACCACGCCGGGGTAGGCGGCCGAATACCGGCCGTTGATCTCGAGGTAGTGGTGCTGGTAGCGCTCCCACGCGCGATCGAACAGCGCCGCCGGGGCCGGCGCGCCCACGTGCGCCAGCGCCGACAGGATCAGGTGCTCCGAGCCCTTGCCCACCATGCGCTCGATGGCGGCGGGTGTCACCGGCGGCAGCTCGAGGTCGCGCAGCATGCGGTTCAGGGCCTCGGCAAAGTCGCCGAGCGTGTCGACCATGGTGCCGTCGAGGTCGACGATGGCGGCGTCGAAGCGGGAGAGATCGGTGCGAAGAGTGTCCAAAACAGGCGGCTCCCCGGGGAGCGAAGTGGGTGGTGGATGCGCGAGGCACGCATTGTCCCCCGGCCGCAAAATAGGCGCCCATGACCCCCACGAC
>NZ_JBWKYW010000039.1:0-64715 GCF_059423965.1 Variovorax sp. GW458-11-26-14-LB1
CCACCGGCACCGCCCGCGCCGCCGGCCCCTCCCGCACCGCCGCCGTCGCCCCCGGCGCCGCCCGCCGTGCAGCTGCCGTCGAGCAATGCCGACTACCTGCAGAACCCGAAGGCGGTCTACCCCGCCATGAGCAAGCGGCTCGGCGAGCAGGGCAAGGTGATCGTGCGCGTGCTCGTGGGCGCCGACGGCCTGCCCAAGAGCGCTGAGGTCAAGAAGTCCAGCGGCTTCGACCGCCTCGACGAGGCCGCCGTCGAATACATCATGAAATGCCGGTTCGTGCCCGGCAAGGTCAACGGCGTGGTGCAGGCCATGTCTTACGACGCCCCCGTCAACTACGTCCTGAACTAATTTTTCTCTGGAGCAACTTCGTATGGATTCCCAATTTGGCTTGATGAACGTCTGGAATCAGGGCGACTTCGTCACCAAGGCTGTCGCGGTTCTGTTGATCGGCATGTCCCTCGCATCGTGGATCGTGATCATCGTGAAGGCGCTCGACGTCATCAAATACAAGCGCCTGGCCAAGCACTCGCAGGACTTCTGGCACAGCGAAGACTTCGCCACCGCCCTGAACAAGCTGGGCACCGACGACAGCAACCCCTTCCGCGCCCTGGCGCTCGAGGGCCGCGAAGCCGCCGCCCACCACCGCAACACCAAGGCGCACCTGCATGACGCGCTCGACGTGAGCGACTGGATCACGCGCGCCCTGCGCAACGGCATCGACGCCTTCACGGCGCGCCTGCAGACCGGCCTGGCCATCCTCGCTTCGGTGGGTTCGACGGCGCCGTTCATCGGCCTGTTCGGCACGGTCTGGGGCATCTACCACGCGCTGATGAGCATCGGCTCGGCTGGCCAGGCGACCATCGACAAGGTGGCCGGCCCGATCGGCGAAGCACTGATCATGACGGCCCTGGGTCTGGCAGTCGCCATTCCCGCGGTGCTGGGCTACAACGCCCTGGTGCGCGGCAACAAGTTCGTGCTGACCAAGCTCAACAGCTTCGCCCACGACCTGCACGCCTACTTCGTGACCGGCGCCCGCGTGCAAAGCGGCAGCGGCGAAGCCGTCGTGGTTCCGCTCAAGAAGGGCTGAGCAGCATCATGGCTTTCGGAACGCAAGACGAACCCGATGAGGTGATGAACGAGATCAACATGACGCCGCTGGTCGACGTCATGCTGGTGCTCCTGATCATCTTCATCATCACCGTGCCGGTCATGAAGCACGCGGTCAACATCGACCTGCCCCGCGCCAGCAGCGAGCCTGAGCAGCCCAAGCCGCAGAACATCCTGTTCAGCGTCACGGCCGACGGCGCCTACTACTGGAACGAACAGAAGATCGACGACAGCGAGCTGCCGAACCGCCTGGCCGCCGAAGCCGCCAAGGAACCGCAGCCCGAGCTGCACATCCGCGGCGACAAGGCCGTGCGCTACGAGCGCGTGGCCAAGGCCATGGCCGAGGCACGCGAAGCCGGCGTGCGCAAGATCGGCTTCATCACCGAGCCCGACACGAAGTGATCTGAACGAGTGAGGAAATGATCGAAAAAAAGTTGATCGCGACGATTGACTTTATATTGAGAATCATTATCATTCACTCATCGCTTCCATAAAGGGAACTCCAGATGCCAGCCACCCCGAATGCCTTTTCTGTCCTGAACCACCCTTCGCTCGACCAATCGGGTGGCGGTCATGCATCGATCCAGGCAGCGCGTCCGGCGCCGATGGTCGAAAGCACGGAGCTTCTGAAAGGAAGCAAGACCGTGGGCATCATGCACAACGGCTCGCTCTACCGGCTTCAGGCCACCAAACTCGGCAAGCTGATCCTGACCAAGTAGGTCGTTCAGCCCGCCCCTCGCGCAAGTTTCATCGTGGGGCGACTCGAGGAGATTCATCTCCGAAGGGTCGTTTTTTGCTAGCCAACGGTTCGCCGACTAGCCAAGCTTTTTTTCACGCTGAAGCCCCGAAAAAGAAAACGCCGACCATCTGGTCGGCGTTTTGCTTTGGGCGAATGAAAAGGCTTACAGGTCGAGCGCGGCGATGCCGGCCTTGGCGATCTGCGCATCTTCGTTCGACTTCACGCCGCTCACGCCCACGGCGCCGATAACGTGGCCGTCCTTCACGATCGGCACGCCGCCTTCGAGCAGGCCTTCCACCAGGGGCGCCGTCAGGAACGCGGTGCGGCCGCCGTTGATGATGTCTTCATAGACCTTGCTCTCGCGACGGCCCATGGCGGCGGTGTGCGCCTTGGCGGGAGCGATGTGCGAGGACAGCGCGGCGGCACCGTCCAGGCGCTGCAGCCAGAGCAGGTTGCCGGCGTCGTCGGAGATGGCGATGGTCACGGCCCAGTTGTTCTTCAGGGCCTCGGCTTCCGCTGCAGCGGCGATGGCCTTGACGTCGGCGAGTTCGAGGAATGATTTGGTCTTCATGGATAAGCTCAGGTTGCGTCGAAACCCGACAGCATAACGGCGGGGCGCCGCAGCGTCCCGCGGGGGCTTAAGAACAACGGGCATACGGTCTTTGCAAGGCCCCCTCTTGCAGCCCCCTAGAATGCGCCCAACTGCGTGTCATTGCATGCAGCAACCTCAGGAGCTTCGGCCATGAACGACCGTGTGACCACCCTCGACACTTCCACCGGCTACGGCCAGACACTGCCGCAGGCCGAACGCCAGCGCGTGCTGCGCAATACCTACTGGCTGCTGGCGCTGAGCCTGCTGCCCACCGTGCTGGGCGCCTGGATCGGCGTGAGCACCGGCATCACCCGCTCGCTCACCGGCGGACTCGGCCTGATCGTCTTCCTCGGCGGCGCCTTCGGCTTCATGTTCGCGATCGAGAAGACCAAGAACTCCGCCGCCGGCGTGCCGGTGCTGCTGGGCTTCACCTTCTTCATGGGTCTGATGCTGTCGCGCCTGCTGGCGATGGTGCTGGGCTTCAAGAACGGCCCCGAACTGATCATGACGGCCTTCGGCGGCACCGCCGGCGTGTTCTTCGTGATGGCTTCGCTGGCCACGGTCATCAAGCGCGACCTGTCGGGCATGGGCAAGTTCCTGTTCGTCGGCGCCCTGGTGCTGATGCTCGGCGCCGTCATCAACGTCTTCGTGGGCTCGAGCACCGGCATGCTGGTGATCTCGGTGGCGGCCATCGGCATCTTCTCGGCCTACATGCTCTATGACCTGAAGCAGATCATGGACGGCGGCGAAACCAACTACATCAGCGCCACGCTGGCCCTGTACCTGGACATGTTCAACGTGTTCCAGAGCCTGCTGGCCCTGCTGGGCATCTTCGGCGGCGAGCGCGACTGAGCGGCTTGCTCCGACCCTAAGAAAAAAGGCCCCGAGGGGCCTTTTTTCATTCCAGCTCGAAGACCGCGATCGACTCGACGTGCGCGGTGTGCGGGAACATGTTCACCACCCCCGCGAAGGTGCAGCGGTAGCCCGCCTGGTGCACCAGCAGGCCGGCGTCGCGCGCCAGCGTCGACGGGTTGCAGCTCACGTAGACGATGCGCTTGGGCGGCGTCCAGCCACCAGTGCGCAATTCAGGCTGCTGGTGCAGGTCGGCCATGGCCTTGGCCAGCGCGAAGGCACCTTCGCGCGGCGGATCGACCAGCCACTTGTCGGCGCTGCCGTCGGCCACCAGCATCTCGGGCGTCATGTCGAACAGGTTGCGCGCCACGAACCGGGTGGCCGAGAGCGCACGCCGCTCGGGCGTTGCAGGCTGGTTTCTCTGGAAGTTGTCGGTGGCGCGTGCCACCAGCGTGTCGCTGCCCTCGATGCCCAGCACCTCGCGCGCCTGGCTCGCCAGCGGCAGCGTGAAGTTGCCCAGGCCGCAGAACCAGTCGATCACGCGCTCCTCGGGCTGCACGTCGAGCAGGCGCAGCGCCTTGCCGACCAGCGCGCGGTTGATGTGCGGGTTGACCTGGGTGAAATCGGTGGGCTTGAACGGCATCGTCACACCGAACGCGGGCAGGCGGTAGGCCAGCGGCGTACCGCCCTCTTCCAGCAGCTTCACGGTGTCCGGGCCCTTGGCCTGCAGCCACCATTGAACGCCCTCGTTCTCGGCCGTGAACGCCTTGAGCCGCCCGATGTCGGCGCCCGACAGCGGCTCCAGGTGACGCAGCACCAGGGCGATGGTGCCCAGCGCGGTGGAGTCCGGCGCGTCGCCGCAGGCCAGCTCAATCTGCGGGCAGGTGTCGCGTGCATCCATGGAACCGATCAGCGCGCGCAGCGGCATCAGCATGGCGCTGACCTGCTTGGGCAGCACGGGGCAGACCTGCATGTCGGCCAGGTAGCGGCTCTTGCGCTCGTGGAAGCCGATCAGCACCGTGCCCTTCTTGACCACATGGCGCACCGACAGGCGCGCGCGGTAGCGGTAGTGCCAGGCCGGGCCTTCGAGCGGACGCAGCAGGTTCTCGGGCTTGACCTTGCCCAGGTGCCAGAGGTTGTCTTCCAGTGCACGCTGCTTCACGGCCACCTGGGCGGCGGCGTCCAGGTGCTGCATCTTGCAGCCGCCGCACGCACCCGTGTGCAGGCCGAAGTGCGGGCAACCCGGGCGCACGCGCTGCGAGGATTCGCGGCGGATCTGCGTGACCGTGCCCTGCTCCCAGTTGTTCTTGCGGCGGTGGACGTTGAACTGCACCTCCTCGAAGGGCAATGCGCCTTCGATGAACACGACCATGCCGTCGGACTTGTGGGAGACGCCTTGCGCGTCCAGGTCGAGCGACTCGACCTGGAGCCATTCATCGGCGGGGCTCGCGGGGACTTTCTTTTCTTCGATGGATTCCGTCATCCCCCGATTGTCTCAGCGTGGCCGGGGCGGTCCCGGCGCGACGGGTTACCTTCTTTTCTTTACACCGCTAGAACAGCGCGTCACGGCCGACGCCGGAGCGCGCCAGCTGCTTGCGCATCTTGGCCAGGGCCTCGTTCTGGATCTGCCGCACGCGCTCGCGCGTCAGGCCCAGCCGCACGCTCAGCACCTCGAGCGTCTCGGGCTCCCGGTCGTGCAGGCCGTAGCGGCCTTCGAGCACCTCGCGCTCCCGCGCATTGAGGGCCTGCACCCACTGGTCGAGCAGGCGCTCCACCTCGTGCGTGTGCGTCACGCCGGCAGGGTTGCCCTGCTCGTCGTCGGAGGCCACGGTGTCGGCCAGCGTGAAGCCTTCTTCGCCGCGCGCGTCGCCCGCATCGAGCGAACGCGGCGCCTCGGCCAGCGCCAGCAGGTCGGCCACCGCCTGCACCTCGCGGCCGAGCAGCGCGGCCACGTCCTCGACGCGCACGCCGTCCGGCCGGCTCGCGAGGAACTCCGCGTCGCCCTCGAGCGTACGACGCGCCCGCAGGACCTGCTGCAGTTCGCGCACAACATGCACCGGCAGGCGGATCGCCCGCGACTGCGTGATAACGGCGCGCTCGACCGATTGGCGGATCCACCAGGTCGCATATGTAGAGAAGCGAAATCCGCGTTCGGGCTCGAACTTCGTGATGGCATGCATCAGCCCGAGGTTGCCTTCCTCGATGAGGTCGGACAGCGGCATGCCGCGCCCCAGGTAGTTCTTGGCGATGTTGACCACGAGCCGCAGGTTGTGCTCGATCATCGACTGCCGCGCCGCGAAATCGCCGGCGCGTGCGGCGCAGGCGGTGGCATATTCCTCGGCGGGAGTGAAGAGTCCGGTGCGCCGGACCTGGCGCAGGTAGATAGTCAGGGCATCGGCGCCCTCGCCGCCCATGACCTCGGCGGCGGTGCCGTGGGGCGGGGCCGATGCTGCTGAGGGAGTCGACGGGTCCGCTGCGGGGTCGTCGGGAAGAGAGTCCGTGCTCAGCGGCTCGTCGCCGCTGTCCTGATGACCATTGCGGCCACCGTTGCTTCGAGGTGAAGGGCTGCCCTGCCCCGCCAGCCCACGCACGGGCAGTGTGCGAAGAGGGCGGGAGGCAGCCATGGCATCACCGGTTGGGCAGATAGCGCGACGGGTCGACGGGCTTGCCCTGGCGGCGGATCTCGAAATGCAGCTTCACGCGATCAGCGTCACTGTTGCCCATTTCGGCGATCTTCTGGCCCTTCTGAACCGACTGGTCTTCCTTCACGAGCAGCGTCTGGTTGTGCGCATACGCCGTGAGGTAGGTGTTGTTGTGCTTCAGGATGATCAGGTTGCCGTAGCCGCGCAGGCCGGCACCGGCGTAGACCACACGGCCGTCGGCCGCGGCGAGCACGGGGTCGCCGGCCTTGCCGCTGATGTCGTAGCCCTTGTTCT
Organism: Variovorax sp. GW458-11-26-14-LB1; assembly: GCF_059423965.1. Taxonomy (NCBI): domain Bacteria; kingdom Pseudomonadati; phylum Pseudomonadota; class Betaproteobacteria; order Burkholderiales; family Comamonadaceae; genus Variovorax; species Variovorax sp. GW458-11-26-14-LB1. Next base: position 6,227 of record NZ_JBWKYW010000039.1, read on the forward strand.
TGGCTTCGTCGAAACCGGCGATCAGCGAACCGCTGGCAGGCCAGATCCAGCCCAGGTCGTCGTCACCCGAACTGCTCGGGCCCGAAGGCGAGGCCGTGACCGGCGGCTTGGTGGTGCCGCTCGCGCCGCTGGCCGGCACGGCCGGCGTGACGGACGCCTGCGGGGCCACCGGCTTGGTCGTCGCCTCGGTGGCCGCGGCAGGCGCAGAGGTGGACGGTGCCGTGGCAGCCGCCGTGCTCCCACCGGTGGGCGGAATCACGCGCAACACCTGGCCGACTTCGATCAGGTCGGGGTTGTCGAGGTTGTTCCAGCGCACGATGTCCTGCCAGCGCTGGCCCGTTTCGCTGCCGATGCGGCGGATGGAGTCACCGGGGCGCACGGCGTAGTAGCCGGGCTTGCCGTAGTTCTCGATACCGGGGAGCGGTTTGCCGGACGCGTCGGTCGTGATGGGAGGACCGCCGGGCGTCGTTGCCCCGGGTGCGCGCGTCATGGTGCCCCGGTCTTCGACCGGTGCGGGACCGCGCGGTGCGGAGCAGCCCGCGATCACGAGCACAACAGCCAACGTGATGCCTGCGAACAAACTCCGATTGCCAAAACCCTGCATTTGTTATTCCTTCAAGCGATGCCCGATTTTAGGGGGACAAAGTGAACCGCCTCAAGAATGCGCCGCTCGAGCCCACGGGGGGTCTTGTCGATCACGACGAGGGCCTGTCCACCAGTGGCGGAATGGGTCGGCGCGACGATGCGCCCGCCCACCGCGAGCTGCGCGATCCAGGCCTCGGGCACGGCCTCGCCGCCTGCCGCGGCGATGATGCCCGCGTACGGCGCGCCCTTCGCGTAGCCGATCATGCCGTCGCCCAACATCAGGTGGACGGTGGCCAGGCGGAAGTGCCGCAGATTGGTGCGCGCGCGCTCGTGCAGTCCGCGCAGGCGTTCGATGCTGTAGACCTCGGTCGCCACTTCGTTCAGCACCGCGGCCTGGTAGCCGCAGCCGGTGCCGATCTCGAGCACGCGGCCCAGCCGTTCTTGCGGCTTGCCGACCAGCGCCGGCGCACCCAGCAGCAGCTCGATCATGCGGGCCACCACGTTGGGCTTGGAAATGGTCTGCCCCAGCCCGATCGGCAGGCTGGTGTCTTCATACGCCTGGTTGACCAGCGCGCTGTCGACGAAACGGTGCCGCTCGACGGTCCCCATGGCGCGCAGTACGCGCGCATCGGTGATGCCCTGCGCCGCGAGCTTTTGCACCATGCGCGCCCGCACGGCATCGGACGCCATCGAAGGCGTGGACGGGACCATCGGCTTGACCGGCACGGCGGGCATGCGCCCGCGCGTGGCGGCCGAAGCGGTGGGGGTCAGTCGAACCGGGAAACTGGGCCGTGGAGGGGTCGCCATGTCGTCAATTGCCGAGACGGGCGACCGTCTCGCGCCATTGGCCCAGGTTGGCGTGGTCGGTCAGGTCGATCTGCAAGGGCGTCAGCGCGATGTGGCCGGCCGCGGTCGCGTGGAAGTCGGTGCCCTCCCCGCTGTCCTTGGCGCTGCCTGCACCGGCGATCCAGTACATGGTTTCGCCGCGCGGGCTGTCCTGCGTGATCACCTTTTCGGCCGCGTGGCGGCGCCCGAGCCGGCACACCTTGACCGGTTTCAGTTCGTCGAACGGGCGGTTCGGCACGTTCACGTTGAGCAGGAAGGCGGGGCCGCCGAGCATCTTTTCGCGCTCGATCTGCTGCACCAGTCGGCGCGCCACCTGGGCCGCCGCATCCACGTGCGCCCAGCCCTTTTCGATCTGCGAGAAGGCGATGGCCGGGATGCCGAACAGGTAGGCCTCCATCGCCGCGCCCACGGTGCCTGAATAGATGGTGTCGTCGCCCATGTTGGCGCCGTTGTTGATGCCCGAGACCACCAGGTCGGGGCGGTAGTCGAGCAGGCCCTTGAGCGCGATGTGCACGCAATCGGCCGGCGTGCCCGTCACATAGCGGAAACCGTTGTGCGCCTTGTGCACGTACAGCGGCGCGGCCAGCGTGAGTGCGTTCGACTTGGCGCTGTTGTTGTGCTCGGGTGCCACCACCTCGACGTCGGCGATGTCCTTGAGTGCGTCGTGCAACGCGACGATGCCCGGCGCCTGAAAGCCATCGTCATTGGAAATAAGTATCTTCATGGTGCTTCTGGGTGCAGCGGATTGTAGGTGCGGGGTGCGTCGCAGCAGGGACAACGCCGCACCACAGCGCCGCCTATCATCGCCCCGAATTCATTGCCCACACGACTCATTCGAAGGAGACCCCGAGCATGCACGCATGGCTATGCGAAAACCCCACCGGCGTCGACGCGCTGACCTGGAAAGAACTGCCCACCCCCACGCCGGGCCCGGGCCAGGTGCTGATCGAGATCAAGGCGGCCAGCCTGAATTTCCCCGACCTGCTGATCGTGCAGAACAAGTACCAGATGAAGCCGCCGCTGCCCTTCGTTCCCGGATCGGAATATGCGGGCGTGATCCAGGCGGTGGGCGAAGGCGTCACACACCTCAAGGTCGGGCAGAACGTGGCGTGCCTGTCGGGCACAGGCGGCTTCGGCACCCACACGCTGGCGCCCGCCGCGCTGTGCATGCCGCTGCCCGAAGGTTTCGGCCACGTGGATGCTGCCGCTTTCATCATGATCTACGCCACCTCGTGGCACGCACTGATGGACCGCGCGCAGCTCAAGGCCGGCGAAACCGTGCTGGTGCTCGGCGCGGCCGGCGGCGTGGGCACCGCGGCCATCCAGATCGCCAAGGCGGCGGGTGCCAAAGTGATCGCGGCAGCCTCGACCGACGAAAAGTGCGAACTGTGCCACTCGATCGGCGCCGACGCGACCATCAATTACACGACGCACGCGCTGCCCAATGGTTTCCGCGATGCCATCAAAGCCGCGACCGACGGCAAAGGCCCTGATGTGATTTACGACCCCGTGGGCGGCGATTTCGCAGAACCGGCATTCCGCTCGATTGGCTGGCGTGGTCGCTATTTGGTGGTCGGTTTTGCATCGGGCCCGATCCCGTCGCTGCCATTGAATCTCACGCTGCTCAAAGGCGCGTCGCTCGTGGGCGTGTTCTGGGGCGATTTCGCCAAGCGCGAACCCAAGGCCAATGCACAGATGATGGCCGAATTGGCCCAGTGGTACGGCCAGGGAAAAATCAAGCCGGTGATCGACAGCACGATGCCGATGGCCGAATTGAAGGCCGCCTATGCGCACATGGGATCGCGCGGCGTCAAGGGAAAACTGGTGATGGTGAACTGATCGCACGCGCGCACATCGCTGTGTGCGCCATCCAATAAAAAAGCCCGCCGAAGCGGGCTTTTTTATTGGGCGAATGTCCAACTGATTCGGCAGGCAATCACTTGATCTCGTAATCGGAGAGCGACTTGCCGGCTGCCAGGGCTTCCGTGACCCAGCGCGGCTTGCGGCCACGGCCACCGGACCAGGTTTCGCCCGTCGGGCCGCGGTATTTGGCGGCGGCCTTGGCGGCTGCAGGACCTGCGCTGCGCTTGGTTGCAGCAGCACGGCCACCACCCAGCTTCAGATCGGAAGCGGTCAAACCGTATTCCGCAATCTTCCTGCGCACTTCTTCGATCACGCCGGCCCGTTCCTGGTTACGCAGGTCTTCGGCCTGCTTGCGCAATTGCGCAATCTGCTCGTCGTGCTTCTGGATCTGGGAATTGATATCGGCGAGTGACGAAGCCATTGTTGGACTCCTGTTGTGAATTGAAAACGGCTGAATTCTAATTCAAACCACTTTTGCCACAAGCGCCTTTTCAGCAGAAAAATGCAGGCGCATTGGCGGAATGCAACAATCCGCAACACATGCGCACCATTTTGGGTACTTTCAAAATCGCGGGTAGCGGGGAAAGAATGCGGCGTGCAACCAGGCGCTTGAAGCGACGGCGAAGCCAGAAATGACAACGCCGGGCAAGCCCGGCGTTGGAATCCCTTGGGTGCTATTAAGAAATAGCGCTGGGACTGAATTTTTTGGGGTGGCTGATGGGACTCGAACCCACGACGACCAGAATCACAATCTGGGACTCTACCAACTGAGCTACAGCCACCGTAGAGCCTCTGATTGTAGCGTTAAAAATCGCGGCTTTCGATCCCGCGATCACCAAAGACGCCGAAATGCCACACCGACATGCAGCCCAGCGCCTCCAGAGACCCTCAGCGATGGCCTGCCGCCACACATGCGCCCTGCCCCATGGGCATAACTTCGCAGTCGCCCATTCGATGTGCCTGGACGACGCTGAGCCGCGAATGGCTCCGCTATCATGAATGCGAGCGGCCCGACCGGACCCGGCTTTCGCCACTTCACTTCATCAAAGGAACTTCTTCATGAGCATCGTCTGGACTATCCTGATCGGGTTCGTCGTGGGTCTCGTGGCGCGGGCCGTCAAGCCGGGCAACGATTCCGCCGGCTTCATCGTGACCACGCTGATCGGCATTGCAGGTTCGCTGGGCGTGACCTACCTCGGCCAGGCAATGGGCTGGTACACCGCCGGCCAGGGCGCCGGCTTCATCGCCTCCGTGCTGGGCGCGATCGTGCTCCTGATTCTCTACGGCCTCATCAAGCGCAAGAGCTGATGCCCCTGACGCCGTGCCGCGCAACGCGGCCGGCGGTTCTTCCGGCTGCCTGGGCCCCACACTTCTTCAGCCAGCCTCGCGAGGCCTTCCCGCCGATGCCCCGCAAACCACGCGCCCGTCACCACGTCTATGTGGTCGAACTCGACGACCGCGTCTGGAACAACGGCCGCTTCCGGCGCGCCAACCCCGACTACCAGCTCGGCAAGCCCTTCGTCTATGTCGGCATGACCGGCCTGGACCCCGACATCCGCTTCGACAAGCACAAGGCCGGCATCCAGGCCAACCGCTTCGTGCAGGAGTTCGGCCTGCGACTGCTGCCCGCGCTCTACGAACGCTACAACCCGATGCCGTATGACGATGCACGGCTGATGGAGGTCGACCTGGGCATCGCCCTGCGCCGCGCCGGCTATGGCGTCTGGCAGGCCTGACGCCGTTCAGGAGTAGGTGACCCAGTCCTCGTACGCCGGGCCGTCGAGGTGCGGCAAGGTGTTGTAGGTCACGAGCATGTGCCGCTTCGGCGTGAAGGCGAATTCGGTCACCGAGCTGTTGCGGATGCGCAGGTTGAGTTCGATGGTCGTCTCGGCGCTCGTGCCGAGCACATGGCCGACCGCGGTGCTGATCGGCCCGCCGCTCGACACCACCAGCACCTTTGCGCCGTGGTGTCGTTCGCGCACATGGTCGAGCGCCGTGGTCACACCGGCCAGGAAGTCGACATAGCTCGGCATGCCGACTGGCGCCGTGCGCCCCTGCATCCATGCACCCAACCCATCGCGCAGCAGGCGGAAGTGATGGCGGTACATCTCGGGTGAATCAGGCTTCTCGAGCTTGCCCTGGTGCACCGTGGCAATGACGGCCTCGCTGTCGTATTCGTTGAGCCCCGGCCAGGGCAGCACGTCGTCGCGCGACAGCCCGAGCCCCTGCGCGATGCCTTCCCAGGTCTGTTTATGGCGCTTCAGGGTGCCGGTGATGACGGCATCGAAACGCATGCCGCGTTCGCGCCAGTACTCGCCCAGGCGCACGGACTGCCGGTGTCCGAGTTCACTCAGGTTGTCATAGTCGGCAGCACCGAAGCTGGCCTGCCCGTGGCGCACGAGGTAAAGGGTTCCCATGCGCCGGATTCTGGCAAGAAGCGCGACACGCGCTTGTCCCTCGTGCGACCAAAAAAAAAGCCCGGGTCGTCGAACCCGGGCTTGTGGCGAGCAGCAGTTGCCCGTCTGTCTCAGCGCGCCGCGGCAGCGGTCGGCAGCGTGTCGGCCGGCTTCGGCACGAGGATCTCCACCTTGAAGCGTTGCTTCAGCAGCTCGTAGTAGGCAGCGGCTTCGGCGGCAGTCACCGACTGGGCGATCTGCATGCTTTCCTGCTGCGCCTGTTCGGCCGTCGGCGGCGTGCGCGGCACGACCTTGGTCACGCGGACCACGGCATAGCCTTGCGTGCCCAGGTCCACGCCGAGCAGCGCGGGCAGTTTGGCGCCGTCGGCACGCAGTGCGGCGTCGATCACCGGTGCGGGCTGCGACTGCGCATCGATGCGCGACACCGTGACCGGCGCGCCGAAGGTGGCGCCGTCGGCCTTCACCTTCCAGGCGGCGAGCTTGGCTTCGCCCTCGGTCTTGGCCAGTGCTGCGGCGCGCTCGGTGATGAGCTGTGCGCGGATCTTGTCCTTCACCTCGGCCAGCGGAATCGGATGCGCGGCCGTGTACTGCGTCACGCGGCCCGATGCGAGCTGGTTCGGACCGACTTCGATAGCTTCGGTGTTCTGCTTGCGGTCGAGCGAGTCGGAGGCATACAGCGCCTGCAGGAAGTTGCGGCTGGCGAGCGGGCCGGTGGCGCCCGGTGCGGGCGTGCGCGGCACGTTGGTCGCAGTCTGGATCGTGAGCTTCAGCTTCTCGGCGGCCGGCTTGAGGCTCTCGGGCTGCTGGTACACGGTGTCCGTGAAAATTTCCGCAGCCTTCGCGAATTCCTGCGTGGCTTGTTGGGCGCGCACTTCGTTCTCGATGGTCGCGCGCACCTTCTCGAAAGGCGGCACCACGGCCGGCTTGATGTCGGTCAGCTGGATGATGTGATAGCCGAACTCGGTCTCGACGAGGTCGCTGATGTCGCCCTTCTTGAGCGCGAACATCGCATCTTCGAACGGCTTGACCATCGCGCCGCGCGTGACGAAGTCAAGGTCGCCGCCCTTCTCGGCCGAGCCAGGGTCCTGCGAGTTCTTGCGTGCCACGTCGGCGAAGGTGGCCGGTGCCTTCTTCACATCGGCCAGCAGCTGCTCGGCCTTGGCCTTCGCCTTGGCGCGGTCGCCGCTGGACATGCTGGCCGGCGCGGTGATCAGGATGTGGCTTGCACGGCGTTCTTCCTTGGTGCCGAAGCGCGCGGTGTTCTGTTCGTAGTAGGTCTTGAGGTCGGCTTCGTTCGCGACGATGTTCTTCTTCGCGGCTTCGAGGTCGAGCACGAGGTACTCGATGCTGGCCTGCTCCGGCGCCTGGAACTGCGACGTGTGGTCCTTGTAGTAGGTCTCGATGTCGGCATCGCTGACCGTGACCTTCGAGGCGAAGCTCTCGGGCGCGAAGCGCGCGACCTGGATTTCACGGCGGTCGTAGAAGGCATTCACCGTGGCCGCGGTCAGTGCGGCCGGTGCGAAACTCGTGCCCGTCACGCCCAGCAGCACCTGCTGCGAGGCCATGTCGGCGCGCACCGATGCTTCGTACTGCTCGGGCGTGCGGCCGGTGGCGCGCAGGAAGGCTTCGCGGTCGAACTTGCCGTCGGCCGTGCGGAACGCAGCCAGGCCGGCGTCCTGCGCGAACATGCGCGTAAGACGGTCTTCGGACACCGACATGTTGGTCTTGACCGCCGCAGCCGCCAGCACGCGATCGCGCACCATGCGTTCCAGCGTGGCGTAGCGCAGCGCGTCGGAGTCGAGCAGCGTCGGATCGACGTTGGGCGACTGCTGACGGATGCGATCGGTCTCGACGCGGTGCTGCTGGTCCCACTCGGGCTTGGTGATGTCGTGACCCTGGATGCGGGCCACCTTCTCGTCGCCGCCCATGCCCTGGTAGCGCTCGACACCAAAGAAGACAAACGAGGGAATGATCAGCAAGAACAAGAAAATCATCACGACTTTGTTGTACTTGCGGAAGGTATCAAACATGCTTGAACACTCTTTTTCGACGGGCGCCGGACGGCAATAAAAAAGGCGAACCGGTGTTCGCCTTTGCATCGGGTGGTGGTGGGTGCTGAGGGGCTCGAACCCCCGACCTACGCCTTGTAAGGGCGCCGCTCTACCAACTGAGCTAAGCACCCCACCTGGAATACTCTCCGAGTCTACAGCCTCAGTTCAGCGCGTCTTTGAGCGCCTTGCCGGGACGGAACTTCGGGATCTTGGCTGCCTTGATTTTAATCGCGTCGCCGGTGCGGGGATTCCGGCCGGTGCGGGCTGCGCGTTTGCCGACTGCGAAAGTGCCGAAACCGACGAGCGACACGGAACCGCCCTTCTTGAGCGTGGTACGAATGGCGCCAATGGTGGATTCGAGCGCACGGGTCGCTGCGGCTTTGGAAATATCGGCGTTCTTTGCGATGTGCTCAATCAGTTCGGTCTTGTTCACAAGGGCCCCTTGTCGAAAAAAAGTTGGTCGGCTTTCGTCAGCTGCGACCTGGCCGCGACGGGAGCGACTCAAGAACATGGCAGGCCTGACGCCTCGGCAGCGCACTGCCAGCGAGGATTACAACCACTGGTCTGCGGGGTGTCAATAAGACACAACGCACTGCAGCCCAGCGGAGCGCGCGATTTTAGGGGCGTTTCGCGACGTACTTTTCAAAGGGCCTCGGCAATTGCCTTTCCGAGGTCGGCCGTGCCCGCCCGACCGCCGATGTCCGGCGTGCGCGGTGCGCCGCTTTGGGGCGCGAGCACCTTCTCGATGGTCGCCAGGATCGCGTCGTGCGCGTCCTTGTGGCCGAGAAACTCCAGCATCATCGCGCCGCACCAGATCTGGCCGATCGGGTTGGCGATGCCCTGGCCGGCGATGTCCGGCGCCGAGCCGTGCACCGGCTCGAACAGCGAGGGCGTGGTGCGCTCGGGGTTGAGGTTGGCGCTGGGCGCGATGCCGATCGTGCCGGTGCAGGCCGGGCCCAGGTCCGACAAGATGTCGCCGAACAGGTTGCTCGCCACCACCACATCGAAGAAGTCGGGCCGCTGCACGAAGTGCGCCGTGAGGATGTCGATGTGGAACTTGTCCAGCGTGATGCCCGGGTAGCCCTTGGCCATTTCCACCACGCGTTCGTCCCAGTACGGCATGGTGATCGAGATGCCGTTCGACTTGGTGGCGCTGGTCAGGTGCTTCTTCGGCCGCGACTGCGCGAGCTCGAACGCGAACTTCAGCACGCGGTCGACACCCACGCGCGACATCACGGTTTCCTGCACCACGATCTCGCGCGGCGTGCCCTGGTACATGCGCCCACCGATGCTCGAATACTCGCCCTCGGTGTTCTCGCGCACGATGTACATGTCGATCTCGCCGGGCGCGCGCGGCGTGCCGTCGCGGCGCACCACGGGCGCGACGATGCCGGGCATCAGGCGCGCGGGACGCAGGTTGATGTACTGGTCGAACTCGCGGCGGAACATGAGCAGCGAGCCCCACAGCGACACGTGGTCGGGAATCTTCTCGGGCCAGCCGACCGCGCCGAAAAAGATGGCGTCGTGGCCGCCGATCTGGTCCTTCCAGTTGTCGGGCAGCATCTGGCCGTGCTTCTCGTAATAGTCCCAGCTCGAGAAGTCGAAGTGGTCGAACTTCAGGTCGATGCCGAATTTGCGCGCCGCCGCATCGAGCACGCGCAGCCCCTCGGGCATGACTTCCTTGCCGATGCCGTCGCCGGCGATGACTGCGATTCTGTGGGTGCTCATGAAGTGGCTCCTGGGTGTTCAGGGGAAACGAAAAAATTCAGCGCCTCGGCCAGCAAGGCGTCGGGGGCTTCTTCGGGGATGTAGTGGCCGCAGGGCAGCGCGCGGCCCGACACGTCGTCGGCCCGTTCGCGCCACAGCGAAAGCACATCGAACGCGCGCCCCACCGCCCCGTGTTCGCCCCACAGCACGCGCAGCGGCTGCGCGAGGCGGCGGCCGGTGGCGATGTCGGCGCGGTCGTGCACGAGGTCGATGGTGGCGGAGGCGCGGTAGTCCTCGCAGATGGATTCGGCCGTGCCCGGGATGGCGATGCAGCGTTCGTACTCGGCCAGCACCTCGGGCGCGAACGGCGCGAGCCCCGCATGCCGCCCGCCCATCACGCTGCGCACGTAGCGCACCGGGTCGGACGCAATCAGCGCCTCGGGCAGCGGCGGCGGCTGGATCAGGAAGAACCAGTGCCAATAAGCTTTGGCAAAAGCTTCGGAGGTGCCTTCGTACATGGCCAGCGTCGGCGCGATATCGAGCAGCAGCATGCGCTCGACCGCGCCGGGATGGTCGGTCGCGAGCCGATGCGCCACACGCGCGCCGCGGTCGTGCGCGAGCACGACGAAGCGTTCGAAGCCATGGTGATGCATGGCGGCCAGCGCGTCGCGCGCCATCTCCCGCTTGCTGTAGACCGCGTGCTCGGCGTCGGCCGCCGGACGGCCCGAGTCGCCGTAGCCGCGCAGGTCCACGGCCACCACCGTGAAGCGCTCGGCCAGCGCGGGTGCCACGCGGTGCCACATCGCATGCGTCTGCGGATGGCCGTGCAACAGCAGCAAGGGAGCGCCCTGCCCGCCGATGCGACCGTGGATGCGCACGCCATCGCGGGCGATGTCGAAGCGGGGAAAGTCGAGGAAGGAAGCCGTCACGCCGCGATTGTGCGTTGCACCCCGGCGGTCATCAAGCAACAATCAGCCAATTCATACTTTCCACTTTGGCATGAATCCCCACGCAATGGAACGCGGCGATCTCGAACTGGTGCTGGCCATCCGCGACCAGCGCAGCCTGGCCGGCGCGGCCGCCACGCTCGACGTGGTGCCCTCGGTCATCACCAAGCGGCTCGGCGCGCTGGAGGCCCGGCTCGGGCAGCGGCTGTTCGACCGCACGACGCGGCGGCTCAGCGTCACGGCCGAAGGCGAGGCCGTGTGCCTGCATGCGCGCACGCTGCTCGAAGGCTTCGCGGCGCTCGAAAGCGAACTCGGCGAACGGCAGAACGCGCTGATCGGCACGGTCCGCCTCGCGGCCACCTTCGGCTTTGGCCGGCACTGGCTCGGCCCGGCACTCGCCGACTTCCAGGCGCAGCACCCCGGCCTGCAGGTCGAGCTGCTGCTGACCGAGCAGCTGCCCGACCTCGGCGCCGAAGGCTACGACGGCGCGGTCTGGCTGTGGGCGGTGCAGCAGCACCGCGCCGCCGACTGGACCACGCGCCGCATCGCGCGCAACCAGCGCGTGCTGGCCGCCTCGCCCGATTACCTGGCACGCCGAGGCACACCGGCCACGGTGGAAGCGCTGGCCACGCACGACTGCCTGATCGCGCGCGAGAACGGCGACGCCGCGCAGTCGCGCCAGTTCGCGCTCTGGACGCTGCGCCACGCGCGCGACGGCAGCACGGCGCGCGTGCGGGTGCAAGGTCCGCTCACGAGCAATTCAGGAGAAATGGTGCGCGACTGGTGCCTCGCGGGCCACGGTGTCATGCTGCGCAGCCTCTGGGACATCGCACCGCAGCTCGCAAGCGGTGAACTGGTGCGCGTGCTGCCGCTGTACAGCATGCCCGACGCCGATATCCACTGGGTCGCGCCGTGGCGACCGAAGACGCCGCGCCGCGTGCGCCTGCTGGTCGATCACCTCGTCGAGCAGTTCCGTTCGGAGCCCTGGAAGCCGGCCAAGCCGGCCGGGCGCTGAAAAAGAGAAAGCGCCGTCAGCGCTCCGCGCGCACCACGAGGCTCACGCCGACAGCCGTCAGCCCGATGCCCAGCACCGTGGTCCAGGTGATCGGTTCGGCGAACAGCAGCCAGGCCATCAGCGCCGTGCACGGCGGCACGAGGTACAGCAGGCTGGTGACGGCGGTGGCCGTGCCGCGCTGGATCAACATATAGAGCAGCGAACTGCCGCCCAGCGACAGCGCCAGCACCGACCACGCCATCGCGCCGATCGAATGCGTGTTCCATTCGATGGCCTGCGCCTCGAGCGCGGCGAAAGGCAGGGTCACGAGCAGCGCGGCGGCCATCTGCACCGCGCTGGCGCTGCGCACGTCGCAAGGCGCGACGAAGCGCTTCTGGTACAGCGTGCCCGCCGTGATCGACAGCAGCGCCATCACGGCCAGCCCCATCGTCAGCGCGTTGACCTCGGCGCCCTGCCCCAGCTTGCGCGACACCACCAAGACCAGCCCGGCGAAACCCAGCGCAAGCCCGGTCCACTGCCGTCCCGAAATGCGCCCGCCGTTGAAGGACAGCCACACCGCCGTGAGCACCGGCTGGATGCCGACCAACAGCGCGACAAGCCCCGCGCCCATGCCCGCATGCACCGCCGCCCAGACGCCGCCCAGGTAGCCGGCCTGCATCAGCACACCCGTGACCGCCAGGTGCCCCCATTGCGCGCGCTTCGCCGGCCACGCCACGCGCGCGAGCATGACCCACACGCCGAAGCAGGCGAGCGACAGCGCATAGCGCACGGCGAGGAACTTGAGGGGCGGCGCATAGGGCATGCCATAGCGCGCAACGATGAAACCCGTGCTCCAGATCAGCACGAAGACCGCCGGCATCACCCGCAGCCAGCCTGCGTTGCGGACCGAGACGGCCGCGGTCATTTGGAGTGGGCCCGGATCTCGGGAATGGCCTTTTGCAGGTAATAGACCATCGACCAAACGGTGAGCACCGCCGAGATCCAGATCAGCCACTGGCCCCAGAGGCCGGTGTCGATCACCTTGAAGAGGTGCCCGTCATAGAGCAGGAAGGGAATCGCGACCATCTGCACGGTCGTCTTGACCTTGCCGATCATGTGGACCGCCACGCTCTTGCCGGCGCCGATGCGCGCCATCCATTCGCGCAGCGCCGAGATTGCGATCTCGCGGCCGATGATGATGAGCGCCACGAACACGTCGGCGCGCTGCAGATGCACCAGCACCAGCAGCGCGGCGCAGACGAGAAACTTGTCGGCCACCGGATCGAGGAAGGCGCCGAAGGAAGAGGTCTGGTTGAGCTTGCGCGCCAGGTAGCCGTCGAGCCAGTCGGTGGCGGCGAACACGATGAACATGACCGTGGCGATCAGGTTGCGCGTCGGTTCGCTGATCGGCAGGTAGAAAACGCCGACGATCAACGGAATCGCGACGATGCGCGTCCAGGTCATGATGGTCGGTAGGGTCCAGAACATGCGGGCGATTGTGTCATGCACGCGTGAAGCGCCGGAAGGACGGGGGCAATCCCGGCTTCAACGCAGCGCGCGATAGATTTCCTCGGCCAGTTCGGTGGCAATGCCTTCGACCGAGGCGAGGTCTTCGACGCTCGCCGCCGCCACGCCGCGGATGCCACCGAAACGCTGCAGCAGGCGCGCCCGGCGCTTCGGGCCGATGCCCGGAATGTCTTCGAGCTGGCTGCCGCCCACGCGCACCTTGGCGCGCTTGGCCCGCATGCCGGTGATGGCGAAGCGGTGCGCCTCGTCGCGGATCTGGGCCACCAGCATCAGGGCGGCCGAATCCTTGCCGAGGTAGACCTTCTCGCGGCCGTCGGCGAACACCAGTTCTTCGAGCCCGACCTTGCGGCCCTCGCCCTTCTCGACGCCGACGATCAGCGACAGCGGCAGGCCCAGTTCGCTGAACACCTCGCGCGCCATCGACACCTGGCCCTTGCCGCCATCGACCAGCACCAGGTCGGGCATGCGCGCGGCCGGCGTCCGGGGCGGCGGCGCCTCGACGCCCTCGGCCCCTTCGCTCTCGGCATCGCCCGGCGCCAGCGCCTGCGTCTCGGCCGCGAGCGCCTCGGCCAGCTTGCCGTAGCGGCGGTGCAGCACCTGGCGCATGGCGGCGTAGTCGTCACCGGGCGTGATGCCCTCGATGTTGTAGCGGCGGTACTCGCGGTTCTGCATCGTGTGGTGCGCGAACACCACGCACGAGGCCTGCGTGGCCTCGCCCGCCGTGTGCGAGATGTCGAAGCACTCGACGCGGAAGTTCTCCAGGTCGTCCGAGGCCAGCTCGAGCGCATCGGCCAGCGCACGGGTGCGCGCCTGCTGCGAGCCCTCTTCGGCCAGCAGCCGCGCCAACTGCAGGCCCGCATTCGTCTCGGCCATCTCGAGCCAGTGGCGGCGCTGCTCGTGCGGCTGGAATACGGCCGTGACGCGCGCGCCGGCCTGCTGCGAAATCGCCTCGATGAGCGCGCGGCTCACCTGCCGGCCCAGCACCAGCGTGGCGGGCACCGGCACGTCGATGTAGTGCTGGGCGATGAAGGCTTCGAGCACCTGCACCTCGATCGGGTCGGCGACCACCGGGTCAGCGCCGTCTTCGGCGTCGAGCTCGCCGTGGTGGATCTGCGCCGCGTCGTCCACGTGCACCGGAAAGTACGCGCGGTCGCCCAGGTGGCGCCCGCCGCGCACCATCGCGAGGTTGACGCAGGCCTTGCCGCCCTGCACCTTGACCGCGAGGATGTCGACGTCCTTGTCGGACACCACCTCGATCGACTGCTGATGCAGCACGCGCGAGATGGCTGACATCTGGTTGCGCAGCTCGGCCGCCTGCTCGAACTCGAGCTTCTCGGCGTGCGCCGTCATGCGTTGCTCCAGCGTGGAGAGCACGCCCTGCGTGTCGCCGAGCAGGAAGGCCTCGGCGCTGGCCACGTCCTGCGCGTAGGCCTCGGGCGAAATGAGGTCCACGCAGGGGCCGCTGCAGCGCTTGATCTGGTACAGCAGGCAGGGCCGCGTGCGGTTGGCGTACACCGTGTCCTCGCAGGTGCGCAGGCGGAACACCTTCTGCAGCAGCTGGATCGATTCCTTCACCGCCCACGCGCTCGGATACGGACCGAAGTAGCGGTGCTTCTTGTCGACCGCGCCGCGGTAGTAGGCCAGCCGCGGAAACCCGTGCGAGGCGATCTTCAGGTAGGGGTAGCTCTTGTCGTCGCGAAACAGGATGTTGTAGCGCGGCTTGAGCGTCTTGATCAGGTTGTTCTCGAGCAGCAGCGCCTCGGCCTCGGAGCGCACCACCGTGGTCTCCATGCGCACGATCTTCGAGATCATGTGGCCGATGCGGGTGCCCCCGTGGCTCTTCTGGAAGTAGTTGGCAACCCGCTTCTTGAGGTTGCGCGCCTTGCCCACATACAGCACGGCGCCGGCCGCGTCGAAATAGCGGTAGACACCCGGCAACTGCGGCAGGGCCGCGACTTCGCTGAGCAATTGATCGGAATGCACGTCGGACATGACGGCTATTGTGGCGCGCGGCGTGAGGGCCGGCTGGGCCCGACGCAAAGGCGACACGGACAGGAACGGAATGTGCTCAAGATCGCAGCGGGCGCCGGGGAGCGCCCATTGTCTTTTTTGGCATTCAAATTAACAGCAAAGGGAAATATTCATGAAGAAGAACTCCGTGCGCGCATGGTGGGCGTTGACGCCCCTCGCGCTCTCGCTGGCCGTGGCCGGCTGCGGCGGCAACAGCAACAACGCGCAGAACAACGCCGCACTGGTCGCGGCCATCGCCGCGATCAACGCAGCCAACCAGCCCGCGCCCACGGCCCCGCCCGCCGCCGACAACGGCTGCCAGATCCCGAGCAGCGGCACCTCCGTGGTCGTCGGCTCGGGCGACCCGGGCGATCCGGCCGCGCCCGAGCCGGCGTCGGGCTATGTGCCCGGCCACAAGCTGGTGTACGCCAAGAACTACATGGTGGTCGCGAACCATCCGCTGGCCACGCGCGCCGGCTGCGACGTGCTGAAAGCCGGCGGCAGCGCGGTCGATGCGGCGGTGGCGGTGCAGGCCGTGCTCGGCCTGGTCGAGCCGCAGTCGAGCGGGCTGGGCGGCGGTGCTTTCATGCTCCATTACGACGCGGCGACGAAGAAGGTGCAGGCCTATGACGGTCGCGAGACGGCGCCTGCCGCGGCCACCGAGAACTACCTGCGCTGGATCGACGACACGAACGACCAGACCGCACCCAAGCCCGGCGGCGCCCGAGCGAGCGGCCGCTCCATCGGCACGCCCGGCGCCGTGCGCATGCTCGACATCGCTTATCAAGACCACGGCAAGCTGCCCTGGAAAGACCTGTTCGGCTATGGCATCACGCTGGCGTCCGACGGCTTCCTGATCGGCGGACGCATGGCGACCGCCATCGCGGGTTCCGCATCGAGCCTGAAGCGCGACGCCGACGCCACGGCCTATTTCTTCAACGCCGACGGCACGCCCAAGGCGCTGGGCGCGAGGCTCACGAACCCGGCCTACGCCAGGACGCTGAACGCCATCGCCACACAGGGCGCCAACGCCTTCTACACAGGCGACATCGCCAAGGGCATCGTCGACAAGATCGGCGTCACCACGGCGGCCAGCGACGGCTCGGCCATCACGCCCGGCAAGACCACGCTGGCCGACCTGGCCAACTACAAGGCCAAGCGCCGCGACCCGGTCTGCGGCACCTACCGCGAGTACTACATCTGCAGCATGTCGCCGCCGTCCTCGGGCGGCATCGCGGTGGTGGCGACCCTCGGCATCCTCGAGACCTTCAACCTGGGCCTGTACAAGCCGACCGCCATCGACCTCGAAGGCGGCAAGCCGAGCGTGATGGGCGTGCACCTGGTGAGCGAGGCCGAGCGGCTGGCGTATGCCGACCGCGACAAGTACGTGGCGGACACCGACTTCGTGCCGCTGCCCGGCGGCAGCCCCGCCATGCTGATCGACAAGTCCTACCTGCAGGGCCGCGCCAGCCTCATCAGCCTGACGAAGAGCATGAACCTCGCCAAGGCTGGCGATCGGGGCGACGTGCCGCTGGGCATCGACAAGACCGAAGAGCATGGCACCACGCACTTCACCGTCGTCGACAAGCAAGGCAACGTGGTCGTGATGACCACGACGGTGGAAGGCAGCATGGGCTCGTTCCACATGACGCAGGGCTTCCTGCTGAACAACCAGCTGACCGACTTCGCCCTCAACCCGATCGACACCTCGGTGACCCCAAACGTGAAGTTCGCCAACCGCGTCGCCCCCGGCAAGCGCCCGCGCAGCACGATGGCGCCGACGCTGGTGTTCAAGAAGAACACCGACGGCAGCATGGGCGAGTTCGTGATGGGCACCGGCTCGCCGGGCGGCGGCACGATCATCCAGTACGTGGTCAAGACACTGGTCGGCGCGCTCGACTGGGGACTCGATGCGCAACAAGCCACATCACTGGTCGACTTCGGTGCCACCAACACCCCACCACCGACGCCCCCTGGCGCCACCTACAGCCTCACCAACGTGGGCGGCGAGCACCCGACCATCGACACCTCCAACTCGGGCAACAACGACCCGCTGATTGCCGGCCTGCGCGCGCTCGGCCACACGGTGAACTTGGGGGCGCAGTCCAGCGGCGTGAGCACCATCATCCGCACGAATGTCGGCGGCAAGCCCGCACTGACCGGCGGCGCAGACCCGCGCCGCGAAGGCATCGTGCTGGGCGACACCTTCGCGCCCTGAACGACAAAGGGGGCTGGCGCCGCCTTCGCTGCGCCAGCCCCCTTGCCTGATCACCCGCCTGTTTACTTCGCGACTTCCGACACCAGCCGGTACAGGAACTCGCGCCCGTCGTACAGGCGCTGGATCTCGATGCGCTCGTCCAGCCCGTGCGCGCGCGCATCGGCCGGCTCGAGGAACATGCCGGTCACGCCGTACATCGGGATGCCGGCGTTGCGGAGGAACCGGCTGTCGGTGGCGCCGGTGCTCATGGCGGGCACCACGGGCACGCCGGGCCACATCTGCTGCGTGAGCGTCTCGACCGTCTTCACGAGATCGCCGTTCAGCGGCGAGGCCGGGCTGCGCAGCGGCTTGCCCATGTTGCGCACCACGATCTTGTCGTTGCCCACGGCCTGGGTCAGCAGGCGCTCGACCTCCTCCGGATCGTCGTGCGGCAGGATGCGGCAGTTGACCGTGGCCTTGGCCGATTGCGGCAGCGCGTTCTCGGCATGGCCGGCCTGCACCATCGTCGCCACGCAGGTGGTGCGCAGCTGCGCGTTGTAGGCCGGGTTGGCCGTCATGCGCTCGAGCACGCCAGCGTCGGGGTTGCCGGTGCCGATGGCGCGCATGTCGTCGGCCAGCTGGCCGGTGGCAAAGGGCGCACTGCGTGCGAAGTAGGTCTTGGTGACGTCCGCGAGCTTGATCGGGAAGGCGTAGTTGCCCAGGCGCTCCAGGCCGGCCGAGAGCGCGTAGATCGGGTTGGTCTTGGTGGGCACCGAGCTGTGGCCGCCCACGTCGCGCGCCTCGAGCATGTAGGTGGTGTACATCTTCTCGGCCACCTGCATGCGGTGCAGGTTCGGCTTGCCGCCGCGCAGCTCGCCGCCGCCGCCCTCATTGATGCCGAACTCGGCCTGCAGCAGCTCGGGCTTGTTGTTGATGAGCCAGAAGGCGCCGTTGCTCAGCGCGTCGCCGCGCTCCTCGTCGGCGGTGAGCGCCAGGATGATGTCGCGCTTGGGCTTGAAGCCTTCCTGCTTGAGCTGCCCCAGCACGGAGACCAGCGCCGCGGCCATGGCCTTGTCGTCGATGGCGCCGCGCGCCGTGAAGTAGCCGCCGGTTTCCTGCAGCTTGAAGGGGTCGGTCTTCCAGTCTTCGCGGCGGGCCTCGACCACGTCGATGTGGGCCAGCAGCAGAAGCGGCTTCTTGCTGCCGTCGCCCTTGAAGCGCAGCACCAGGTTCCCCTTCTTCGGGAAGGGCTCGAAGATCTGGATGTCGCCGGGCGCGAAGCCCGCGTCGACCAGCCGCTTTTCCATGGCCCGCGCCGCGACCGTGTTGTCGCCCACCGAGTGGGTGGTGTTGATCTCGATCAGTTCCTTGTAGATCTCGCGAAAGCGCTGCTGCTGCGCGGTGAGCGGCGCGGTCTGGGCCTGGGCGCCGGCGATGCTGGCCAGGGCCAGCGAGAGCGCGAGCACGCCGCGTTTGGCGCTGCTCAAGGGCGAAGAAGAAAACGACGAACGGCGACGGGTCTGCATCCTCATGGTCTGGCTCTCTCCGATGGTTGTTGTGGCGAGGGCAGCATAGCAAGCGGGCCGCGTTTTCGCCCGCGCCTGAGCGACCGCGAAGACAGGCACACTCGCGGCCATGGGCACGCGCATGCAATGGGACATCTTCTGCAAGGTCATCGACAACCACGGCGACCTGGGCGTCTGCTGGCGCCTGGCCTGCCAGCTGGCGGCGGCGGGCGAGCGCGCGCGGCTGTGGGTCGACGACCCCACGGCGCTGAACTGGATGGCGCCGGCCGGCTGCGACGACGTGCAGGTGATCGACTGGTCCGACGCCGAAGCCGTGCGCCGTGCCGTCGCCGACCCTGTGCCTGACGTGTTGGTCGAGGCCTTCGGCTGCGACCCGGAGCCCGAGCTCATCGCGCGCTTCGCGCAGGCCCCGGGCCACGCACAGGCCTGGATCAACCTCGAGTACCTGTCGGCCGAACCCTATGTCGAGAAATTGCACCGCCTGCCCTCGCCCGTGTTCAAGGGCCCGGGCGCCGGGCTGACGAAACGTTTCTTCTACCCGGGCTTCACGCCCGCGACCGGCGGCCTGCTGCGCGAGCCCGACCTGATGGCGCGCCAGGCGCGCTTCGACCGCGCCCGCTGGCTGGAGGCGCAGCAGATTCCCTGGCAGGAAGGCGAGCGCCTGGTGTCGCTCTTCTGTTACGAGCCGCCCGCGCTGGCCGCCCTGCTCGCCCAACTGGACGTCGACCCGGTGCCCACGCGCCTGCTGGTCACCGCAGGCCGGGCCGCGCGTGCCGTGCAGGCGTGCATGCCAGATCGCCCGTTGGACGTTCAAAGTTCGCTATCAATTTCATACCTCCCCTACCTCAGCCAGGCGGATTTCGACCACCTGCTGTGGGCCTGCGACCTCAATTTCGTGCGCGGCGAGGACTCGCTGGTGCGCGCCCTCTGGGCCGGCGCGCCGCTGGTCTGGCAGATCTACCCGCAGGACGATGACGCGCACCACGTCAAGCTCAACGCCTGGCTCGACTGGCTCGGCGCCCCGCCGGGGCTGCGGCTTTTTCACCACGCCTGGAACGGCTTCGGCGGCGCGCCCCTGCCCGCGCCCGGCCCGGTGGAGGCCTGGCGCGAAACCGCCCGTGCGGCGCGCGGCAGGCTGCTCGCGCAGGACGATCTGCTGGCCCAGTTGCGGCAGCTGGTCGCCGGAAAAAGCTAAAATAGCGGGCTTTGCGGAATTCAGCCCTGGCCGCCACGGTCGGGGACGCCTTTCGCCAAACCTGCCGCGGGACATGTACGGCGGGGCCAGATACGACGGCATGCAGCGCCGAGGGCCCCGCGCACCGAGCGGCCAACATCCAGAGAACCTGATATGAAAATCGCTCAAGAAATCCGCGCCGGCAACGTCATCATGCACGGCAAGGACCCGATGGTCGTCCTCAAGACCGAATACAGCCGCGGCGGCCGCAACAGCGCCACCGTGCGCATGAAGATGAAGAGCCTGATCGCCAACTTCAACACCGAAGTGGTCTTCAAGGCTGACGACAAGATCGACCAGATCGTTCTGGACAAGAAGGAGTGCACCTACTCCTACTTCGCCGACCCGATGTACGTCTGCATGGACGCCGAGTACAACCAGTACGAAGTCGAAGCCGAGAACATGGGCGACGCCCTGAACTACCTCGAAGACGGCATGGCCGTCGAAGTGGTGTTCTACGACGGCAAGGCCATCTCGGTCGAACTGCCGACCAGCGTCGAGCGCGAAATCACCTGGACCGAGCCGGCCGTCAAGGGCGACACCTCGGGCAAGGTCATGAAGCCCGCCAAGATCGCCACCGGCTTCGAAGTCGGCGTGCCGCTGTTCGTGTCGCAAGGCGACAAGATCGAAATCGACACCCGCACCGGCGAATACCGCAAGCGCGTCTGAGCGCGTCTGCACCCGGCTGACCACCACCACGACGAAGGCTCCGCAAGGAGCCTTTTTCGTTGGCGGGCATGCGGGTTGCATCGGCGCACAATGCCAAGCCAATTCCGTTCGACGACCGTTTCATGAACAACACGCACAACATTCACGACAAGCGCCTGGCCGATGCCTGGGCCACGCTGCAGTCCCATTCCGACCGGGGCCTGCCCCTCGATCCCGATCCTTCGCGCCTGGCCTTTGCCGACCCCGAATTCCTGCTGCGCCGCGAAACGCGCGGCATCCGCATGCAGCTCGAGCTGATGAAGCCCGACTTGGAGCAGCGCGCCCACGGCATCGAGAACACGGTGGTGGTCTTCGGCAGCGCGCGTTTCCGCAGCGAAGACGAAGCCGCCGCGCTGGTCGCGCAGGCCGAGGCGGCCGGCGACACGGCCCTGGCCGAGCGCTGGCGCCGGCTCTCGCGCAACTCGCACTACTACGAGAAGGCACGCACCTTCGGCAAGCTGGTCGCGCAGTACAGCGAGAAGAAGGAACCGCAGGACAAGCTCTTCGTGTGCACCGGCGGCGGCCCGGGCATCATGCAGGCGGCCAACCGCGGCGCGCACGAAGCCGGCGGCCTCTCGGTCGGCCTGGCGATCGCGCTGCCGATGGAAGAAGAAGCCAACCCCTACGTCACGCCGGCGCTGAGCTTCAAGTTCCACTACTTCGCGATCCGCAAGATGCATTTCATGATGCGTGCGAAGGCGCTGGTGGCGTTCCCGGGCGGCTTCGGCACGCTCGACGAGCTGTTCGAGGTGATCACGCTGGTGCAGACCAAGAAGTCGAAGCCGGTGCCGATCGTGCTCTTCGGCTCGGACTACTGGAAGAAGCTGATCGACTTCGACTTCCTGGTCGACGAAGGCGTGATCTCGCCTGGCGACGTGAAACTCTTCGAATACGTCGACGCACCGGAAGACGCGTGGGACGCCATCAAGCGTTTCTACAAGCTGTAGAGCTCGCCCCCAGGCTACGCGCACGTCGTGTCGCTTCGCCAACCCCCTACCGGGGGCAACACCAGCGGCCCGGCAAAGCCGGTTCCGCGGTGTTCCACGAAAAAACCGCAAACGCCTTTCAGGCGTCGTCGCTGTCGTCGGGCCGCAGGGCCTGCTCGAAGAAGCGCGTGAGCGCGCGGGCGCGACGGCGGCGGTCGGCCACGGGGTTCGCGTGCGGCCCCATGGCCACGGCATCGTCGGCCACGCCGTGCAGCGCATTGAAGAGGATCACGGCCGTCAGCGTCGCGTCCTCGACCTCCCACACGCCCGCGGCGTCGCCCTGCTTCAGCAGGGTGACCAGCTGCGTGATGACGACGTTGTCGTTGCGCATGCGCCGGTCCTCGGGCCGGTACTCGTGGAACACCACGTCGTGCAGCGCGACGTTGTCCAGGTAGGTTTCCAGCCCCGCTTCCACCCAGGCCTTGAGCCGCGCGCGGTGCTTGCCCGGCGCGTGGCGGTCCATCGCCTCCTGCAGGCGGGCGCAGAAGGTGTCGACGAAGCGCTGCTGCAGCGCGCCGAGCAGCGCCTCCTTCGACGGAAAGTACAGATAGAAGGTGCCCTTGGCCACCTGCGCGCCGGCGGCGATGTCGTCGATGCTGGTGGCGGGGATGCCCTTGGCGATGAACAGCTGCTCGGCGGCGTCCATCAGCGCGACGGCGCGGGTCTGCGGCGCCTTGGTGCGGCGGCGTGCGGCGGTGGCGGGAGCGTCGTCGGGGCTGCTGCTTGTCATGCTCAGGTACCGGCGCGTGCCGTGTCGATGGCGGCGTGTACGGCCGCAGCATCGAGACGCAGGCCGCGCGGGGCCAGCACGCGCTCGCGCAGCCAGGCCAGGGCCTCGTCGGTGCGGGCGAAGGTGCTCGCGGGAATGCCGAAGAGTTTTTCGACGTTCATCTTGCTGATCTTCTCGAACTGGTCGGCGGGCACCACGCTCGCCATGCCCATCATATGGCGGCGGATGTCGGCGCCGCGCGCCTGCAGCCACTGCTTGGCAGACTGTGCGCTGCCCTCGGGATGCACCAGCGCGTCGGCGTCCGCGAACACGCGCAGCGAGACGAAGGGCTCGCCGCGGTCGAGCCAGCGGTTCCAGTCCTCGGTGAAGGCCTGCAGGCTTTCCAGCGTCTGCAGGCCTGCGGACACGCTGATGACCAGCGGCCATTGACTGAGTTCGTGACGGATCATGAAAGTCTCCTTGTAGACAACCGGAAGGCGCCGGGCACTGCGGCGCAGGAAGGGAATGCGGACGGCGGGCATGGCGAACGGCTCAGGCGCGCGTGGGGGCGGCGAGCGCGGCGGCCCGCGGCCTGACGCGCAGCAGCAGCCCCGCCGCCACCAGGCCGGCCACGCCGGCGCAGGCCATCGCGGCGTGGAAGCCGCCCGCGAGCGCATCGCTCAGCAGCCGCTGCGCCATGCCCGCGTCGAGCGCGGCCAGCGCGCCAAGGTCGTGGCGAGACACCGCTGCCACGGCGGCCTGCAATGCATCGGGCACGCCGGCACGCGCAAGCGATTCGGCCATCAGCGCGGTGGCGCGCGTGCGCATCAGCGTGCCGAGCAGCGCGATGCCGATCAGCATGCCGCCCTGGCGCAGCGCGTTCATGGTCGCCGACGCCATGCCCGAGCGCTGCGCGGGCACCGAGGCCATCACCGCCGTGCTCGTGGCCGGCACGGCCAGGCCCGCGCCTGCCCCCAACGCCACGAAGAGCAGCGCCAGCGGCAGGTACGGCGTGTCGGCCGAGAAGAACGTCAGCAGCAGCATCGCCACGCCGATCAGCCCGTAGCCCGCGACCATCAGCGTGTGCACCTCGAAGCGGCGCGCCAGCAGGCCGAACTGCGAGGCCACGAGGCCGGTCGCCACGAACTGCGGCACCAGCCGCCAGCCGGTCTCGCTGGCCGACCAGCCCTGCACCTGCTGCAGGAACAGCGAGAAGAAGAACAAGCTCGCGTAGGTGGAAAAGCCCAGCACGAACGAGGCGAAGTTGGTGACCGAGAAGCGCGCGTCGCGGAACAGCGCGAGCGGCAGCAGCGGCCGTTCCACGCGCGCCTCCACCACCAGGAACAGCGCCAGCCCGACACCCGCCGCGACGAGCGCGACCACCGCGTGGCGCGAGCCCCAGCCGTGTTCGCCCGCGGCAATGAGTCCGTAGGTCAGCGCGCCCAACCAGAGCACGCTGAGCACCTGGCCCGCCGGGTCGAGCGCCGCGTGCTCGGGGTGCGAGGACTCGCTCAGGCCCCACATGCCCAGCGCCACGGTCAGCACGCCGATCGGCAGGTTGATGAGGAAGATGCTCTGCCAGCCCGCGTGGTCCACCAGCAGCCCGCCGAGCATCGGCCCGAGGATCAACGACAGCGCCGTGAACGACGACCAGCCGCCGATCACCCGCGCGCGGCTCGCCGGCTCGGGGAAGGCATGCGCCAGCAACGACAGCGCGCCCGGAATCATCAGCGCGCCAGCCACGCCCTGCACCGCGCGACCCGCGAGCAGCATCGGCAGCCCCGACGCCATCGCGCACATCGCCGAGCCCACGGTGAAGACCACCACGCCGGCCAGCCAGGCGCGCTTGCGGCCGTAGCGGTCGCCGATCGGGCCGGCCGACAGCATGAAGGCCGACAGGCACAGCGCGTAGATATCGATCACCCACTGCAGCCCGGCCAGGTCGGTGGCGAGCGCGCGCTGCAGCGTGGGCAGCGCGACGTTGACGATGCTGACGTCGAGCGTGGCGATGAAGCTGCCGAGGTAGACCGCCGCCACCAGGGCCAGGCGGCGGCGCGGATCGGCAGTCGCCGACGGGGAATGGGAGTCCATGGACGCCTTCGGGTCAGGAAGAAAGAAGGCGCCGATACTGACTTCGAGTCAGTATTTTGTCAATCAAATGAGAATTACTGTCATTTGCAACGTGGGATTCAAACCGCCGTCACAGCTTCAATCCCCAGGTCGCCTTGGCGCCCAGCGCGAGCACGCCGCCCACCACCCAGAACACGCCGGCAATGCCGATCAGCGCACCGAGCGAGCCGAACAGCATCGGCATCGCGACGCTCGATGCGTTGATGGTCATGAGCCGCAGCCCCAGCGCCTCGCCGTGCCGCGCGTGCGGCGTGATCTGGTGCAGCATGCTCATCACCATCGGCTGCACCGCGCCGAGCGCGAAACCCAGCACCACGGAGCAGATGCCCATGGTCCACGGTGAATTCAGCAGCGGGTAGATGGCGAACACGGCCGCAGTGACGACGGTCGAGCTCAGGATCACGCTGCGCTCCGACGCACGCGACGCGATCAGCGGCAACACGATGCGGATGACCGCCGCGGCGATCGCGAAGGCGCCGAGGATGGAGCCGATCACCGAGGCGCTGATGCCCCGGTCGTGGCCCAGCACCGGCAGCACGAAGGCGTGCACGTCCCAGCTCGACGACTGCAGCCAGTTCACGAACAGCAGGCGGCGGAACATCGGCTCGCGCAGCAGGTCCCAGGCCCGCGTGGGCGCGGCGCCCGGCACCGGCGCCACCCGCGGCGGCTCGTGCGCGCCGCGCGCCAGCAGCCAGCACAGCAACGGCAAAAAGGCCATCACGGCGAAGCAGATGCGAAAGGCCAGCAGGTCGGCCGGCGCACGGCCGGCGTGGTCGATCAGCATCCCGGCCAGGAAAGGCCCGACGAAGTTCGCCGCCGCCGGCGCGATGGCGAGCCAGCTGAACACGCGCTTGAGCTGCGTCGGGTCGGTGGCCGAGCGCCCCACGTGCCGCTGCAGCGCGATGACGGTCGCGCCGGTGGCGCCGCCGGTCAGCAGCGCGGCGATGCACATGACGGGGAACACCGGAAAAATCAGCGCCAGCCCTGCCCCGCCCGAGGCCGCGATCACCGACAGCCACAGCGGACGCTTGAGCCCGTGCCGGTCGGCGAAGCGCCCGGCCGGCAATGCAAGAAACACCTGGGTCAGCGCGAACAGCGCGATCAGCAGGCCGACGGCCGCTGCGCTGTAGCCTTGCTGCAGTGCGAGCAGCGGTGTGGCGAGCCGCATGCCCGCCATCGTGGCGTGCAAACAGACCTGCGCCACGATGACGCGCAGCAGTTCAGAACCTTTCACGGGGTGTCGTCGGCCTCGCTGTCAGTGTCGGCCGTGGGCGGCAGCAGCGCCTGCGACTGCGCCTCGGGCAAGGCCTCGACCTTGCGCAGCGCCAGCCGCATCTGCTTGGCGCGCGTGTCGGCCTTGTCGATGGTGTCGGAGGCCTTGGCCACCTGTTCCTTGATGCGCGCCACCCATTCGCCGTAGCGCTCGAACTCGGTCTTGACGGCGCCCAGCACCTTCCAGACTTCAGAGGCCTGGCGCTCCAGTGCCAGCGTGCGAAAGCCCATGTGCAGGCTGTTGAGCATGGCGAGCAAGGTGGTCGGGCCGGCCAGCGTCACGCGGTGCTGGCGCTGGATGGCGTCCATCAGGCCGGGGCGGCGCAGCACCTCGGCGTAGAGGCTTTCGACCGGCAGGAACAGGATCGCGAAATCGGTGGTGTGCGGCGCCGCGAGGTAGTTCTCGGCGATCGACTTGGCCTCGACGCGGATGCGCGTCTCGAGCGCCTTGGCCGCGGCCTCGGCGCCGGCCGCATCGGCGCGCTCGTGGGCGTCGATGAGGCGTTCGTAGTCGTCGCGCGGAAACTTGGCGTCGATCGGCAGCCACACCGGCGCGCCGTCGTCGCCGCGCCCCGGGAAGCGGATCGCGAAGTCGACGCGCTGGCCGCTGCGCGGCTTGGTCTCGACCTGGCGCGCGTACTGCTCGGGCGTGAGCACCTGCTCGAGCAGCGCCTCGAGTTGCACCTCGCCGAACACGCCGCGCGTCTTCACGTTGGTCAGCACGCGCTGCAGGCTCCCCACGCCGACGGCCAGCGTCTGCATCTCGCCCAGGCCCTTGTGCACCTGCTCGAGCCGGTCGGCCACCTGCTTGAAGCTTTCGCCCAGGCGCGCCTCGAGCGTGCTCTGCAGTTTCTCGTCGACGGTCTTGCGCATCTCGTCGAGCTTGGCGGTGTTGCTCTGCTGCAGCTGGGCGAGCTGCGTTTCCATGGTCGTGCGCACCTCGGAAAGGCGGCGCGCGTTCGATTCGCTCAGCCCCTGCAGCTGGGTGTTCAGCGTGTCGGCCAGGGTCTTCTGCAGCGACGCGAGCTGCAGCGCGAAGGCGTCGAGCTGCGCGTTCTGCGTGCGCGTGGCCTCGGCGCCCTGCTGCACCAGCGACTGCTGGAAGGTGGCGAAGGCTTGCGCGGTTTCCTGGCGTGCGCCGCGCGAGCCCTCGCCGATCTCGTGGCG
The DNA here is from genome assembly GCF_059423965.1 of Variovorax sp. GW458-11-26-14-LB1. Taxonomy (NCBI): domain Bacteria; kingdom Pseudomonadati; phylum Pseudomonadota; class Betaproteobacteria; order Burkholderiales; family Comamonadaceae; genus Variovorax; species Variovorax sp. GW458-11-26-14-LB1. The sequence continues at coordinate 33,103 of NZ_JBWKYW010000039.1, forward strand.
CAGCTCGCGCTCGGTGCGTTCGTTGGCCCGGCCCATGGCGGCGAGCACGCCCAGCATTTCGCTGTGATCAGGTGGGGGTGGCCGGCGGGCCAGCAGCCAGATGACCAGCACCAGCTGCACCACGGCGAGTGCGGCCAGTGCGAGAAGAATCAGATCCGTCAGTTCCAAGGTGGGGGCGTGTCGCGCTCGCGGTCAGGTTTCAGGTTACTTCGTGGCCGCTGGCACCGGCGTGACCGGCGTCAGAGGCCCCTTGCCGGTGCCCCAGGCGATGAGGTTGTCGGCCGCGAGGTCGGCCATGGCGCGGCGCGTGGGCACGGTGGCGCTGGCGATGTGCGGCGTGAGCACCACGTTGGGCACGGTCAGCAGGTCGGGGTGGACCTTGGGCTCGCCCTCGAACACGTCGAGGCCGGCGGCGGCGATGCGCTTCTCGCGCAGCGCCACGGCCAGCGCCGCGTCGTCGACGATGCCGCCGCGCGCGATGTTGACCAGCGTGGCGGTCGGCTTCATGAGCGCGATCTCGGCCGCGCCGATGGTGTGGTGCGAGGCCGGCGAGTACGGCACGACCAGCACGACGTGGTCGGCGGTCTTGAGCAGCTCTTCCTTGCCGACGTAGCGGGCCTTGCATTCGGCCTCGAGCGCGGCGTCGAGGCGCGAACGGTTGTGATAGATCACGTTCATGCCGAAGCCGTGCGCGCCGCGCCTGGCAATGCCCTGCCCGATGCGGCCCATGCCGATGATGCCCAGCGTCGAGCCGTGGATGTCGGAGCCGGCGAACATGTCGTAGCTCCACTTTTCCCACTTGCCCGCGCGCAGGAAGTGTTCGCTCTCGGTGATGCGGCGCGCGGTGGCCATGAGCAGCGCGAAGCCGAAGTCGGCCGTGGTCTCGGTCAGCACGTCGGGCGCGTTGGTGCCCAGCACGCCGCGCGCGGCCATGGCGTCGACGTCGAAGTTGTTGTAGCCCACGGCCATGTTGGCGCAGATCTTCAGCTCGGGGCAGGCGTCGAGCACCGCGGCGTCGATGCGCTCGCTGCCGGTGGTGAAGGCGCCCTGCTTGCCCTGCAGCTTCGCGATCAGCTGGTCCTTGCTCCAGGTCTCGTCGGCCTGGTTCGACTCGACCTCGAAATGCTGCGCGAGGCGCGCGAGGGTTTCGGGGAACACCGCGCGCGCGACCAGGATCTTGGGCTTGCTGCTGCTCATGGAACGTGTCTCTTTCTTTGAAGGGCTGGAAGGATCAACGGAAGAAGATGAAGGTGCACAGGACGAACAGCGGGACCAGGATCGCCCCCGACCACGCCATGTAGCCGAAGAAGCTGGGCATGCGCACGCCGCGGCTTTCGGCGATGGCCTTGACCATCAGGTTCGGCGCGTTGCCGATGTAGGTGTTGGCGCCCATGAACACGGCGCCGGCCGAGATGGCGGCCAGCGTGCTGGCATAGGTGGTCATGAGCGCCGCCGGGTCGCCGCCCGCCGTGTTGAAGAACACGAGGTAGGTCGGCGCGTTGTCCAGGAACGAGCTCAGGATGCCGGTGGCCCAGAAGTACATGGCCGGGTCGGGCTGGCCGTCGGCGCGCGTCACGGCCGCCACGATGGCGCCGAACGGGCCCTGCGTGCCGGCCTTGAGCATGGCGATCACCGGGATGATCGTCAGGAAGATCCCGGCGAAGAGCTTGGCCACCTCGGCCATCGGGCCCCACTCGAACTGGTTGTCGGCGTGCACCTTGGGCGCCGTGAGCTTGTACGAGACGATGGCGATCAGCGCCAGTCCTACGTCGCGCACCAGGCCCGGCAGGCCGACCTCGGTGCCGAACACGTCGAACACCACAGGCGATTTCCAGAAGCCGCTCAGCAGCACCAGCGCGACGATGCCGCCCAAGAGCCAGAAATTGGCCGCGCCGTCGAAGCCCAGGCGCGGCGTGTCGGGCGTCGGGTCGACGGGCAGCACGCCGTCCTTGCGGTAGAAGTGGCGGTCGATGGCATAGAACAGCGCCAGCAGCACGGCCAGGATGAAGAGCGTCTCGGGCAGGATGTGCTGCGCGGTCCAGAAGAAGCCCACGCCCTTGAGGAAGCCGAGGAACAGCGGCGGATCGCCCAGCGGCGTGAGCGAGCCGCCCGCGTTCGACACGATGAAGATGAAGAACACGATCACGTGCACCTTGCGCTGCCGGTTGTCGTTGGCCCGGATCAGCGGCCGGATCAGCAGCATCGAGGCGCCCGTGGTCCCCATGAAGCTCGCGAGCACCGCGCCGATGGCCAGGATCGCCGTGTTGAGCCCCGGCGTGCCGTGCAGGTTGCCGCGGATGTGGATGCCCCCCGCCACGGTGAACAGCGCCGTGAGCAGGATGATGAACGGGATGTACTCGGCCACCAGCGCATGCACCAGCTGCACGCCCGCCAGCCCCGCGCCGTAGGTCGCGGCAAAGGGCAGCAGGAAGGCCAGCGCCCAGGCGGCGGAAATCTTGCCGTAATGGTGGTGCCAGAACGCGGGCGTGGCCAGCGGCAAGAGCGCGATGGACAGCAGGATGCCGGCGAACGGCACGCCCCACAGCGGCGAGAGCGCGGCACCGTCGAAATCGGCGGCGAAAGCCAGGGCGGGAAAGAGCATCGGCAGCGCCGCGGCTGCCGTCAGTCGGATCGTTTTCTTCATGGGGGCTGTACCGTACCAGACAGGTCAGTACAGCCTTCAAACGGGGGGTTGTTCGATCTCGAACACCTGGCGCAGGTAGGCCAGGTATTTCTCGTCCTCGCACATGTTCTTGGACGGCGTGTCCGACAGCTTGGCCACCGGCTGGTCGTTGCACTGGATCATCTTGATGACGATCTGCAGCGGCTCGTAGCCCAGGTCGTTGGTGAGGTTGGTGCCGATGCCGAAGGCCAGCAGGCAGCGCCCGCGGAACTGCTGGTACAGCTCGATGGTGCGCGGCACCGTGAGGCCGTCGCTGAAGATCAGCGTCTTGGTGAGCGGATCGACCCGGTTCGCGTGGTAGTGCGCCAGCATGCGCTCGCCCCACTGGAACGGGTCGCCGCTGTCGTGGCGGGCGCCGTCGAAGAGCTTGCAGAAGTACAGGTCGAAGTCGCGCAGGAAGGCGCTCATGCCGTACACGTCGGACAGCGCGATGCCCAGGTCGCCGCGGTACTCGCGGGCCCAGCTCTCGAAGCCGAAGATCTGGCTGTCGCGCAGCCGCGGGCCCAGCGCCTGGCAGGCCTGCAGGTACTCGTGCGCCATGGTGCCCAGCGGGATGAGCCCGAGCTTCATGGCGTACAGCACGTTGCTGGTGCCCGCCAGTTGCGGCAGCCGCTCGCCGGCGGGCGACTTGGCCGGCGGCGAGGCCACGGCACCGAGCCGCTGGGTCAGGGTGCGCAGCACTTCCTCGTGCCAGTCCTTCGAGAAGCGGCGGCGCGTGCCGTAGTCGGCGATCTTGAGGTCGCCCAGGCCGGCTTCCTGCAGCTGGCTGATCTTGAGGTCGAGGCGGCGGCGGCCTTCCTCGAAGTCGGGGTTCTTCTGCGTGTTGCGAAAGTAGACCTCGTTCACGATGGCCAGCACCGGGATCTCGAACAGGATGGTGTGCAGCCACGGCCCCTTGATGCGGATCTCGAGCTCGCCCGAGGGCTGGGGGATGACGTTGATGTACTTCTCGTTGAGCCGGAACAGGCCCAGGAAGTCGACGAAGTCGCTCTTGATGAAGCGCATCGAGCGCAGGTAGGCGAGTTCGGCGTCGCGGAACTGCAGCGAGCACAGGCTGCGGATCTCGTCACGGATCTGTCCCGCGAACTGCGCGAGGTTGACGCCCGGGTTGCGGCACTTGAAGCGGTACTCGACCCGCGCCCCCGGAAAGTGGTGCAGGACCACCTGCATCATCGTGAACTTGTAGAGGTCGGTGTCGAGCAGGCTGTGAATGATCATGGTGCGGTGCGCGGTGTCTCGGGTCTCTGTCGTCGGCGTCCGTTCCATTATCACGGCCTGCGTCGGCCTGTGCCTACGAGTGCCGGCCTGCACGTCCTACCGGCAGGGGGAATCACTCACGCGACATTGATTTCACGGCGGCGGCATGTTCCGCCGGGTCATCACTCTTTCTCAAGGAGATTCGCATGAACAAGGACACCATCGAAGGCAACTGGAAGCAGCTCAAGGGCAAGGTCCGCGAGCAATGGGGCAAGCTGACCGACGACGACTTCGACGTCATCGCCGGCAAGCGCGACCAGCTGCTGGGCCGCATCCAGGAACGCCACGGCATCAGCCGCGACGAGGCCGAGAAGCAGGTCAAGGACTGGGAATCTCGCGACGGCCGCTCGCCGGACGCACTCTGGTTCGAGAAGAACTGAGAAAGAAGCAAGCGCCCTGCGCCCTTCCCTTTCCCTGTCATTCACCGCAAAGGACACACACCATGAAAAAACAACACCTCGTCATGCTCGCCCTCGCCTCCACCTTCTTCGTCGCCGGCCAGGCCGGTGCGATGACCAAGGACGAGTACAAGGTCGCCAAGGAAAAGGTCGAGGCCGACTACAAGGTCGCCAAGGCCCAGTGCGACACGATGAAGGACAACGCCGAGGACGTCTGCCAGAAGGAAGCCAAGGGCAAGGAAGAAGTGGCCAAGGCCGAGCTGGAGCAGCAGTACCAGCCGAGCGACAGCCATGCCCGCAAGGTGGCCGAAGAAAAGGTGAAGGCTGCCTATGAAGTCGCGAAGGAAAAGTGCGACGACCAGAATGGCGCGGCCAAGGACGCTTGCGTGAAGCAGGCCAAGGCTGATGAAGCCCAGGGCAAGGCCGACATCAAGGCCATGAAGAAGACGATGTAAGCGGGGTCACACCCCACTCACCCACGAACGGCGCCTGCGGGCGCCGTTTTTCATGAGCGGGCGCTCAGGCGCGCAGCGAATCGACTACCTGCTGCAGCGCCTCGGGCAATGGCACCGGCCTCTGCGTCGCGCGGTCGACGTACACATGCACGAAGTGCCCCTGCGCCGCGGCGGTGTCGGAACCCTCGGCGAACAGCGCGATCTCGTAGCGCACGCTCGAGCGGCCCGCCTGCGCCACGCGGATGCCCGCCTCCACCGTCTGCGGGAAGGCCACCGGCGCGAAGTAGTTGCACTGCGTCTCGACCACGAAGCCGATGGTCTGGCCGCCGTGGATGTCGAGCGCGCCGCGCTCGATGAGCAGCGCGTTCACCGCGGTGTCGAACCAGCTGTAGTAGACGACGTTGTTGACGTGGCCGTACATGTCGTTGTCGGCCCAGCGCGTCGGGATGCTGCGAAACGCCCGGTAGGCGCTGCGGGTGTGGGGCGTGGGCTTGGGGGTTGAGGTGGGTGGTGTGGGGGCGCTCATCGCGCGGCATTTTGCCAGCGGCGCCAGTAATCGAGCGCCACCCGGAAGGTGCCCAGCTGCACCTGCACCGTCTCGGCGATGTCGCTGGCGTAGCCGCCGGCCATCGCGAAGGCCGTGGGAATGCGGCGCTGCCAGGTCCAGTCGAACACGCGGCGGTCGCGCGCCTCCAGGCCGTCGAAGCTCAGCTTGAGGCGGCCGAGCCGGTCGCGCTCGAAGGGGTCGGCGCCGGCCAGGTAGATCACGAGGCCGGGCGAGAAGCGCCGGTCGAGCTCGCCGAGCGCGTGCTCCAGCGCCGCCAGGTAGTCGGTGTCGCCGCAGCCGTCGGGCAGCTCCACGTCGAGGTCGCTCGCCTCCTTGCGGAACGGAAAGTTCTTCTGGCCGTGCACCGACAGCGTGAACACGCTCGGGTCGCCCTGGAAGATGCGGGCGGTGCCGTTGCCCTGGTGCACGTCGAGGTCGATCATGGCCACCCTGAGCAGCCGGCCTGCACGGGCCTGCTCGACCTGCATCAGCCGCGCCGCCACCGCTGCGTCGTTGAAGACGCAGAAGCCGCTGCCCTTGTCGGCGTAGGCGTGGTGCGTGCCGCCCGCCATGTTCGCCGCCACGCCGCCCGCGAAGGCGGCGCGGCAGGCGGCGATGGTGGCGCCGGTGGAGCGGCGCGAGCGCTCGACCATCGCCTCGCTCCACGGAAAGCCGATCTCGCGCATGGCCTGCGGGCTCACGCGGCCTTCGCTGACGGCGGCGATCCATTCGGGGGTGTGGGCCAGCGCCAGCTCGTCGTCGCTGGCGCGCGGGGCCGGGTCCATCTCGACGGCCGGCAGCTGCTCCTGCAGGCGATCGCGCAGCATCGCGTAGCGCGACATGGGAAAGCGGTGGCCCGGCGGCAGGGGCAGGACGAACTGCCCGGAATAGAAAGCACGCATGGCCGCATTCTGGCCGCGCAGGCCGGATTTAGAAGGCCGCTTCTAAATTGCTGCAGAGCAGCAAAAACCACTTGATCGCCGCGTTCAGCTGCCTATACTTGAGGCCATGCTGCACCGCAACATAGACGACGAGGCGCAGCGCAACGTGAATCGACCACCCCATCATCCTTTCTGGAGATCTCAAATGGCCCTGACCGCTGACCAAATCCTCGCCGCCCAAAAAGCCAACCTCGAAACCCTGTTCGGCCTGACCACCAAGGCCTTCGAAGGCGTCGAAAAGCTGGTCGAACTGAACGTGACCGCTTCCAAGGCCGCCCTGACCGAAGCCCAGAGCACCGCCCAGGCTGCCCTGAGCGTCAAGGACGCCCAAGAGCTGCTGACGCTGCAAGCCAGCCTGTTCCAGCCCCTGGCCGAAAAGACCGCTGCCTACAGCCGTCACCTGTACGACATCGCCCAAGGCACCAGCGCCGAATTCTCGAAGGCTTTCGAAGCCAAGGCCGCTGAAGCCCAGCAAGCCTTCGTCGGCCTCGTCGACAGCGCTTCCAAGAACGCCCCCGCCGGTTCGGAAACCGCCGTCGCCGTGCTCAAGAGCGCCGTGGCTGCCGCCAACAACGCTTTCGAATCGGTCCAGAAGGCCGTCAAGCAAGCGTCGGACGTCGCCGAAGCCAACTTCAACGCCGTGTCGACCCAAGCCGTCGCCGCTGCCAAGACGGCCACCGCTTCGCGCAAGCGCTAAGCACCGACCACCACCAGTTGTCTCCTTGGGTCCTCACGGATCCAATTCAGGGCCTCATCTTCGGATGAGGCCTTTTTTTTTGGCCGACGGCCGTCTTTGATAATGCGGGTCTCATTTCAGGAGACTCTCAATGCAGATCGACGGCAAAGTTTTTATCGTGACCGGTGGCGCTTCGGGCCTCGGCGAAGGCACGGCGCGCATGCTGGCCGCCAACGGCGCCAAGGTGGTGATCGCCGACATGCAGGCTGACAAGGGCGAAGCCGTCGCCCGCGAGATCGGTGGCGTGTTCGTGAAGTGCGACGTGAGCCAGGAAGCCGACGGCCAGGCCGCCGTGGCCGCCGCGCTCAAGCTGGGCAAGCTGGTCGGCCTCGTGAACTGCGCCGGCATCGCGCCGGCCGAGAAGACCGTGGGCAAGAACGGCCCGCACGCGCTGGCCGTGTTCAGCAAGACCGTCACGGTCAACCTGATCGGCAGCTTCAACATGATCCGCCTGGCGGCCGACGCCATGGGCAAGAACGAGCCCGAAGCCACGGGCGAACGCGGCGTGCTGATCTCGACCGCCTCGGTCGCGGCCTACGACGGCCAGATCGGCCAGGCCGCCTACAGTGCCTCGAAGGGCGGCGTGGTCGGCATGACCCTGCCCATCGCCCGCGACCTCGCGCGCAGCGGCATCCGCAACATGACCATCGCCCCCGGCATCTTCGGCACGCCCATGCTGTTCGGCATGCCGCAGGAAGTGCAGGACGCGCTGGCGGCCAGCGTGCCCTTCCCCTCGCGCCTGGGCACGCCCGAGGACTACGCCAAGCTGGCCAAGCACATCATCGAGAACGACATGCTCAACGGCGAGGTGATTCGTCTGGACGGAGCGATTCGATTGGCCCCTCGCTGATCTCGGACGCCGGCGGCTTCGTGCTGCCGGTGCGGTCCAGGCGCTCGTAGTTCGCGATCACCTGGGCCCCGAGCAGCACCAGCATGGCGGCGATTTCCAGGCTCAGCAGCACCACGATCGCCGTGGTGAGCGAGCCGTAGACGATGTTCACCTGCGACAGCGTCGAAAAGTACCAGATCAGCACGCGCCGCGTGGCCTCCCACAGCAGCGCGGCGGTCACGCCGCCCAGCAGCGCATGCCGCAGCGACATGCGCCCGGCCGGCATCACGAGGTAGAGCGAGGTCAGCATGAAGATCTCGCCGCCCAGCCCCAGCAGGTACAGCAGCAGGCCCGAAATACCCGACAGCGACCAGCTGCGCCCCAGCAGGTCGACGCTTTCCTGCCCCACCAGCTGCAGCGCCCCCGACACCAGCGTGACCAGCAGCAGCCCCGCGCACAGGCTCAGGATGTAGAGGTACGGCATCGCCACCGACACGAGAAAGTGGCGCTTGTGATCGTCCTTGCGGTGGTGAAAGATCACCGCCATCGCGCTTTCGAGCACGCTGAACGCCAGTGAGCTGAAGAAGATCATCGTCACCAGCAGCACCGGCCCGAGCACCGAGCGGTGGTCCAGGAAACTCGACAGCTCGGCCACGATCGCTTTCGACTGCCCCGGCAGCAGCCATTCGAGGTAGCGCCCGATGGTGCGCAGCAGCTCGGCCTGGTCGATCACGTGCGACAGCGCCATCACGCTCACGATCAACAGCGGCACGATCGACAGCAGCGCGTAGTACGCCACCGCCCCCGCCAGCAGCAACCCCTGGTTGGCGCGAAAGTCCTTGAGCGCGCCCCAGACGAAGCGCAGCGGATGGCGCAGCAGCGGCGCGGCGTGTTGCAAAGGCAGTGGCGTCTTCATGCGTGATGTGGATTTGCGGCGGGGTTCAGTATGCCGCCCGTGCGCTTGCGTATGATTTGCCGCTCCCCGCAGCCATGACCATCCCCGCTTCATTCATCCAGGAACTCATCGCGCGCGCCGATGTGGTCGAAATCGTCGGCCGCTACGTCCAGCTCAAGAAGGCCGGCGCCAATTTCATGGGGCTGTGCCCCTTCCACGGCGAGAAGTCGCCCTCGTTCTCGGTCAGCCCGACCAAGCAGTTCTATCACTGCTTCGGTTGCGGCGTGCACGGCAACGCCATCGGCTTCCTCATGGAACATGCGGGCATGGGCTTCGTCGAGGCCGTGCACGACCTGGCCGGCCAGTACGGCCTGGTCGTGCCCGAGGACGACGTCTCGCCCGCCGAACGCGCCCGCGCCGCCAGCCAGCGCCAGAAGCAGGCCACGCTGACCGACGTGCTCGAGAAGGCCGGCGACGCCTACCGCAAGGCGCTGCGCCAGGCGCCCGGCGCCATCGACTACCTCAAGGGCCGCGGCGTGTCGGGCGAGATCGCCAAGCAGTTCGGCATCGGCTATGCGCCGGCCGGCTGGCGCGCGCTGGCCAGCGTGTTTCCCGACTACGACGACCCGCTGCTCGCCGAGAGCGGGCTGGTGATCGTCAACAACGAAGAAGGCAAGCTCAGCGACGAGGAGGCCAAGCGCTACGACCGCTTCCGCGATCGCGTGATGTTCCCGATCCGCAACGTCAAGGGCGAGTGCATCGGCTTCGGCGGGCGCGTGCTCGGCGACGAAAAGCCCAAGTACCTGAACTCGCCCGAGACGCCCGTCTTCAGCAAAGGCCGCGAACTCTACGGCCTGTACGAGGCCCGCGCCGCCTTCCGCGACCGCGGCTACGCGCTCGTCACCGAGGGCTACATGGACGTGGTGGCGCTGGCCCAGCTCGGTTTCCCGAACGCGGTGGCCACGCTGGGCACGGCCTGCACCACCGAGCATGTGCAAAAGCTCTTCCGCTTCACCGAATCGGTGGTGTTCAGCTTCGACGGCGACGCGGCCGGGCGCCGCGCCGCACGCAAGGCGCTCGACGGCGCCCTGCCCTACGCCACCGACACGCGCAGCATCAAGTTCCTGTTCCTGCCGGCCGAGCACGACCCCGACAGCTACATCCGCGCACACGGCGCCGAGGCCTTCGCGGGCTTCGTGGCCGAGGCCACGCCGCTGTCGCGCTTCATGCTCGAAGCCGCCCGCGAAGGCTGCGACCTGAGCTCCGCCGAGGGCCGCGCCCACATGACGAGCAACGTGCGCCCGCTCTGGAGCGCGATGCCCGACGGCGCGCTCAAGCGGCAGCTGCTCAGCGAGATCGCCACGCTGGTCCAGCTCGACGCCGCCGCGCTGTCCGACCTGTGGGCCACGGCCGCGCCCGGCCCGCGCAAGGGCGCCGGTGCGCCGCCCCAGGCCCCGCAGCGCCACAGCGAACCCGACAGCTACGGCAACGACCCCGGCGACTACTACCCGGACATGCCGCCGACGCAGGACTATGAGCCGCCGCGCTACGAAAACGAGAGCAAGCCCAAGTTCCAGCCGCGCAAGTTCACCAAGGGCAAGCGCTGGGGCGGCAAGTTCGAGGAGCCCATCGAGCCGCTGCGCGGACGCGGCAAGCCGCCGAGCCGGCCCGACGTGGCGGTGCGGCTGGTGCTGTCGAACATGGCGCAGTGGGAGGCGCTGTCGCACGAGCTGCACGTGATGCTGTGCGACCTGCCGGGCGAGCACGGCGCCCTCTTCACCTGGCTGGACAGCCAGCTGCACGAGCACGGCGTGCAACCCTGGGCGGCGCTGCGCGAAGGCCTGCGCGGGCTCGATTTCGCGCCGCTGGCCGAGCGCCTCATGAGCGTTTCCGAGGCCGGGCCGGTGCCCGAGGGCGAGGAAGAGCAGCACTTGGCCGAGGCTGCCAAGGAGCTGGGGAGCGTGCTCGACTTCATGCTCGACGACCGGCTCAAGGCCCAGCAGAGCGAGGCCATCGCTTCGGTCGGAAAAGACCCGAAAGCCCTGGAACGCTACAAGGCACTGGAAGCCCGCCGGCTCGAATTGCGTGACCGCATTCGCGCGTCGGGGACAGATACTGCTTGAAATTTGCGCAACAGGCTATAATGTAGGGCTTCGCAACTGGCGAAATTAGGCAAGAGCGACAGCAGCACCTCCGGGCCGACCCCTAGCGCAACGCACTCCAACGGTAAATTCCGGCGGAAAGGGTCAATAACCGCAAGGACTGCACACCAAATGTTCGCCCGACATCTTGCCTGGTGAGGAATTAATTCCTCGTTTCCCAATTGTTTTGTCCGTGCCTGTGCACGGGCATGGTGGTGCTGTCCGCGTGACAGCGCGCCTGTGATCCCGCTTGTCTTTTCTTGTCGTAACGAGGTCGTATGCCCAGTTCAAAGAAGCCTGCTCCTTCACTTGCCAAAAGCGCCAAGAGCGCTGCCACCAAGCCCGCAGCAGAGAAACCGCTGAAAGCCGGTGCCAAACCGGCAACCAAGACGGCTGCCGCCGCGTCCAAAACGGCAGCCGCAACGAAAGTGAAAACCGTGCCCACGAAATCGACCTCTCTCGACGATCCAAAAAAAGCCGCGGCCACTGCCACGGCTGCCCCCGCCGCCAAGAAAGTTGGCCGTCCGCCCAAGGCCGCCGGCGCTGCCGCCACGCCCGCCACCGGCGCCAAGCGCGGGCGCAAGCCCAAGGCCGCCAAGGAAGCCGGCGAGAGCGACATCGACCTGTCGGACATCGAGGAAGACCTGGCCGGTGACGAGCCCGCGGCCGTCGCGACCACCGAAGAGAAGGTCAAGCCGCTGCGCATGAAGATCAGCAAGGCGAAGGAACGCGCCTTGATGAAGGAGTTCGGCCTCGACGAGACCGTGCTCTCCGAAGAAGACCTGGCCAAGCGCCGCTCGCGCCTGAAGACCCTGATCACGCTGGGCAAGACCCGCGGCTACCTCACGCACGGCGAAATCTCCGACCACCTGCCCGACAAGCTGGTCGACGCCGAGACCATGGAAGTCGTGGTCACCATGCTCAACGACATGGGCGTGGCGGTGTACGAGCAGACGCCCGACGCCGAAACCCTGCTGCTGAACAACACCGCGCCCACCGCCACCACGGTGGAAGAAGCCGAAGAAGAAGCCGAAGCCGCCCTGTCCACGGTGGACAGCGAATTCGGCCGCACCACCGACCCGGTCCGCATGTACATGCGCGAAATGGGCACGGTCGAGCTGCTGACGCGCGAAGGCGAAATCGAAATCGCCAAGCGCATCGAAGGCGGCCTGATGGCCATGATGGAAGCCATTTCGGCCTCCCCCGCCACCATCGCCGCGATCCTCGAAATGGCCGCGACGATCCGTGAAGGCAAGGTCGTCATCTCGACCATCGTGGACGGCTTCTCGAACCCCAACGAGGCCGACGACTACGTGGCCGAAGAAGACTTCGACGAATTCGACGAAGAAGACGACGACGACGGCAAGGGCGGCTCCAAGGCCCTGACCAAGAAGCTCGAAGAACTCAAGAACGAAGCCCTCTCGCGCTTCGACCGCATCGCCGAGATGTTCGAGAAGATCCACAAGATCTACGAGAAGGAAGGCTACGGCACGCCCGCGTACACCAAGGCCCAGCAGGCCGTGTCCGACGAGCTGATGACCATCCGCTTCACGGCCAAGACCATCGAGAAGCTGTGCGACCTGGTGCGCACCCAGGTGGACGACGTGCGCAAGAAGGAACGCGAACTGCGCCGCATCATCGTGGACAAGTGCGGCTTCCCGCAGGACGAGTTCATCCGCGACTTCAGCGGCTTCGACAAGAACGGCAACCGCATCGCCTCCAACCTGCTGAACCTCAAGTGGGTCGAGAAGCAGGCCGCGGCCGGCAAGCCCTGGAGCGCCGTGCTCGCGCGCAACATCCCGCCGGTGCAGGAACTGCAGCAGAAACTCACCGACATCCAGTCGCGCGTGGTGGTGCCGCTGACCGAGCTCAAGGACATCAACAAGCGCATGAACGAGGGCGAATCGTCCTCGCGCGATGCCAAGAAGGAAATGATCGAGGCCAACCTGCGCCTCGTGATCTCCATCGCCAAGAAGTACACCAACCGCGGCCTGCAGTTCCTGGACCTGATCCAGGAAGGCAACATCGGCCTGATGAAGGCGGTCGACAAGTTCGAATACCGTCGCGGCTACAAGTTCTCGACCTACGCGACGTGGTGGATCCGCCAGGCCATCACCCGCTCGATCGCCGACCAGGCGCGCACCATCCGCATCCCGGTGCACATGATCGAGACGATCAACAAGATGAACCGCATCTCGCGCCAGCACTTGCAGGAGTTCGGCTTCGAGCCCGACGCCGGCATCCTGGCCGCCAAGATGGAGATCCCGGAAGACAAGATCCGCAAGATCATGAAGATCGCGAAGGAGCCGATCTCGATGGAAACCCCCATCGGCGACGACGACGATTCGCACCTGGGCGATTTCATCGAGGACAGCAGCAACACGGCCCCCATCGAGGCCGCCATGCAAGCGGGTCTTCGCGACGTGGTCAAGGACATCCTCGACTCCCTCACGCCGCGCGAAGCCAAGGTGCTGCGCATGCGCTTCGGCATCGAGATGAGCACGGACCACACGCTGGAAGAAGTCGGCAAGCAGTTCGACGTGACCCGCGAGCGCATCCGCCAGATCGAAGCCAAGGCACTGCGCAAGCTGAAGCACCCGTCGCGTTCCGACAAGCTGCGCAGCTTCATCGACACCCTGTAATCCAGGTTCGCTGAAGCCCAAGCGCCCGCCTTGCCCCTCACCCGGGCGGCGGGCGTTCTCGTTTTCCACCGACACACAACACACAAGTACAACGGAGCCGCCTTTCCATGAATCCCGACGCAGACAAACTCTGGCAAGCCCCGCGCTGGGCGCTTGCCGTGCTGCTCGCCGTGCTGGGCATGCTCGGGCCCTTCTCCATCGATACCTACATCCCGGCCTTCTCGGGCATCGCGAAATCGATCGGCGCCACGCCGGCCGAGATGCAGCAGACGCTGTCGGCTTACCTGTTCGGCTTTGCCTTCATGAACCTGTTCCACGGCGCGCTGTCGGACAGCTTCGGCCGCCGGCCCGTGGTGCTGTGGGGGCTGGCGGTGTTCACGCTGGCCTCGCTGGGCTGCGCGCTGTCGCAGAACATCACGCAGCTGGTGCTGTTCCGCGGCCTGCAGGGCCTGTCGACCGGCGCCGGCATCGTGGTGTCGCGCGCCGTCATCCGCGACATGTTCCCGCCGGCCGAGGCGCAGCGGGTGATGAGCCAGGTCACGATCTACTTTGGCGTCGCGCCGGCCATCGCACCCATCGTGGGCGGCTTCCTGTTCGTGCACGCGGGCTGGCACTCGATCTTCTGGTTCCTCGTGGCCGTGGGCGTGGTGCTGTTCGTCGCCAACTACAAGCTGCTGCCCGAGACGCTGCACAAGGACCACCGCCAGCCCTTCCAGGTGCGCCACCTGATGCGCGGCTACCGCGACCTGTGTTCCGACCCGCGCTTTCTGCTGCTGGCCTTCGCGAGCGGCGTGCCCTTCAACGGCATGTTCCTCTACGTGCTGGCCGCGCCCGCGTTCCTGGGCGACCACCTGGCGCTGCAGCCGCAGCAGTTCTTCTGGTTCTTCCTGCTGACCATCGGCGGCATCATGCTCGGCGCGCGCGCCAGCGGCCGCATGGCCGGCAAGGTGGCGCCCAAGCGGCAGATCCGTGACGGCTTCCTGATCATGATGGTCACCTCGGTGGTCAACGTGGTGGCCAACATCTTCTTCCAGGCGCACGTGGCCTGGGCCGTGTGGCCGCTGGCGGTGTTCGCCTTCGGCTGGGCGCTGATGGTGCCGGTGGTCACGCTGCTGGTGCTCGACCTGCACCCCGAGCGCCGCGGCATGGCCTCGTCGCTGCAGGCCGTGATCGGCTCCACCGCCAACGGCGTCGTGGCCGGCGCGGTGGCGCCGCTGGTGATGCACTCCACGCTGGCACTGGCTCTCACCTCCGCGCTGATGCTCACGATCGGGCTGGTCGCCTGGGTCTGGCTGCACCACCGCTGGCCCGACATCGGGCGTCGGGTGGCCCACGAAGAAGCCTGAGGGGGACGGGGGGATGCGATTCGCCGCACTGTGGACCTATCTGCGCGCCTGGCTCCCGGGCCCTTCCAACGTCAACGCGCGCGAGCGCCTGCGCGCCGTGGGCGGCGCAGGCATCGGGCTGTTGATCACCGGCCTGCTGTGCCGCTGGCTGGCCGTGCCGCTGGAGCATGCGGTGTGGCTGGTCGCGCCGATGGGCGCCACCGCCGTGCTCGTGTTCGCCGTGCCCGCCAGTCCGCTGGCGCAGCCCTGGTCGGTGATCGGCGGCAACACGCTGTCGACGCTGGTGGGCATCGCCTGCGCCAGCTGGATTCCCGACACCGCCGTGGCCGCCGCCGTGGCCGTGGCGCTGGCCATCGGCCTGATGTTCTTCACGCGCTGCCTGCACCCGCCCGGCGGCGCGGCGGCGCTGCTGGCGGTGCTCACGCACACCACCGATTTTTCGGCGGCGCTGTTCCCGGTGCTCGTGAACTCGCTGCTGCTGGTGCTGGCCGGCGTGGCCTACAACACGCTCACGGGGCGGCGCTATCCGCACGTGCAAGTGGCGCGCCCGCCCTCGCCCGACGCACGCTTCAGCCAGGCCGACATCGACGCCGTGCTGGCGCGCTACAACCAGGTGCTCGACATCAGCCGCGACGACCTCGAATCGCTCATTCAACAGACCGAGCTCGAGTCATACAAGCGCCGCCTGGGCACGCTGCACTGCGCCGACATCATGTCGCGCACGCCGATCTCGGTGGAGTTCGGCACGCCGCTGCAGGAAGCCTGGACGCTGATGCACCAGCACCGCATCAAGGCGCTGCCGGTGACCGACCGCACGCGCCGCGTGGTCGGCATCGTCACGCAGGCCGACTTCTTCCGCCAGCTCGACCTGCAGCACCACGACGGCATCGCCGGCCGGCTGCGCGACCTGATCCGCGCCACGCGCACGGTGATGTCGAACAAGCCCGAGGTGGTCGGCCAGATCATGACGCGCCAGGTGCGCGTGGCCAGCGCCGACCGGCCGGTGGTCGAGCTGGTGCCGCTGTTCTCCGAAGGCGGGCACCACCACATTCCGATCATCGATGAAGAGAAGCGGCTGACGGGGATGATCACGCAGTCGGATTTCGTGCGGGCGCTGTACCGCGCGGTGAGCCCGGCGTAGCGCCCGCACCTCGCCTCCCCCTTCTCGCGAAGGGGAAGGCGCAAGGCTTCACTCCAGCACCACGTTCGCCTTCTTCACCAGCGCCGCATAGCGCGCGGCCTCGCTGCGGAAGTAGCTCGCCGCCTGCTCGGGCGACGTGGGCTTGACGATGTTGCCCTGCTTGTCCATCGCCTCGCGCACCTCGGGCGCGGCAAAGGCGGCCACGATGGCCTCGTGCACGCGCTTCACGTCGGCCGGCTGCATCTTCGGCGGGCCGATCACCGCGAACCAGCCCTCGACCGCGTAGTTCGGCAGCCCCTGCTCCGCGATCGTCGCAATCTCGGGCGCGGCCGGTGAGCGCGCCGGGCCGCACAGGCCGATGGCGCGCAGCGCGCCGCTCTTCAGATGCGGCTGCACCGCCGGCAGCGCGACCACGCCCATCTCGACCTGGCCCGCGATCATGTCGGTCACCATCGGCCCGGTGCCCTTGTACGGAATGTGCCGCGCCTTCACGCCGGCCTCGTCCATGAACATCTCGCCCGCGAGGTGGATGATGGTGCCGTTGCCCGACGAGGCGTAGTTGTAGCCCTCGGGTTTCGCGCGCAGCAACGCCACCAGTTCCTTCACGTTCTTCGCCGGCAGCTTCGGGTTCACGGCCAGCACCAGCGGCGTGGCGCCGACCACGCTGATGGGCGTGATGTCGGCGATGGCGTCGAAGGGCATCTTCTTGAACACGCTCGGGTTGATCACGTGGTTGTTCGACACCATGCCGAGCGTGAACCCGTCGGGCGGCGCCTTGATCACGGCCGAGGTGCCGGTGATGCCGCCGGCGCCCGGCAGGTTCTCGATCACCACCGGCTGGCCCAGCGCCTTGCCGAGCGCGACCGAGGCGGCGCGCGCGATGGCGTCCACGCCCGAGCCCGCGCTGATCGGCAGGATGAAGCGCACGGGCTTGTCGCCGCCCTGCGCGAACACCGGGCGGGCGGCCGACAGCACGACCGCCGACACCCCCAGGCCGAGCAGCGCACGGCGGTTGAATGAAGAAGAGGAAAACGGAATCGGGCTCATGGGTCTTGTCTCTCTTTGTCTTTGTCGGTGCTTGAAGAATCAGGCCACGGCCGCTTCGGCATGCAGCGCCTCGACCTGCTCGTGCGCGTAGCCCAGCTCGGCCAGCAGCGCGCGCGTGTGCTCGCCCAGCGTCGGCGGATGCAGGCGCACGCCCAGGCGCTCGCCACCGAGCGTGATCGGGAACAGCGTGGTCTGCGCCATCTCGCCGGCCCGCTCGCCATCGGGCAGGCGGATGTCGGCGAGGCCGCCGGTGGCCTGCAGGTGCGGATCGGCATACAGGTCTTCGGGCCGCGTGATCGGCGCGAACGGCAGGCCGCGCGCCTCGAAGATCGCCGACAGCTCCGCGGCCGAACGGTCGGCCAGGCGGGTGCGCAACGCGGCCAGCAAGGTCGGGCGCAGGCGCACGCGGTCGTTGTTGGTCTGCAGCGTGGCGTCGGCCTTCAGGTCGTCGAAACCCAGCGCATCGCAGAAGGTCTTCCACTGCGCGTCGCTCACGGCCGCCAGGAAGATCTGCTCGCCGTCCTTCACGGTGAACACGTCGTACAGCGCCCACGCCGAAATGCGCTCGGGCATCGGCGCGGCCGCCTGCCCCGTGATGGCGTACTGCAGCATGTGCTGGCCGACGAGGAACACGTTGTTCTCGAAGAGCGCCGACTGCACCTCCTGCCCCTGGCCGGTTTCGGCGCGCTGCATCAGCGCGGCGATGGCGCCGATGGCGCCGAACATGCCGCCCATGATGTCGTTCACGCTCGTGCCCGCGCGCAGCGGATCGCCGGGGCGCCCGGTCATGTACGCGAGCCCGCCCATCATCTGCACCACCTCGTCGAGCGCGGTGCGGTGCTCGTAGGGGCCGGGCAGGAAGCCCGTGTGGTTCACGTACACGAGGCGCGGATTGAGCTTGCCCAGCGCGGCGTAGCCCAGGCCGTACTTGTCCATCGTGCCGGGCCGGAAGTTCTGCGCCACCACGTCGGCCGTGGCGCACAGGCGCAGCGCGGCCTCGAGCCCCTGCGGATGGCGCAGGTCGAGCGCGATGCTCTTCTTGTTGCGGTTGAACATCGGGAAGAAGCCCGCACCCGCGCCCAGCAGGTGCCGCGTGCGGTCGCCGTCGATGGGCTCGACCTTGATGACTTCGGCGCCCAGGTCGGCCAGCACCATGCCGCAGGTCGGCCCCATGACCATGTGCGTGAACTCGACCACGCGGATGCCCGCGAGCGGCAGGCGTTTGGCTTCGGTGCTCATGCGGCGACGCCTTCCGACGGTGCAAAGGTCTTCGGAAAGCCCGCGCGCCACACCGTGCCCTGCAGCATCTCGCCGTCGAGCCAGCCGGCCACGCGCTTCCTCAGATCGAGCAGCTTCGGCAGATCGACACCCGTCTGCACGCCCATGCTCTCGAGCATGAAGACGAGGTCTTCGGTGTCGACATTGCCGCTCGCGCCCGGCGCATGCGGGCAGCCGCCGATGCCGGCCAGGCAGGCGTCGAAGCGCGTGATGCCGACCTCCAGCGCGGCGTAGACATTGGCCAGGCCCAGCCCGCGCGTGTCGTGGAAATGCCCGCACCACAGGCGGTCGCCCGCGATGCGCAGTGCGCGCTCGAACAGGCTGCGCACCATGGCCGGATCGGCGTAGCCCACCGTGTCGGCCAGGCTCACGCGGTCGGCGCCAGCGTCGAGCAGCGCCTGCATCAGGCGCAGCACCTCGTCGGGGTCGACATGGCCCTGCAGCGTGCAACCGAAGGCCGTGCCCACGCCCCCGTCGATCAGCGTCTTCGCGCCCGCCGCGTCGCGCGCCGCACGGATGCGGCCGACCTCGGCCACCACCTCGTCGGGCGTCTTGCGCAGGTTGGCCAGGCTGTGCGCATGGCTGGCCGACAGCGGCACCATCATCAGGTCGGCCTCGCCCGCGATGGCGCGCTCGGCGCCCTTCAGGTTGGGCACGAGCACCGAGGCGAAAAGCCCCGGCAGCGTCTTCGCATACGCCAGCAGCTCGGCCGTGTCGGCCAGTTGCGGCAGCAGGTGCGCCGGCACGAACGAGCCGACCTCGATCTCGCGCTGGCCGGCCGCGTGCGCGTCGCGGATCCATTCGAGCTTGCGTGCCGTGGGCAGCACGCGGGCAATGCTTTGCAGCCCGTCGCGCAGGCCCACTTCGCGGACGACCGCGCGCGGCGGCAGGAAGGCGTGAATCAAGAGCGTGTCTCCGTCGTGAGGGAATGACGCCGATCGTAGAAGTTCCGATTCAGTCCTGAAGGTATATTTTGGAAGCCGTTTGCTTCCAAATTGGAACTTCATGAGAGACCTCGACCTGACCACCCTGCGCCTGTTCGTCGCTGTCTGCGACAGCCGCAGCATCGCGCGCGCGGGCGAGCAGGCGAACATCGTCGGCTCGGCGATCAGCAAGCGCCTGGCCCAGCTCGAAGACACGGTCGGCACGCCGCTGCTGCTGCGCAAGCGCCGCGGCGTGGTGCCCACGCCGGCCGGCGAAACGCTGCTCGAACACGCGCGCGCCATGCTCGGCAGCGCCACCCGCATCGAGCGCGACATGGCCGCCTACGCGGGCGGCGCGCGCGGGCATGTGCGCATCCTGGCGTCGGCCTCGGTCATGGCCGAGTCGCTGGCCGAGGACGTGGCGGGCTTTCTGCAAGACCCGGCGCACCGCAACATCCGCGTCGACATGGAAGAGCGCGTGAGCCCCGAGATCGTGCGCGGCATCCGCGAGGGCATCGCGTCCATCGGCCTGTGCTGGGACGCGGCCGACCTCGACGGGCTGGAGCGGCGCGACTACCGCTCCGACCACCTGGCCATCGTGGCCCACCCGTCGCACCCCGTGGCCCGCCATGACGCGGTGCGCTTCGAGCAGGTGCTCGACCACGAATTCGTCGGCATGCCCGCGCTCAGCGCCGTGCAGCTGATGCTCGCGCGCGAGGCGGCCGTGGCCGGCAAGCCGCTCGTGTACCGCGTGCTGGTGTCCAACTTCGACGCCGCGCTGCGCGTGGTGCGCGCCGGGCTGGCCATCAGCGTCGTGCCGGCGGAGGTCGCCCGGCCCTTCACCGAGGCCTTCGGACTGCGGCTGATGCCGCTCACCGACGACTGGGCGCGCCGGCGTTTCGCGATCTGCTTTCGCAGCGAGGCGGCGCTGTCGCCCTCGGCGCAGCTGCTGGTCGCGCACCTCGAGCGCTGCGCCACGGACCGCGCGGAAGCCGCCTGATTCGTCCGATATCAGAAACGATCCATTGTGCTGGCGGTGGTTTTTGTTTCGTTTCGCGCAACCTAACATCCGGTCTGTTCACGCTGTCACCCTCAACCCATCGACCGAAAGACACCGCCATGTTCCGCAGAACCCTCGTTGCCGCCGCCGCCCTGTCCGCCGCATTCGCCCTCGCGCCGCTCGCCGCCCAAGCCGCCCAGCCGCTGAAGATCGACGTCTACAACCCCGGCACGAAGTCGATGTTCCCCGTGTCGTCGGTGCTGGTCGCCGGCGCCACCGACGCCGTGCTGGTCGACGCCCAGTTCCAGCGCAACGACGCGCAGGCGCTGGTGCAGAAGATCAAGGACAGCGGCAAGAAGCTGACCACGGTCTACATCAGCCACAGCGACCCCGACTACTACTTCGGCCTGGACGTGATCCGCGCCGCCTTCCCCGACGCGAAGATCGTCGCCACGCCGCAGACCGTGGCCGCCATCCAGGCCTCCAAGGACGGCAAGCTCGCGCACTGGGGCCCGATCCTCAAGGACAACGCGCCCCAGGCGCTGGTCGTGCCCGAGCCGCTGGCCGGCGACAGCCTCGTGCTCGAAGGCAAGAAGATCCAGGTCGTCGGCCTGGACGGCCCCTCGCCCGCGCGCACGTTCGCGTGGATTCCCTCGCTGAAGGCGGTGGTCGGCGGCATTCCGGTGTCGGCCAACATCCACGTCTGGGTGGCCGACACGCAGACGGTGCAGTCGCGCCGCGACTGGCTCAAGACCCTCGACCGCATCGCCGCGCTGCACCCCAAGACCGTCGTGCCCGGCCACTACCTGCCGAACGCCGACGGCTCGGCGCCCTACACCGTGGCGTCGGTGAAGTTCACGCGCGACTACCTGAAGGCCTTCGAGACCGAAGCCACCAAGGCCAAGGACTCGGCCGCACTGATCGCCGCCATGAAGCAGCGCTACCCGAAGCTCGAAGACGCCTCGTCGCTCGAACTGGGCGCCAAGGTCATCAAGGGAGAAATGAAGTGGCCGCAATAACCAACAACAACGCCGACTCCGCCACCCTGCACTGCATCTTCGATCCGCTGTGCGGCTGGTGCTACGCCGCCGCGCCGCTGGTCGAGGCCGCGCGCACCGTGCCGGGCCTGCGCGTCGAGCTGCACGCCGGCGGCATGATGACCGGCGCCAACCGCCGCCCCATCACGCCGCAGTGGCGCGACTACGTGATCCCGCACGACAGGCGGATCGCCGAACTCACGGGCCAGCCCTTCGGCGAGGCCTACTTCGAAGGCCTGCTGCGCGACACCGGCGCGGTGATGGACTCCGAACCGCCGATCACCGCCATCCTGGCGGCCGAGTCGCTGCGCGCCGGCGGCGGGCTGGACATGGCGCACCGCGTGCAGCAGGCGCACTACGTTGAAGGTCGGCGCATCGCGGAGGCCGGCGTACTCGCCGAACTGGCGGTTGAACTCGGCTTCGACGCCGACGCCTTCGCCGCGGCCTTCGCGCAGCACACGGGCAACGCCACCGCACGCCACATCGCCGCGAGCCGCGACCTGCTGCAGCGCGCGGGCGGCCAGGGCTTTCCGACCTTCGTGCTGGCGCAGGCCGACGGCAACGCGGGGCGCATCGACATCGGGCCGTGGCTGGGGCGTGCGGACGACTGGAAGGCGCAACTCGCCACCTTCGTCGCGCCCGCGCCATCTTCAGCCGCAGCGCCTGCAGCGTGCGGCCCCGACGGCTGCGCAATCTAGCCGCATCGCCGGTCTGGGCCGGCGATGGCCTCGTTCACCACAGAACGGTGCCGATTCGGGTATGCCGCCATCAAATGAGAACTATTCTCGACAATAACTCTCCTGCGATTCGCGCGCCACACCCCAGCCCATGTCCGCCCAACTCTCCTCCAGCCCGCTGCTGAAAGCCTTCCAGGACAGCTACCAGGAACTGGTGCGCTTCATCGCGCGCCGCACCGGCAGCCCGCACGAGGCGCGGGAGCTGGCGCACGACACCTGGGTCCGGCTGGCCGAGCGTGCGCAAGCGCGGGACGACACCACCGCCGACCCCGCCCCGCCCGAGGCCGCCGTGCGCGCCTACGTCTACACCGTGGCCGAGAACCTCGCCATCGACCACCTGCGCCGCCGCCAGCGCAGCGCGGAGCGCTTCAGCCCCGCCCCCGTCGACCCCGACACCGGGCTGACGACGGGACACGACCACCACAGCACACGGGACGTGGCCGATGGCATCGCCCACCGGCAGGCACTCGACGCGGTGGATGCCGCGTTGCGGGCCCTGCCGCCGCGCAGCCGCGACATCTTCCTGGCCGACCGGCTCGACGGCGCCTGCCATGCCGAACTGGCGCGCCGCCACGGCGTGTCGATCAAGACCGTGGAGCGCGAGGTGATGCGGGCGCTCGACAGCGTCGAGGCCGCGCTGCACCGCTGGCGCGGCGAGGTTGCACCGGCGCGCGCCGGGCGGCGCCGCGCGCTGTCGGCCCTGCTCGGCGTGGGCGGCCTCAGCGTCGGCAGCGCCGCACTCTGGCAGGCCTGGCGCCAGTGGATGCCCGGCTACAGCGCCACCCTGGCCACCGCCATCGGCCGCATCCAGGGGCAGGCGCTGCCCGACGGCAGCCGCCTCACGCTCGACGCCGCGAGCCGCGCCGAGGTCCAGTACTTCGCCACGCGCCGCACCGTGCGACTGCTGGCCGGCAGCGCCTTCTTCGACGTGGCGCGCGACGAGGCGCGCCCCTTCATCGTCAGCGCCCTGGGCCACGAGATCACGGTGCTGGGCACGCGCTTCGAGGTTGCGCTGCAGGACGGCGGCGTGCGCGTCGCCGTGGAATCGGGCCAGGTGCGGGTGCGCAGCGCGAGCGGCGACGCGCGCGTGCTCGGCGCGGGCGACCGCGCCTTCATCGACACGGCGCTGCAGCTGTCCACCGCCCAACCGGCCTCGGACGCCGTGAACAGCGCCGTGGCCCCGTGGCGCGACGGCTGGCTCGACTTTCATCACCAGCCGCTCGGCGAGGTGGTGGAGCGCCTGGCGCGCTACAGCCCGCGCCCCCTGCGCGTGGCGCCCGAGGCCGCGCAACTCCCGGTGTTCGGGCGCGTGCGCATCGCCGAAGCGGGCACCTGGCTGCGCCTGCTGCCCAACAGCCTGCCGGTGCGGGTGCGCGAAGACGACGGGGCGGAACGCGCCCTGGTCATCGAACGCCGCCCGATCTCCTGACGCCGGCATCCGCCTGCTGGCCTTGCCTTGTCTTTCTTGCGATCTGCATGAGGGATTGCGCTCGCTCGGTCGTATCAGTCCATGGAGCCCGGAACAACCGCCCTGCGGACGTCCCGGAATTTTCATGACCCCGACCTGAACCGAGAGAACCGCATGCCCTCCCGCCACCTTCTTCTCCCCGCCGGCCGGCGCCACCTGATCGCGGCGGCCGTGCTGTGCCTGGTCGCTCAAGCCAGCCAGACCACCTGGGCTCAGAGCGCGACACCGCCCGCCGCCGGCGCCACCATCGCCTTCTCGATCCCCGCCCAGCCGCTGGACCAGGCACTGAACCAGCTTGCGCGCCA
Organism: Variovorax sp. GW458-11-26-14-LB1; assembly: GCF_059423965.1. Taxonomy (NCBI): domain Bacteria; kingdom Pseudomonadati; phylum Pseudomonadota; class Betaproteobacteria; order Burkholderiales; family Comamonadaceae; genus Variovorax; species Variovorax sp. GW458-11-26-14-LB1. Next base: position 56,909 of record NZ_JBWKYW010000039.1, read on the forward strand.
GGCCGGCGTGCAGCTGCTGGCGGCGCCGGGCCTGCTGCAGGGCCTGCAGGGCCGCCCGGTGCAGGCCAGCCTCAGCGTGCAGGCCGCCGCCGCGCAACTGCTCCAGGGCAGCGGGCTGGCCGGCCGCGTGGCGGGCAGCACGCTGGTGATCGAGAAAGCGCCAAGCGCCGCCGGCGCCACCCTGCCGGCCGTGACCGTGAGCGCCACGGCCGAACTCGAAACCAGCCTGGGCCCGGTGCCGGGCTATGTCGCCCGGCGCAGCCAGAGCGCCACCAAGACCGACACGCCGATCCTCGAAGTGCCGCAGTCGATCTCCGTCATCGGCCGCGAAGAACTCGAAGCGCGCGGCGTGCAGACCGTGATGGAAGCCGTGCGCTACGCACCGGGCGTGGTCGCCGGCAACTGGGGCTACGACGCACGCGGCATCGACTGGCTGCTGCTGCGCGGTTTCGACGCCACCGCAGGCAACGCCATGTACCGCGACGGCCTGCTGCTGCCGGCCTACTCGCTGACCGAGCCCTACGGCGTCGAGCGCGTCGAGGTGCTGCGCGGCCCGTCGTCGGTGATGTTCGGGCTGGGCGATGCGGGCGGCATCGTCAACCGCGTCAGCAAGATGCCGAGCAGCACGCCCACGCGCGAGATCGAAGTGCAGTACGGCAGCTTCCAGCGCAAGCAACTGGCCGTGGACCTGGGCGGCGCCCTGAGCGACACGCTGAGCTACCGCCTCGTGGGCGTCGAGCTGGACAGCAACAGCCAGCAGCGCTACCCCAACGGCGCCCCCGCCGAAGTGAAGCGCAGCTACCTCGCGCCTTCGCTGCGCTGGCAGCCGTCGGCCGCCACCTCGTTCACCCTGCTCGGCGAATTCCTGAAGAGCGATGCCAGCGACGACACCTTCAACGTGACCGACGCGAAGGGGCGCGACACCGGGCTCATCCAGGGCGAACCGAACTACAGCCGGATCAAGCAGCAGCAATCGTCGCTCGGCTACCTGTTCGAGCACCACATCAACGACGACTGGACAGTGCGCCAGAACACGCGCTACTTCAGCTTCGACACCGACAAGCACCACGTGGTCGTCAACCTCGCGCCCGACGGCTACACGCTGCGGCGAACCGCGCGCTTCGCCCCCGAGTGGGTCAACCAATGGACCGCCGACACGCAGCTGCAGGGCCGCGTGCGCACCGGCGACGTCGAGCACACGCTGCTGTTCGGCGTCGACTGGTCGCGCGTCCGGTACACGGCCAAGCAGTTCTCGGGGCCGGCGCCGAGCCTGGACCTGCGCTTTCCCGTCAACGGCCTGCCGGTGGCGGAGCCGTTCCGGCCCGACAGCAACTTCACGCAGACCACCGAGCAGCTCGGCGTGTATGCACAGGACCAGATCAAATTCGGCCCCCACTGGCTGCTCACGCTCGGTGGACGGCAGGACCACGTCAAGTCCGCCACCTACGACCGGCTGAAGGGCGAGCGCACGACACAGACCGACGACAAGTTCAGCGGCCGTGCGGCCCTGAGCTACCTCGTCGGCAACGGCTGGGCACCGTACCTCAGCTACGCCGAATCCTTCATGCCGACCAGCGGCGTCGACCTGAACAGCACGCCGTTCCGGCCGAGCCGTGGCAAGCAGGTGGAGGCCGGCGTCAAGTTCCAGCCCGAGGGCACGCGCGCGCTGTTCACCGCGGCCGTGTTCGACCTGCGCAAATCCAACGTGGTGACCTACGACCAGAACACCTTCGAGGCGCGCCAGATCGGCCGCATCCGCTCACGCGGGCTCGAACTCGAAGCCAAGGCCGAGCTGGCACGCGACCTGAACCTCACGGCCTCCTACACCTGGCTCGACACCAAGGTGCGCGAAAGCGCCAACGAGACCGAGCGCGGCAAGACACCGATCCAGGTGCCCCGCAACACGGCCTCGCTCTGGCTCGACTACACGATGGCCAGCGGCTTCGGCTTCGGCGGCGGCGTGCGCTACATCGGCAAGCGCTGGAACGATGTGGGCAACACCTCGTCCGAAGGCGGCGTCGCGCTGCTCGACGCCACGGTGCACTACAAGCGCGGGCCGTGGCGCTTCGCCTTGAGCGCCACGAACCTGGCCAACCGCCAGTACGCCGCATCGCGCGCGTACAGCAAGTACTACCCCGGCAGCGATCGCGCGGTGGTCGCGAGCGCGAAGTACCAGTTCTGAGGCCGGCGCCTAGGCGACCTTCTCCAGGAACACCAGCCGGATCGGCGCGTCCAGCAGCGCGTCGAACCGCTTTTCGAAGGCCTGGAAATACGGCGTGGCGAAGTGCGCGTCCAGCGCTGCCTGGTCCTGGAACGACTCGCGCATGTAGAAGCTGCCGGGCTCGTCGCGCAGCTCGAACAAGGTGTAGTCGAGGCAGCCGGGCTCCTGCCGCGTGGGCGCCACCAGCGCGCTCAGGGCGTCGCGCAGCGCCTCGCGCTGGCCGGTCTTGGCCTTCAGGACGGCGATGCTGATGAGGGGCGTGGTGCTCATGGGTCGGTGCGTTGTGGAGTTCGGATGCCTGCAGTCTGCGGCGACACCCGCACATGAAAAAGCCCCCTCGCCCCGAAACTCCTTCAACTGCCCCTTGAATATCGCGACCGCTTCAAGCGAGCGCTACCGGCTGCACTGGAAGCTCGCCGCCTGCGACGCATCGCCATTCACGTAGCGCGGCCACAGCGGCCACTCGCACAGCGGACGCGCACGCGTGGTCTTGAACGGCGGCTGCACTTCCTGTTCAAGCAATTGCAGCCCGGCCGGCGCACGCCCGCGCTCGACCCAGTCGGCCAGCGCGCCGAGCATGTCGACGTTGGCCGGTGCGCCGCTGCCCACATGGTCGACACCGGGCGCGGTGTACAGGCGCATGAAGCGGTCCACGTTCTCGCGGCCCATGCGTGCCACCACCGACTCGTAGTAGCGGATGCCCGCGAACGGGCTCTGCGCGTAGTCGGCCATGTGCTCCAGCATCAGCAGCTTGCCGCCGCGCGCATGGAAGGCGCTGAGGTCGGGGTTGGTCGAATCCATCAGCTGCGACACGGTGGCGATGCGGGCCGCGAAGTCTTCGGCGCGGTAGTTGCGCACGTCGAGCGACGGATTGCGCGCGTAGAAATACTGCAGCGCGCCGCTGCCATAGAACCACGCGATGCCGTTGCTCGGCTGCGGCGGCACGGTCGGCGCGGCGGAGCCGGTCCACCACGCGTTCCAGCCGCCCATCGAGGCGAAGGCCGGCGTACCTTCACCGCCGATGCCCCAGCCCGGGTACTCGGTGACGCCATGCGCCAGCGGCACGGGCGAGCGCCACGGCGAGCGCAGCGTGCGCACCGCCTGCACCTGCGCGTCGTTGAGGCAGTTGTCGCCGCTCGTGCCCGCTGCGCAGCGCAGGGTGGCGGGGTCGAAGCGCTGCAGGCAGGCCACCGGGTTCGACACGATGCGGTCGGCCACGCCATCCGTCGCATCGCACGACGCGAGCACCGCGTTGTGCACCAGCTGCACCTGCGCGGGCCGCAGCCAGCCTTCGCCGAAGGTGGCGATGCCGTTGCGCGTGCCCGCATGCTGCAGCCCGGTCCAGTTGATCACCGGCACGCGGCTGAAGATGCCGTCGAAGTCATGCGGATAACGCTGCGCCATCGTGAGCGCCTCGCGCCCGCCTTCGGAACTGCCCATGAAGTAGAGCTTCTGCGGCGCGTGGCCGTAGGCGCGCTGCGTCAGCGCCACCGCCACGTCGCGCACCTTCTTGTACGAGGCATGCGCGAAGTTCACGAGCGCCTCGTCGTTGAGCGCAAAGGCCTGCGGCGGCTGGCCCTGCACGTTCTGGTGACCGGAGTCGGTGCCGTAGGTCACATAGCCCTGCGCCAGCGGGGTGGGCAGGTCGAAGCGCGCGGCGGGCACCAGCGCCAGGCCGGTGATCAGCGTGCCGTTGAAGCCCCCGCCGCCGTACTGCACGCTGCGCCCGTTCCATGCGAGCGGCAGGTTGACCTGGAACAGGATCGGCGGCGCGCTCGCGTCGACCGGTGCGATGCGCCCGAGCACCTTGCAGTACGCGGGCATTGCCGGCGTGATGCGCGACGCGGGGCTGGGGCCGCGCTCGGCCACGGCCAATGCAGACGCCGGCACGAGCGCTGCCGAGTCGATCGTCGCCGCGCCGCTGGGCAGGCCGATGGCGGTGGCCGCCACCGGCGCGGTGAGCGCCGCGCAAGCGGGGGCCGGATCGGCGCCGAGGCCCAGGCGCGTGGGGCCGGTCGGGGCCGTGCCGCATGCGGCGAGCAAGGCGGCGGTCGCCAGCATGGCGCCCCCGCTGAACACTGTCTGGGGGATCGCCATCTGTCTGTCTCCTGGTTGTTATTTGTGATCGGCCGCTGCTACCGCGCCACGCCCAGCAGCCGATCGAGCACCTCCGGCTGCGCACGCAGCGCCGCGGCCGTGTCGGCATGCACGATGGTCCCGTGGTCGAGCACCACGGCGTGGTCGGAAATCGCGAGGATCGCCTGCGGGTGCTGCTCCACGATGATCGCGGCCAGGCCTTCGTCACGCGTGATGCGGCGGATGGCGCGCAGCAGCTCCTCCACGATGATGGGCGCCAGGCCTTCGAGCGGCTCGTCGAGCAGCAGCAGCTTCGGGTTGAGCACCAGCGCACGGCCCACGGCCAGCATCTGCTGCTCGCCGCCTGACAGCTGCGTGCCCAGGTTGGTCTTGCGCTCGGCCAGGCGCGGGAACATCTCGTAGACGCGCTGCGGGTTCCACTGGCCCGGGCGCTCCACGGCCGTGAGGTTCTCGTGCACCGTGAGCGACTTGAAGATGTTGCGCTCCTGCGGCACCCAGCCGATGCCCGCCGCCGCGCGTTGGTGCGGCTGCAGCTTGTGCAGCGCCGCCTGCCCGCCGAGCGCGATGGTGCCGCCGTGCTGGCGCGTGGCGCCGGCCAGCGTGTTGATGAGCGTGGTCTTGCCGGTGCCGTTGCGGCCCAGCAGCGCAAGCGTCTGGCCCTCGCCGAGCGTGAAGGCCACGTCGTGCAGCACCACGGCCTCGCCGTAGCCGGCGCTCAAGTTCTCGATGCGCAGCAGTTCAGACATGGGCATGTTCTCCGTGGCCCAGGTAGACCTCTTTGACCTTCGGGTCGTTGGCGATCGTCTCGGGGTCGCCCTCGGTCAGCAGCGCGCCGTTGACCAGCACGGTCATGCGGTCGGCGAAGCTGAACACCAGGTCCATGTCGTGCTCGATGAGCAGCACCGACACGTCGGCCGGCAGCGCGGCCACGGTCTGCAGCAGCTCTTCGCGCTCACCGGCGGGCACGCCCGCCACCGGCTCGTCGAGCAGCAGCACGCGCGGTTCGCAGGCCAGCGCGATGGCGATCTCCAGCAGGCGGCGCTTGCCGTAGGCCATGAATTTCGTCTGCTGCTGCGCGACGTCGGCGAGGTGGAACTGCTCCAGCAATTGCCCGGCCCGCTCGGCGATGCGCTTGTCCGCTCCCAGCGGGCGCCACCATTGCGCGCCGATGCCCTTGTGCTGAGACACCACGAGCGCCAGCGTTTCCAGCGGCGTCATCGAGTCGAAGAGCTGGTTGATCTGGAAGGTGCGCACCAGCCCGCGCGCCACGCGCTTGTGCGGCGCGAGCGTGGTGATGTCTTCGCCGAGCAGCGAGATGCGGCCTTCGGTGGGCGTGAGCACGCCCGTCAGCAGGTTGATCAGCGTGGTCTTGCCGGCGCCGTTCGGGCCGATCAGCGCATGGCGCGCGCCGCGTTTCAGTTCCATCGTGACGTTGTTCGTGGCCGTGATGCCGCCGAAGCGCATCACGAGGCCTTGCGTCGAGAGCACGGTGTCGGTGGTCATGCCGCACCGCCCTTCTTCTTCGCAGTGCCGAACCATGTCCACGGCTTGAGCAGGCGGTCGCGTCCCACGAGCACCAGCAGCACGAGGATGAGGCCGATCCAGAACATCCAGTACTGCGGCGTCACCGACGACAGCCAGGTCTGCAGCAACTTGAAGACGATGGCGCCGGCCACGCCGCCATACAGCCAGCCCACGCCGCCGATGACCAGCATCAGCAGCACGTCGGCCGAGCGGTCGAAGGCCAGCACGTCGAGCGAGGCGAAGCCGGTGGTCTGCGCCAGCAGCGCGCCCGCGGCGCCCGCGATGCCGGCGGCCACGGTGTAGACCACGGCGAGCCGCGACACCACCGGGATGCCGATGGCCATGGCGCGCAGCCGGTTGTCGCGGATGGCCTTGAGCGTGGCGCCGAAGGGCGAATGCACGATGCGGCGCATCACGAGGAACAGCACGAGCATCACGGCCAGCGAGTACCAGGCGGCCGTGCGGCCATACAGGTCGAATTCGAAGAGGCCGAGCACCGACCCCATCACCACGCCCTGCAGGCCGTCGGCGCCGCCGGTGAGCCAGTCGAGCTTGTTGGCGAGTTCGAGCAGCAGCAGCGCGGTGCCCAGCGTGACCATGAGCCGCGTGAGGTCGCTGCCGCGCAGGATGGTCACGCTGGCCACGAGGCCCAGCACGGCCGACAGCACGGTGGCGAACACGAGGCCGACGGTCGGGTCGGGCATGACGAGCTTGGCGAACAGCGCGGCGGCGTACGCGCCGAAGCCGAAGAAGGCCGCGTGGCCGAGCGACACGATGCCGGTGTAGCCGAGGATCAGGTCGAGCGACATCGCGAACAGCGCGACGATGGCGATCTCGTTGACCAACAGCGAGTGCGAGGGCATGGCCAGCGGCAACGCGAAGGCCACGGCCCAGACCACGAACTCCCAGGGCCGCCAGCGCGCGGTGCGCAGCAGGGCCGATTCATAGGTTGGCGCGCTCATCTCAACGGCCCCCCTTGCGCGTGAACAGGCCCTGGGGCCGCCACATGAGGATCAGGATCATGAGCAGGTAGACGGTGAACGCGCCCATCTTCGGAATGAAGTACTTGCCGGCCACGTCGGCAATGCCGAGCAGCAGCGCGGCGGCGAGCGGCCCGGTGATCGACGAGGTGCCGCCGACCGAGACGACGATGAGGAAATAGATCATGTACTTGAGCGGGAAGGTCGGATCGAGCCCGAGGATTTCCGCGCCCAGCGCGCCGCCCAGCCCGGCCAGGCCCGAGCCCACGGCGAAGGTCAGCAGGAACACGATGTTGACGTTGATGCCCAGTCCGGCGGCCACGCGCGGGTCGTCGACGGCGGCGCGCAGGCGGCTACCGAAGCGGGTCTTCGAGAGGATGAGCTGCAGCACCACGGTGAGCACGGCGCACACGGCGATGATGAAGATGCGGTAGTGGCCCATGCCCAGCAGGAACGCACCGTCGCCGAATTCGCTGCGCCCGCGCAGCCATTCGGGCAGTTGCAGGTTCTGCTGCGACGAGCCGACGAAGTAGTCGACGGCCGCGACGGCCATGAACGCCAGCCCGATGGAGAACAGCACCTGGTCCAGGTGCGGCTTGCCGTACATCGGCCGGTAGAGCGTGCGCTCCAGCAGCGCGCCGGCCAGCGCGACGACGATGAACGCGAGCGGCAGGCAGGCCAGGAACGGCACGCCGAACTTCTGCATCGCGAACACGGTGAGGTAGCCGCCCGCCATGGCGAAGGCGCCGTGCGCGAGGTTGATGAAGTTCATCAGCCCGAGCGTCACGGCCAGCCCCACGGCGAGGACGAAGAGCAGCATGCCGTAGGCGATGCCGTCGAAAAGAATGGTCAGCATGTTGTCTGGTACGTGCGTTCGGATGCGGTTCGTTCAGGGTGCGTGCTCAGGACACCGGGTACTTCCCTCCGCGAATGTCCCCCGGGCTTCGCCCTCCTCCTTGATTTCGCTGCGGGAAGCACCCAGTGC
>NZ_JBWKYW010000040.1:0-60437 GCF_059423965.1 Variovorax sp. GW458-11-26-14-LB1
CCGCCGCCCCCACCACCGCCACAGGCCGCCAGCAGCACGATCACACCGGCCATGGCGCTGCAGCGCCCGTAAGAACTCACTCGCTTGGAAAGCATCCGACGCCTTTTTGGAGAAACCCGCTCTCCGGCTGGAGCGCCCAATTGTTTCTGAATGTCTATTTTTGTAATTAACCTGCGCCAAAGCCATCCCCGAAATTGGGTAAACGCAGCGGCGCATGCCTGTGCGGCCTCAAGGCGAAGGGGCGGACACAAGGTCCAAAAGGAGATCGTGAAAGAGACGGTGCGGCCCGCCCCCGTGGGGCCATCAGACCAGCCGCAGGTCCTTCACCGCCGCACCGCCGAACACCCGCGCCACCTGCGCAGTCGACAGCCCGTACATCCGCTGGAACAACCCGCCCAGCACCGCCCGGTACTCGTTGAGCACCGCGTGGTCGCGGTTCTGGAACAGCGTGGCCTGCGTCAGCGGCTGCTGCTCGCCCACGACGCGCCCGCCCGCCTGCGCGGCCAGGCCGCCGCCGAGCACCCAGTACACGGTGCCGTGCCCGTGGTCAGTGCCGCGGTTGCCGTTCTCGCGGAAGGTGCGGCCGAACTCGCTGACGACGACCACCACGGTCTGGCGCCAGGCGGGCTCGCCCATCTCCTGCGCGAAGCCGGCCACGCCGCGGCCCAGCTCTTCGAAGCGGTTGGCCAGGTAGCCCTTGGCCGCGCCCTGCCCCACGTGGGTGTCCCAGCCGCCGACGTCGACAAAGCCGATGTCGAAGCGCTCGCGCATCAAGAGCGCCATGCGGCGCGCGACCTGCTCGAAGCCCTTGGGGCTCATGGCGTTGCGGCTGGCGGCGTCCATCTCGGCCTGCATGGCGCGCACCACCTCGTCGCGCACCTGGAAGCCCTCGGCCACGGGCTGCGCGAGCGCGGTGTTGCGGTACATGGACGCAATGATCTGGCTCTGCCGCGCATCGAGGGCCTGCCGCGCCACGCCCGCGAGCGCCATGTTGGCGGCCTTGGCGTCGTCGCCGCGCAGCACGATGGGCAGCTGGTCGGTGAAGGCGATGGGCGACACGTCGGCCAGCGGTCCGGCGCCGAGCACGCCGGCCAGCCGGTTGAGAAAGCCCGAGCGGTAGTCGCGCCGCGCGTTGTCGGGCGCCACGCCGAGCTCGATGGCGTCCTGCGTCTCGAAGTGGCTGCGCGTGAGGTCGTCGGTGCCGGCGAAGGCGATGAAGGCCGCCTGCTTGCGCTGGTACAGCGGCAGCACGCTCTGCGCAAGCGCCGGGTGCAGGCCCCAGTCGCCACCCTCGAGCGGCAACGCGCCGTCGGGCGTGCCGGGCCGGGGGATGGCGATGTTGGGCCGCGAGGCGTAATAGAAGTCGCTGTTCGCGGTGGGCACCAGCAGGCTGGTGCTGTCGTAGGCGCCGCGCAGGAACACGACGAGCAGCTTGGTGCCCTCGGCAGCGGGCGCGGCGACCACACGCGCGGCGGCGCCGGCGAAGGGTGTGGCGGCGAGGAGTTGCAGCAGGTGTCGACGTTGCATGACTGAGCCTTTCAACGCCGCATCAGCTCGGGCGATGCGAGCAGGAAGGTGTTCCACTCCGGCGGGTTCTTCGCCTGCGCGAGCGCCTGTTGCGTGTCGGCGCTCAGGCCGGGCTGCAGCGCATGCACGGCGCGTGACTCGGCCAGCGGCGGAAACGGCGGCTTCTCGAGCGGCGCCTTGTCGTCGGTGCGGAACAGCACGGCGCCGCCCGTGCCGATGGCGCGCGCAATTTCGAAGCGCGTGTTCATCTGGCCCGCGCTGGCCCAGGCGGCCTCGTTGAGCGGGTAGCCGTCGGGCGTCTCGTGGGCGTACAGGGTCTCGCCCATGCGGTTGATCCAGCCGATCATCGGCGTGGTGTTGAGCACCACGCGCTCGTCGTAGGCCAGCCGCACGCCCGCCACCACGTAGTGCACGGGGTCGCGGAACTTGCGGCCCAGCGAGGCCGCGAACTCGCGCGACTCGAACAGCGTCTGTAAGACGGCCGCAATGTCGCCGTCGCTGCGCGTGAAGGTGGCGGCCATGCGCTCGACCAGCGCGGGCGGCGGCTCGTCGGCCACGAAGTACACGGCGAGCTTGCGCGAGATGAAGCGCGCGGTGGCCGGCGCGCGCGCCAGGCGGTCGAGCGCCTCGTCGGTCTCGGCCAGGCCGCGCGCCTGGATGGGCTGGCCCAGGAAGGTCTTCGCGCCGTAGTCGTGCCGGTTCGGGTGGAACTCGAACAGGCCCTGGCGCACGTAGTCGGCGCGCACGGCCGGGCGCACCGCGGGCGGCGCTGCGTCGGGCGGCTGCACGCTGACGCCCACGCCGGTCAGCACGCGCGCCAGCTCCTGCACGTCGGCCTGCGTGTAGCCGCCGCCCACGCCCAGCGTGTGCAGCTCCATGAGCTCGCGCGCGTAGTTCTCGTTGATGCGGTTGGCGGCGTTCTGCGCGTTGTCGAGGTAGCGCAGCATGGCCGGGTGCCGCGCGGTCGCGCCCAGCAGGTCGCGGAACTTGCCGAGCGCGCGCGGGCGGATGGCGTTCTCTTCGTAGTCGCCGACCATCGCGCGCACCAAGTCCTTGCGGATGCTGACGCTGAAGTGGTTCATCCAGAACCAGGTCATCTGCTCCTGCAGCTGGTTGGGCGAGTACAGCGCGCGCAGCAGGAAGCGCTGCTGCGCCTCGCGCGCGAGGGTGTTGAGTTCCTGCTGGTAGGCCGTGCGTGCGGCCTTCTTCGCTTCTTCGTCGGGCAAGGCGTCGGCGGCCTTGCGCCGGGCGTCGAGCGCGAAAACGAGCTGGTCGAGCGGCGTGCGCGAGATGGCCATGGCGTCGATCTGCGCCTGCGCCGCCGCGGGCAGCGGACGCGGCGCGGGGCGCAGCTGGCGGCCCATCCAGCGCGGCAGGCCGTCGCGCGCCAGTTCGGCCTGGCTGCCGGCGTTGGCGCCCCAGCTCACGCGATCGAGCCAGCGCAATTGCGCGGCGGGCGTGTCGGCGGCATGGCCCAGCGCCGTGAGCGGCGGGCCCTCGGGGCGCAGCAGGCCGGTGGAACAGGCGGTGAGCGCCAGCACGGCGGCCAGCGTCACGGCGATCGCGCGCGAGCGGTGCAGCTTCGGAAACGGCATGCGGTCGATCATGAACCGATCAACCGCTTCGCGATGTAGGCGGTTGACCGACCTCGGCCCGCGCTCAGGTAAAGCTGAAGGTCAGCTTCGTTTCAAGGCGAAACGAACGGGGCTGCTACCCCGCGCGCTCAGGCCGTGGCGGTGCGACTGGGCTCCGCGCCCGCGATCTGCCGCAGCGCGCGCTCGAACACCTCGACCGGCTGGCCGCCGGAGATCAGGTGCTGGTCGTTGATGATGATCGCGGGCACCGAATGGATGCCGGCGTCGGTGTACAGGCGCTCGCGTTCGCGGGTTTCCTGCGCGAACTCGTCGCCCGTCAAAATCTCGCGGGCCCGCGCCGCGTCGAGTCCCGCCTCGGTCGCCGCGCGCACCAGCACATCGATGTCCGAAGGGTTCTGGCTGTCGGTGAAGTAGGCCTTCAGCAGCAGCTTCTTGAGCGCCACCTGCTTGGCCGGGTCTTCCAGCTCGGCCCAGTGCAGCAGGCGGTGGGCGTTGAAGGTGTTGTACACGCGGGGCCGGCCCCCGGCGCTGAACTCGAAGCCAACGGCCGCGCCGCGCTGGCGGATCGCCTCGCGGGCCTGGGCCTGCTGCTCGCGCGAGGAGCCGTACTTCTGGTTCAGGTGCTCGAAGGTGTCCTGGCCTTCGGGCGGCATCTGCGGGTTCAGCTCGAAGGGCTGGAAATGCAGCTCGGCCGTGACCTCCGGCGCCACCCGTTTCAGGGCGGCCTCGAGCGAGCCGAGGCCCACGGCGCACCAGGGGCAGGACACATCGGAAACGAAATCGATCTTGAGATGGGCGGTCATGGCGCCATTCTTCATGGCGCCACAACCCCTTTGTGCGCGCGGGGTCTTCAGGCCATGGCCTTGCGGCGCTCGCGCTCCGTGCGGGCGCTGGCCAGCGTTTCTTCGCGCAGCCGGTCGTACTCGGCCTTGTCGACCGGCACCGCGTTCGGGTTGCCCAGGTCGTGCATGTGGACGCGGTAGGTCTCGCGGGCGCTCATGGCGGCCAGCGCGGCCAGCACGGTCACGGCGAAGGTGATGGCACCCACGGTGAACCAGATGTTGGTCGAACCCGGAGGCGCCACGGCGGCGAACAGCGCGGGCAGCAGCGCGGTGAAGGTGGTGCCGATGTTCTGCGAGATGGCCATCGCCGACACGCGGTTGCGGGTGCGGAACAGCTCCGGGTAGAAGCTCGGGAAGGTCGCGTTGTAGCCCTGGTACACGATGCCCCACATCAAGAGCGACATGCAGATGGCCAGCGGCACGTTCTTGATGCTGATGGCGTACAGGTACACGAACGACAGCAGGCCCGACGCCAGGGCGCCCACGATGATCGGCGGCTTGCGGCCGATGCGGTCCGACAGGTTGCCCACGAACGGGATCACCAGCACGGCCAGGATGTTGCCCAGCACGGGAATCCACAGGTACACGTCTTTCTGGAAGCCGATGCCGTAGGCGGCCTGCACCGCGTAGGCCGCGCCGAACACGGTGGCGACCACGGGAATCACGTTCATCAGCGCCATGCAGATCACGCGCAGCATGTCGCCCCAGCTGTCGGTCAGCGCCTGGACGATCGGCGCCTTGGCCACTTCGCCCTTCTGGTCGACTTCGGCGAAGGCCGGCGTCTCGTCGACCTCGCGGCGGATGATGTAGCCGGCCACGATCACGATGAAGCTCAACAGGAACGGAATGCGCCAGCCCCACGAGTTGAAGGACTCTTCAGGCATGTAGTGCGCCAGCGGCAGGAACACGGCGGCCGCCAAAATCTGGCCGGCCTGCACGCCCTGCAAGGTGAAGCTCGCGAAGAAGCCGCGGCGCCCGAACGGCGCGTGCTCCAGGATCATCGAGCTCGCGCCCGAAATTTCGCCGGCCACCGCGAAGCCCTGCACCAGGCGCAGGAACACCAGCAGCGCCGGCGCCAGCAGGCCGACCTGGTCGTAGGTCGGCAGCAGGCCCACGGCCACGGTCGAGAAGCCCATCAGGAACATGCACAGCACCAGCACCTGCTTGCGCCCGTGCGTGTCGCCCCAGTGGCCGAGCACGAAGGCGCCGATGGGGCGCGCGACATAGCCCACGCCGTAGGTCGCGAGCGACGCGATGATGGCCGTGGTCGGGTCGCCCTTGGGAAAGAAGATCTGCGGAAAGATCAGCGCCGCGGCGGTGGCGTAGATGAAGAAGTCGTAGTACTCCAGCGCCGAGCCGATCCAGCCGCTGGCGGCGGCTTTCCTCGACTGGTGCTTGCCTTGCGGCTCTTTGGCGGATGGGTGGGCCATGGGTTGTCTCCAGTGGTGTGACGAAGGTGTCGGATGCGAGGGGAAAAAATCAGTCTTGTTGTTGGGGCTGCTGCGCCTGCGACGCCATGCGCGCGGGTGCGTTGAGCGCGCCGTAGGCGTCGTAGCCGCCCACGCGCTGCGCGACCTCGAAGAAGAGGCCGCCGTCGAAACTCTCGGTGTAGATGTGCAGGTAGTCGCCGGCCGCCGAGCGGTCGAACAGCACGCCGGCCGCGCGCATGCGCGCCAGCAGCTCGGGCGCCACGTCGATGCGCGTGGCCAGGTCGTCGTAGTAGTTGTCCGAGATCGGCACGAAGCGCGTGCCGTTGGCGCGCAGCCGGGCCACGGTGTCGAAGATGTCGTCGCAATCGAGCGCGATGTGGTGCACCGCGCCGCCGCCGGTCACGCTCAGCGTGCGCGCGGTGCGCGTGCGCTGGCTCAGCGACACGTTCAGCACCAGGCGCAGGCTGCGGTCGGCATTGGCCACGCCGCGGCTGCGGATCAGGCCGAAGGGGTCGGCCAGCTCCAGGCTCTCGCCAGGCTCCAGGCCGAGCACGGCGCGCGTGAACAGCACCCAGGTGTCGAGCTGGTCGAGCGCCAGGCCCAGCGCCACGTGGTCGATGCGCGTGAGGCCCGCATCGCTGTCGCCCGGCCCTGCGTCCTCGAGGATGAAGTCGGTCTCGTACAGCCCGTTGGCGCCCAGCGCCTCGGGCACGAAGTGGATCAGGTTGCCACCCGGCGCCACGATGGCCGGCACGCGCAACTCGTTCGGCCCGACCGGGCTGTCGTGGCGCTGCGAGCGCATGGCGCTGGCGCGGCCCACGGCCGCGAGCGGGTCGGCGCAGCGCACGCCCAGCGCGCACACCGAGGTGCCGTGCGCCTCGAAACGGCGGCGCGCGAACGAATCGGGCTGCGCGTTGACGATGAAGTGGATGCCGCCCTGGCGGTACAGCGTGACGGCCTTGGAGCGATGGCGCCCCACACGGCGAAAGCCCAGCTGCCCAAGCAGCGCGCCGAGCGTGGCGGCCGAGGCCTCGTCGGCCGCGAACTCGATGAACGACAGGCCCGAGAGCGCCGGCGCGGGCGGCGGGTTGAACAGCTCCACGCGCTGCGGCTGCACGGGCGCATTCCCGTTGGCGAGCCGCTCGCGCGTTTCGCTTTCGAGGTACAGCAGCGAGCGCATCGCATCGACGGCGGTGCGGCGGTTTGGCGTCTCGCGGAAGATGTCGTTGAAGATCTCCAGCGACAGCGGCCCCGTGTAGCCCGCGCGGAGCACCTGCTCGAAGAAGCCGACCACGTCGAAGTCGCCCTGCCCCGGGAACGAGCGGTGGTGGCGCGCCCACTGCAGCACGTCCATCGACAACAGCGGCGCATCGGCCATCTGCACGAAAAAGATTTTTTCGCCCGGAATGGCGGCGATGCCCGCCGGGTCGTCCTTCAGCGACAGCGTGTGGAAGCTGTCGAGGATCAGCCCCAGGTGCGGGTGGTCGGCGCGCTGCACGATGTCCCAGGCCTGGGCGTAGCGCGAGGTGTGGCGGCCCCAGGCCAGCGCCTCGAAGCCCACGCGCAGGTTGCGGCGCGCGGCGCGCTCGGCCAACTCGTGCAACTGGGCGGCGGCGCGCGCCGGGTCGTTCACCGACAGCGGCGAGGTGTTGGAGCAGCACAGCACCAGCGGCGCGCCCATGGCTTCCATGAGGTCGAACTTGCGTTCGGCGCGCTCCAGGCTGCGGTGGAACTGCGCCTCGGGCATGCCTTCGAAGTCGCGGAACGGCTGGTACAGGTCGATCGACAGGCCCAGGTCGGCCACGATGCGGCGCAGCTCGGCGGCGGTGCCGCGGAAGTTGACGAAATCGGCTTCGAACAGCTCGATGCCGTCGAAGCCCGCGGCCGCAATGGCTTCGAGCTTCTGGCGGAGGGTGCCGCTGAGCGAGACGGTGGCAATGGCGCGATGCATGGGGATGGACTGTAGAAAGAGCCCGGGCGCGCCACAACGCAAATCAGCCCCGCCTGATCGATGATCGCACGCCAACGATCATCATTCGCACGAAATAGGGGTTACACCTAGCCCGCGCGGGAGTGCGGGCCGGGCGTTTTTTCAGAGGCTGCGCCAGTAATCGATCAGCATCTGCGCGAACTCGATCGGGCGCTCCACCGCGCTCAGGTGCGCGGCGTCGATGGTCGCCAGCCGCGCGCCCGGGATCTGCGCCACCATGGCCTCGGACATGGCCAGGGGCGTGGCCTCGTCCTGCAGCCCGCCGATCACCAGCGTGGGCGTGGCGATGCGGCGGTTGCTGTCGCGGAAGTCGATGGCGGCCACGGCGTTGCAGCTCTCGATGTAGCCCTGCGCGTCGGTGCGCACCAGCGTGTCGTGCAAGGTGCGCGCGGCCACCGCGCCCTCGGGCGTGGCGGCGTAGGCCGGCGTGAGCCAGCGCGCCACGGCGCCCGGGGCGATGGCGGCCACGCCCTTGGCGGCCACGGTTTCCGCGCGCAGGCGCCACGGGGCCTGGTCGGGGTAGTGCGCGGCCGAATTGGCGATCACCACGGTCTTGAGCTGCGCGGCGTGCCGCACCGCCAGCGCCTGCGCGGTCATGCCGCCCATCGACAGGCCCACGAAGTGCACGGGCTCGCCGCCCGTTTCGCGCGCGATCAGCTCGGACGCGTCCTGCGCCAGCGTTTCCACGCGCAGCACGCCGGGCACCACCTCGGAGCCGCCGTGGTTGCGGTGGTCGTAGCGGATCACCGTGTGGGCGCGCGCGAGCTGCGCGGCCACGCCGTCCCACATGTGCAGGTCGCAGCCGAGCGCATGGCTGAGCACGACGAAGGGGCCGTCGCCTTCGCGCACGACATTCAGGCGGGGGGAGGAAGTGGTCATGGTGTGGAGTCCTTCTGGGGAGAGGATGGAGAAGCAGGTTGTGCGAGACGCGGCAGCCACAGGAACGCGATGGCCAGCAGCACGGTGCCGGCCATCAGCATCGGCACGACCATCGGCCAGGCGCCATACGAAAAACTCGTGTCGACGAACAGCGCGGCGACCTGCCCCACGCAGAACGCGACCATCATCATGCCGAACCCGGACCACGACACGGCCCGCCCCGCCAGGTGCGGCAGGTCGCCCACGGCGCCGGCCTGCCCGCAGGGCTGGTGGATGCCGTGGCCGAGGCAGTACACGGCGTGGCCCGCCAGCAGCGGCACCGCGCTGTGCGGCATCAGCCAGCAGCCCAGCGCCTGGATCACGGCGCCGGTGATGCTCAGCACCGCGCCCAGGCGCACGGTGCGCATCGGCCCGAAGCGGCGCAGCAGGCTGCGGCACATCGTGGTGCTGAAGATGTAGACCAGCGAACCGCCGGCCGGAATCCAGCCGTACCACGCGGGCGACCAGCCGAGGTAGCCGATGTAGACCATCGGCGAGAGCAGCAGGAAGCAGAACAGCCCGCCGTAGGTGGCTGCGGCCACCGAGGCCCAGGCGCGGAAGGCGCGGCTCGCGAACACGGCGCGCGTGCTGCCGCGCGGCGCCGACGATTCGCCCTCGCCCCACGGCCGGCGGGTTTCGCCGAACGAGCGCCAGCACAGCGCGAACAGCACCACGGCATAGAGCGCCATCGCCACCATCACCCAGCGCCAGCCCGCGCCCTGCACCAGCCAGGCGCCGAGCAGCGGCGCCATGAGGCCGACCACGCCCAGCCCCGTGAGGCCGCGCGCCATGACGTGCGGGCCTTCGTGCGCCGGATACAGGTCGCGCACCGCGGCACGCGCGCACACGAGGATCGCCGCCATCGAAAAGCCCTGCAGCGTGCGCCAGCCCGCGAGCACCGCCACGCTGCCGGCGAACGCGCCGCCGAAGGCCGCGATGGCGTAGTAGCCCAGGCCCGCGAGCAGCACCGGCCGGCGCCCGAAGCGGTCGGCCAGCGGGCCGCACAGCAGCTGCGCAAAGCCGAAGGCCAGCACGAACAGCGTGAGGCTGGTGCTGGCCGAACCGAGCTCGCCCGCGATGGCGGGCAGCGCCGGCAGGTAGCTGTCGGTAGCGACCGGTTGTGCTGCGAGCAGCAGCGGCAGCAACAAGGTGAAGCCGACGTCGAAGCGGCCCTTGCCGCCCCGCCCTTCCGTCGCGCTCACTGCGCCGCCACTGGCGGCAGCAGGCCCTTCTCGCGCAGGATGTTCGTCGCGATGCCGAAGGCGTGGTTGGCCACCGGCACGCCGCAATAGATCGCGGCCATCATGATCACTTCCTTGATCTCGTCGGGCGTGAGGCGCGACTCGGGCGGGCCGTCGAGCGCGGCGCGCACGTGCATGGCGAACTCTTCGTAGGCATGGATGCCCAGCATCATCGACAGCACCATGAAGCGGCGCGTCTTGTCGCCCAGCGCGGGGCGGCCCCAGATGTCGTTCCACGCGTGGCGCGTGATGAGCTCCTGGAACTCGGCGTTGAAGCCGTTGCGGTTGGCGAGCGACTTGTCGACCCAGGCGTCGCCGAGCACGCGGCGGCGGTTGACGAGGCCGTCTTCGTAAGGGTTGCTCGGGGTTTCGGGGGCGGTCATGGCGAGAGTTCCTTGTCGGATGAGAGTTGGGCTTGCAGGGCTTTCACCTCTGCCACAGCGATCTGCCCCGCGTTCACGGCGAGCGCGGGGTCGAACCATTCGTCGGCCGCGTCGCGCGGCAGCTCGGCGCGCAGCCGGTCGATGTTGGCGCGCATGCGCGCGGCGTCGACCTGCAGGCCGGGCAAGGCGCCGGCCATGGCGCGCACGCTGCCGTGCGCCGACATCAACAGCTGCGGCCATTCGGCCAGCTCGGCCTGCCAGGCGCCGAGCGCGCGTTCGTGCTGCTGCGGCATGGCACCGAGCAAGGCGGCCACGCGCTGCGGCGCGCGGTGCGCGGCGGCGATGGCGACCATCGAGGCCACGGGGTTGCGCTTGTGCGGCATCGCCGACGAGCCGCCGCGCCCGGGTTCGCTGGGCTCGGCGACCTCGGCCACTTCGTACTGGCCGAGCAGCGAGATGTCGACCGCGACCTTGCCCAGGCTGCCCGTGAGCAGGCCGAGTTCGCAGCCGAGCGCGACCCATTCGTCGCGCTGCGTGTGCCATGTCGCGCCGGGGTCGCCCAGGCCGAGTTCCTTGGCCATGCGCTGGCGCACCGCGGCGCCCTGCCCCTTCATCTGCGCCAGCGTGCCGACGGCGCCGCCGAGCTGCAGCTGCAGCGCGTGCTTCGCGGCGGCGCGCAGGCGGGTGCGGCTGCGCACCAGCGGCGCGGCCCAGCCGGCGCACTTGAAGCCGAAGCTGGTGACCGAGGCCGGCTGCATCAGCGTGCGCGCGAGCATCGGCGTGTCGGCGTGCTGCACGGCCAGGCGAAGCAGCGCATCGGCGGCCTTGGCGAGGTCGGTCTCGACGAGTGCGACGGCTTCGCGCGTGACGAGTGCCATCGCGCTGTCGATCACGTCCTGGCTGGTGCTGCCGAAATGCACGAAGGGCACAGCCTCCGCATTGAACAGGCCCACCGCTTCGCGCAGTGCCTTCACCAGCGGGATGGCGACGCTGCCGGCGCGTCCGCTCTCGCGCACGATCTTGGCCACGTCGAACAGCTCGACCTTGCAGCTGCCGACGATCGAATGCGCGGCGCTCTCGGGAATCAGCCCCTCGGCCGCCTGCGCGCGCGCGAGCGCGGCCTCGAAGCGCAGCATGGCGTCGACGAAGGCGCGGTCGCTGAAGGCGCCCAGCGTCTCGGAGGTGGAAAGGAAGCCTTCAAAAATGCTCATGCGGGGTCCGGTGTTTTCAGTATTTCAGTTGGGCCACTGCGCGCAGCTCTTCAGGCGAGGCGGTGCCGAAGCCGAAGAACTCGAGGTAGGCCGGGATCATCTCGAACAGCATGTCGGTGCCGACCTGCACCTGGCAGCCCTTGGCTTTGGCGGCCTGCAGCAGCGGCGTGTACTCGGTCTTCATGACGACCTCGCCGACGAAGGTCTCGGGCGCGATGCGGTCCACGTCGAAGGGCAGCGGGTCGGTGTCCTTCATGCCCAGCGGCGTGGCGTTGACGACCACGTCGAAGCCCGCCGGGTCCTTCGAACCGGTAGCGACCTTCATCTGCGGATAGTGTTCGCGCAGCCGCGCGGCCAAGGCCTGCGCGGAGGCGTCGCTCATGTCGAACAGCATCAGCTCGGCCGCGCCGGCCGCCGCGATCGATGCCGCAATGGCCGACCCGACGCCGCCCGTGCCCGACACCAGCACCCGCGTTCCCTTGAACAGACGCCCCTTGCGCTCCACGCCGCGCACGAAGCCCGCGCCGTCGAACTGGTCGCCCAGCAGGCTGCCGTCGGGCCGCTTGAGCACGGCGTTGCAGGCGCCCGCGACGCGCGCGGTGGGCGTGACCTCGTCGACCAGCGACATCGTCGTGACCTTGTGCGGCATCGTGACCAACGCGCCGCGCAGGTTCGAAAACTTGAAGATCTGCGCGAGCGACACCGCGTAGTCCTCGGGCTTCACGCCCATGGGCACGACGACCGCGTCGATGCCCTGCTTGTCGAACCAGGGGTTGTAGATCATCGGCGCCTTGAAGGCTTCGGTGGGGTAGCCGATGTGGGCGATGAGCGTGGTCTTGCCGGAGATCATGGGAGTCGTCTTGTTCAGGAAGGTACGGGGTCAGGCCACGCTCGGGGATTGGTAGCGCAATGGCGTTGCGATCTCAGCGTGCATCGCCGGCGGATAGATGAGCTCGCGCAAAAAGTCGGCGTCGGCCTGCATCGCATCGGCCGCGTCGATGTGGCCGAAGTAGCGGAAGTAGTGCGGCATCTGCTGCACCAGCATCTCGAAGCCGGCCTGTGCGTTGAGCCCGCGCGCGCGGGCCGCGCGCACCAGCGGCGTGGGCTGGTTGCGCAGCAGGATGTCGAACAGCGCGGCGTGCGGTTCCATGCGCGCCACATCCAGCGGCAGCGCGTCGTCCTCGGCCAGGCCCAGCGGCGTGGCGTTGATGACGAGGTCGTAGCCCTCGGGTGCGTTGCTGTCAACTGCGACCACGGTCGCATCGAAGAAAGCGTCGAGCTTGGCGGCCACGCCCGCGGCCTTGCCGGAGGCGGTGTCGAAGAAGGCGATGTGCTCGGCGCCGTTCACCGTGCCGCCTTCGGCCAGCGCCACGCCGATGGCCGCGGCGCTGACGCCCGCGCCGAGGATCAGCACGCGCTTGCCGCGAAACGGCACGTTGCAGCGGTCGAGCGCGCCGATCAGGCCTTCGCCGTCGAACAGGTCGCCCTCGAGCTGGTCGCCCTCGGTGCGGCGCACCACGTTGACCGAACCGGCCACGCGGCCGAACAGGCCGCAGCCGTCGAGCAGGTCGACCACGCGCGGCTTGTGCGGCGGCGCGATCACCATGCCGCGCACGTTGCGCGCCAGGAAGGCCGACTTCATGAACACCGCGAAGTCGCGCACCGGCACCTGCATGGGCACCAGCACCGCGTCGATACCGTAGCGCGCAAAGGCCGCGTTGAACATGCGCGGCAGCCGCACGTTGCGGACCGGGTCGCCGGGGATGAGGTAGGCCTGGGTGCTGCCGGTGATGATGGGGCTCATGGGCGTGCTTCCGTTCGTCAATCGCTCGTTTCGGGGCGGAACAGCGGGCTTTATAGTCCCTTCGCGCTCGGCCTGCTGGCGCACGAGTCACTAAACGTTCGATGATCGATCTTTCAAGTTTGTCAATCGATCAAATTGCGGGTTTTTACTTATCCATTCGGCCCCCGCCGCCGCGCCGGACGCGGGCACACTTCCGCCCATGAACAGCACCAGCCCCGACGACTCGACGCCGCCCGCCGGCCTGGACAAGCGCGACTGGATCGCCGGGCTGGAGCGCGGCGTGAGCATCATCGAGGCCTTCGACGACGCCAACCCGCGCCTCACGGCCAGCCAGGCCGGCCAGCGCACGAACATGACGCGCACCGCCGCGCGGCGCTACCTGCTCACCCTGCAGCACATGGGCTACGTGGCCAGCGACGGCAAGCTGTTCTGGCTCACACCGCGCGTATTGCGCCTGGGGCAGTCGTACCTTGAATCGGCGCGGCTGCCGCGCGTGGTGCAGCCGTTTCTGCAGCGCGTGGCGGCGGGCACCAACGAGATCGCCTACCTCAGCGTGATGGACGGCGACGAGGTCGTCTACATCGCGCGCAACGGCCCCAACCGCAGCATGAGCACCGGCTACGTGCTCGGTGCGCGCGTGCCGGCGCAGGTCACGGCCTCGGGCATGCTGATGCTGGCGCTGCGCAGCGACGCCGAGCTGAACGACTGGCTGGCGACGCGCCAGCTCACGGTGTTCACCTCGCACACCATCGCGAGCATGGAGCGCATGAAGCTCGAACTGGCACGCATCCGCGCCCAGGGCTGGGCGCTGTCGGAGCAGCAGCTCGACCTGAACTCGCGCGGCATCGCCGTGCCGCTGCGCGACCGCCACGGCACGCTGGTGGGCGCGCTCAACATCACGATGCCGATGGGCCACGAGAGTTCGGAAGACGCGGTGGCCCGCGTGCTGCCGGTGCTGCGCGAGACGGCGCAGGCGATGCGCAACCTGATCTGAGGCACTGACAGCATTCCGACAGCATCCGCCCGGCAGGATGCGGGCTTCCATCCAAAAAATACTGGAGACAAGCCATGTCCGACCGCTTCCCCACCGCCGTTCCCCTGAGCCGCCGCCACTGGCTGCAAGCCGGCGGCGCCCTCACCCTCGGCGGCCTGCTGCCTTCGATGGCCTCGGCGCAAGACGCCTGGCCCAGCAAGTCGATCCGCTTCGTCGTGCCCTTCGCGCCGGGCGGCAGCTCGGAGATCGTGGCGCGCTCCACCGCCGCCGAACTGTCGCGCACGCTGGGCCAGAGCGTGTTCGTGGACAACAAGCCCGGCGCGGCCGGCAACATCGCCATGAGCGAAGTCGCGCGCGCCACCGACCAGCACACGCTGATCCTCGGCCACATCGGCACGCTGGCGGTGAACCCCTACATCTTCGCCAAGCTGCCGTACGACGCGAACAAGGACTTCAAGCCCGTGAGCCTGCTGGCCAAGGTGCCCAGCCTGTACGTGGTGCACCCCGACGTGCCGGCGAAGAACCTCAAGGAATTCATCGCCTATGCCAAGAGCAAGCCCGGCAAGCTGAGCTACGGCTCGGCCGGCAACGGCAGCGCCGGCCACCTGGCCTTCGAATACCTGAAGATGACGGCCGACGTGTTCATGCTGCACGTGCCCTACCGCGGCACCGGCCCGATGGTGACCGACCTGCTCTCGGGCCGGCTCGATGCCTCGGCCATCGGCGCGGCGGCGATCATTCCGTTCATCAAGGCCGGCAAGGTGCGCTGCATCGCGACCGGCTCGGCCAAGCGCCTGGCGCAGCTGCCCGACGTGCCGACCGTGGCCGAGCAAGGCTTCCCCGGCTTCGAGATGACGCAGTGGTACGGCATGCTCGCGCCGGCCAGCATCACGCCCGCGCAGATGGCCAAGCTCTCGGCCGAGACCATGAAGGCCGTGAAGTCGCCCGACTCGATGCAGCGCCTCACGGCCGATGCGGCGGAGGCCGTGGGCGGCACACCGGAGCAGTTCGCGCAGTTCATCACCGCAGAACAGAACCGCTGGCAGAAGGTGATCGCAAGGGCAAACATCAAGCCTGATTGAGGCAGGCAGGCCCTAGCATCGGCGCCATGCGCATCCTGCTGGCCGAAGACGAACACACCCTGGGCACCTGGCTCTGCAAGGCGCTGGAGCATGCAGGCATCCAGGTCGAATGGGTGGACGACGGCCGGCTGGCCGACCGGGCGCTGCAGCAGCGCGACCACGACGCGCTGGTGCTCGACCTGGGCCTGCCCGGCATGGACGGCCACACGGTGCTGCAGCGGCTGCGCGAACGCGACCAGCGGCTGCCGGCGCTGATCCTCACGGCGCGCGATTCGCTGGACGAACGTGTCGCGTCGCTCAACGCAGGCGCCGACGACTTCCTCGCCAAGCCCTTCGCCTTGGCCGAGCTCGAAGCGCGGCTGCACGCGCTGGTGCGCCGCGCGCGCGGCGTGGAGCATCCGCGCCTGGCCTGCGGGCCGCTGGTATACGACGGCGCACGCCGGCAGTTCACGCTGGGCGGCGAAGCGCTCGCGCTGTCGCCGCGCGAACAGGCGGTGCTGCGCGCGCTGGTGCAGCGCAGCGGCGAACCGCTGTCGAAGCAGCAGATCCTCGATCGCGTGTTCTCCGACGACGACGAGGTGCACCTCGAAGCCATCGAGGTGCTGGTGTACCGGCTGCGCAAGCGGCTCGACGGCAGCGGCGTGCGCATCGTCACGCTGCGCGGCCTGGGCTACGTGCTGGAAGCGGACTGAGTGAGCGCGCTGCGCCGCTTCACCGACCGCCTGCGCCGCACCAGCCTGTGGCAGCGGCTCGCGCTGCTGCTGTTCCCCGCCCTGCTGCTGGTGACGGGCATCGAGCTGTGGATGACGCGGCACGACGCACTGGCCGCCGCCAACGCGGCGTACGACCGCTCGCTGCTCGGCGCGCTCAAGTCGATCGACGCGAACATCTCCACGGCCTCGGGCGGGCTGTCGGTCGAACTGCCGTACACGATGTTCGAGTTCTTCGAGCTCACGGCCAGCGGGCAGGTGTTCTTTCGCGTCGCGACCTCGGACGGGCTGGTGGAACTGGGCAGCGCCGACCTGCCCGCGCCGCCCGTCGAGCCGCCGATGGGCGTGCCGGCCTTCTACGACGCCACCTACTTCGGCGAGGCCGTGCGGCTCGCGGCCTACCGGCGCGACCTGGACCGCGCGCCGGCCGGCAGCACCGGGCGCAGCGTGCTGATCCAGGTCGGCGAGAGCACGCGCTCGCGCCAGGAGTTCACGAGCCGCTTCGTGCGCAGCGCCGCGCTGCGCGACGGGCTGATCCTCGCGATGCTGTTGTGCGGCACCGCGCTGGCACTGGCGGCGGCGCTGCGCCCGCTGTCGCGGCTGGCGCGCGAGGTGCAGGCACGCACGCCCGACGACCTCACGCGCATCGCCGAGACCGATCTGCCCGCCGAGGTGCGCCCGCTGGTCGCCGCCGTGAACCAGCAGATGGCGCGCACGCAGGAACTGGTCGCACAACAACGGCAGTTTCTGGACGACGCCTCGCACCAGCTGCGCACGCACCTGACCACGCTGCAGATGCAGGCCGACTACGCGCGCCGCGAGGACGACCCCGCGCAGGTGCGCGCCGCGCTCGACGCGCTCGGCGCCGAGATCGGCCGTGCCACGCGCAGCGCGCAGCAGCTGCTGGCGCTGGGCCGTAGCGACACCGTGGCCGTGGCACCCGCCGAATTCGACACCGCCGAGCTGCTGCGCGAAGTGGCGGTCGACCTGCTGCCGCTGGCGCGCGCCAAGCGCATCGACCTGGGCATCCATGCGCCCTCACCCGACCTGCACGCGGTGGGCGATCGCGGCCTGCTGCGCGAGGCGCTGAGCAACCTCGTGGCCAATGCCATCGCCTACACGCCGGCGGCCGGCACCATCACGCTCTTCGCGGCCGGCGACGCCGCGGGCTGGAGCCTCAACGTGGAGGACGACGGCCCCGGCCTGAGCGAGGACGAACGCGCCACCTTGGGCCAGCGCTTTCGGCGCGGCACGCGCGCGGACCAGGGCGGCTTCGGGCTCGGCCTGGCGATCGTGCGTTCCATCGCGCAGCGGCACCGCGGCGACTTGCGGCTCGAAGCACGCGGCGCGGGGCCGGGCCTGCATGCCATCATCTGGTGGCCCCGGCCGGCGGGGTGAACCGCCGCCCTCCTTCTTCTTCGATGCCACGCCCCCTCGCCTTCACCCGTCGCCATGTGCTGCGCGCGCTGTCCGCGTGGCTCACGCCTGTCGCGCTGCAGGCGACGGCGGCCGCGGGCGATGCGTCCGAAGGCCCGGCGGAATGCGTGATTCCCGCCAAGGCCGGCGGCGGCTTCGCGCTGACCTGCGCGCTGGCGCGCGATGCGCTGCAGGCCGTGCGCCCCGCGCGCACGCCGCTCGCGCAGCGCTACCTGCCGGGCGGCATCGGCGCGGTGGCCTTCGACCGCATCGCGAGCGGCCAGCTCGGCGGGCCGGGCACGCTGGTCGCGTTCTCCAGCGGCTCGCTGCTCAACCTCGCGCAGGGCCGCTTCGGGCCGCACCCGCCCTCGGCCGTGCGCTGGATCGCCACGCTGGGCACCGACTACGGCGTGGTCGCCGTGCACCGCGACTCGCCCTACCGCCGTTTGCAGGACCTGATCGCCGCGCTGCGCCAGGACCCGTCGCGCGTGGTCTTCGGCGCGGGCGGCACGGTCGGCAGCCAGGACTGGGTGAAGGCCGCACTGCTGGTGCGCGCGGCCGGCGGCGCGCCGAAGGCGATGCGCTTCGTCTCCTTCGAAGGCGGCGGCGATGCGCTGGGCGCGCTGCAGGGCAAGCACGTCGACGCGTTCCCCGGCGACGCCGCCGAGGCGCTGCAGGCCATCGCCGGCGGCGCGCCGCTGCGCCTGCTCGCGGTGCTGTCCGAAACGCGGCTGGGCGGCGCGCTCACCGGCGTGCCCACCGCGCGCGAGCAAGGCGCGGACATCGTCTGGCCGACCGTGCGCGGCGTCTACCTGAGCGCCAACGTGCCCAACGCCGCCGTGCGCGCCTGGACCGCCGCCTTCGCCGAGGCCACGGCCGCACCGGGCTACGCAGCGCTGCGCGAGCGGCATGGCCTTTATCCTTTCGTGCTCACCGGCGCCGCGCTCGACGACTACGTGCAGGCGCGCATCAAGGCCTACCAGGCACTGGCCGACGAGCTCGGCCTGCGGCGCTGGAAGCCTTGACCTCATCCAATCTCCATGACCGAAGACGACATCACCCAACACCTCATCGACATGCTCGGCGGCGGCCATTTCGAAGTGGCCGACGACAACACCTTCTTCTTCCACGGCGCGGACAACAAGTTCCCCTTCGCCACGATCGTGACGAAGGACAACGAGTTCGACAGCGCCTCGAAACTGAACCGCCCCGGCTTGTTCCGCCTGAACGTCGGCGTGGGCAAGGAAAGCTTTCGCGCGCTGTTCGGCGAGCAGCCGCCAATTGACGTCGACTACACCGCGCTCGACCGGCTGATGCCGCACCCGGTGTACGCCAAGATGTATTGGGTGAGCGTGATCAACCCGAGCGCCGCGACCTTCGAGACCGTGAAGCCGCTGCTGACGGAGGCGCGCAACCTGCTGATCGCGCGAGACAAGAGCGCATAGACCGGCCCCAAACACCCGACCATATGAAACGCATACAATTCATATACGTTTCATACAGAGGTGGCCCATGGGCATCGTCAAGATTTCAGACCTGATGCACGAGAACCTGCGCGTGGCGGGCAACGCCCTCAGCCGGTCGATCAATGCGCAGGCAGAGCACTGGATGCGGGTCGGCATGCTGACCGAGATGCATCCCGACCTCGACTACCGGGAGGTCTGTCAGCTGCTGATCCAGGCCGAGCTTTCAGGCGGGCTGGACATTGCCGCGACAGTCACTGCGGCGCCACCCGGCAAGCCCCGCGCCCCCGCGAACGGCAAGCAGCACTGATGGCACACGACGTTCCACTCAAGTCCGCCGAAGAGCTGGTGATGGCGCGGCGGGCCGCCCAGTTGGCTGCCGAGGTCCTGGCGATGATCGAGCCCCATGTCGTGCCCGGCGTGAGCACCGAAGCGCTCGACCGCCTCTGCCACGCGCACATCGTGAAGGTGCAAGGCGCCATTCCCGCCAACGTGGGCTACCTGGGCTATCCGAAGACCATCCTCACCTCGGTGAACCAGGTGGTGTGCCACGGCATTCCCTCGGCCGACAAGATCCTGAAGGCGGGCGACATCGTCAACATCGACGTCGCCGTCAACAAGGACGGCTGGTTCGGCGACACCAGCCGCATGTTCTTCGTCGGTGCGCCCAGCGTGCTGGCGCGCCGGCTGGTGGAGACGACCTACGAAGCCCTGTGCGCCGGCATCCGGCAGGTGAAGCCCGGCGCGACGCTGGGCGACGTGGGCCACGCCATCCAGTCGGTCGCACAGCGCGAGCACTTCAGCGTGGTGCGCGAATACTGCGGGCACGGCATCGGCCGCATCTACCACGACGAACCGCAGGTGCTGCACTTCGGGCGGCGTGGGGCGGGCCTCGTGCTCGAGCCGGGCATGGTCTTCACCATCGAGCCGATGCTCAACGCGGGCCGCGCCGAAACGAAGCAGCTGGCCGACGGCTGGACCGTCGTGACCAAGGACCGCTCGCTGTCCGCGCAGTGGGAGCACATGGTGGCGGTCACGGCCGGCGGCTACGAGGTGCTGACGGCCTGGCCGGACGGCACGGGGACTTACGCGCCGATCTGATGCGCAGCCCGGCTCCCGGGGTGATGGCGATTTTTCAGTAGGTCACGGTGACCGTGATCGTGTCGCTGTAGCTGCCCGGCGTCACATTGGTCTGGGCCGGCACCCGCCCATAGACCGGAATGCTGCTGCCGGGGTTGCCGCTGCCGTCGACCGTGTCCGTGCCGACGGTGTTGCCCCAGCGCAGCGAACGCGCGGCATCGCGGTAGAGCTCGTACTGGATGTAGTCACCGGTGCCGCCCGCCATGCGCCGCTGCGTCCCTGCCACGTTCACGCCATTGCTCAGTCCCACCTTCCAGGCGGTGCTGGGCGGGCAGGCCATCGTGATGGCGGCCGTGCCGTTGACCGCGGCGCTGAGCGAGCTGGCACTGCCGAAGTCCAGATCGGTGGCCGCCACGCTGACGGTGCAGGCGTTGGAATAGAGGGCCGTGACCTGCGTGTAGAAGTTCGTCCTGCCGACGTACTTGGCCGAACTCGCGGTGCAGCTGTCGGGCGCGTTGCCGCTCTTCATGCCCCAGACGACCTCGGAGTTGTAGATGTTGGCCTGGTAGCTGCCTGCCGCCAGCGATTGCCCGGACGGCACGCGGCCATACAGCGGGATGTTCAACGCGACGTTGCCGCCGCTGGCCGGCAGCACGAAGGTGCCACCCGCGCTGGCGTAGGTGCCGCCGCCCGGCGGCGGGCCGACGATGCCGCTGCGGGCCGCGTCGGCGTAGATGTTGTAGGCCATCTGCGAACCGTTCCAGTTGGTCATGTAGCGCGGGGCGTAGCCGGCGATCTCGTTGCCCTGGGAGACGTACACGCAGTAGCTCAAGTACATGGTCTGGCCGGTGTCGTTCTGGCAGGCGAAGCCGACCGTGGCGGTGGTGTCCGTCGCCGCCGACGCCGTGACGGTGCCGAAAGCGAAGCTGGGCTGGCTGGCGACCCAGCAGCTCGGGTCGGCATGCGCCGCGCCCATGCCCAGCAGCCACGAGAGCGCCAGCGCCAGTTTCACGAATCTCAACGTCCACATGTCAACCGCTCTTTCTGCAAACCACCCCCCTCGGGACGCCGCCAGTCGAACTGCGCCCGGCACACCGCGCCGTCGGGCGCGCGCACGGCCAGCGTGTTGCGCACGTCGAGCGTGTCCAGGTACACCCAGCCGTCGTAGCCCACCACCGCACCACCGCCGTCCTGGCCGTTCACCTGCACGCGGCTGCCCAGCGGCAACGGCTGGCCCTGCGCGTCGGTCAGTGCCACGTGGGCGGCCCGCACGGGCGTGATGCCGAAATGCGCCCGTGCGCCCGACCGGCCGGCCGGGGTGATGAGGCTCTCGGCACGCTCGATGCGCACGTCGGCGGGCAGGTCCATCGGGTCGATCGCCAGCTTGTTGTTCTGGTAGGCGTTCACCGGCACGACCAGCAGCAGCCCGCGCGAATTGGTCTGCCCCACCGGTCGATTCTCGAGCTTCACGGGCACGCCGGCCACGCCGTCGGTGTCCACCACCGCAAAGGCGTCGTCGATGCGCCGCGCGGCCAGCACCCCGCCGCCCATCAGCACCAGCGCACCGCTGGCGCCGGCGTAGGCGTAGCGGCTGGCGCGGCCACCGCCCATCTCGCTCACGCCGGCCTGCACGCGGCCGTAGGGGCCCAGGTAGTTGATTTCGGCCTGCCCGCCGGTCGTGCCGCCGCCCGTGCGCGCGGTGGCACGCCAGCCCCAGCCGCCGTCGCCGAGGGGGGAGTGCTGCGCACTGATAGTGCCCACGGTGCCCTGGTCGCCGCTGCGCTGCACGCCGGCGCTCACGCTGGTCTGCGCGTCCCACGACCAGCTCAGGCCGACGAAGATGCCGCGGTCGCTGCGCTTGTCCAGGTTCTGGTTCATGCCCACCGAGACCGAGGTCGTGCGCCCGATCGAACGGAACCAGTTCACGCTGGCGTAGCGCGACGCGTTCTGCCCCACCGGCCGCAGGTAGAGGTAGCTGACGCTGACGTTGCCCAGGCCGCCCATGTCATAGCCCACGCTCGCGCTGGCGCTGCCCTTGGCCGGTGCCGAGCCGTAGGCCGTGGCCACGTCGCGGTAGTCGCCCTGGGTGCGCGTGCCGTTCAGGCCCACCGACAGGCGCTCCTGCCGCCACAGGTAGCCCAGGCTGGTCTGCGTGCCGCTGCGGCTGCCGCCGGGGGCGTCGGCGTCATGCCGGCTGCCTGCAAGCGCCGCCGACAGCGTGCCCGCCGCGCCCAGTTGCCACACGCCGCCGGCGCCGGCCAGCGCCAGGCCGCGTGTCACTTCGCCATGCGCTTCCACCGTGAAGCTGTCGCTGAGGCCGCGGCGCCAGGTGCCGGTCAGCACCGGCTGCTTGCCGTAGTCGAAGGAGCGCAGGCCGTAGTTGCGACGCACCACGCCCAGGTCCACCGTCCAGTCGCTCAACCCGGGCGCCAGCAGGCGGCTGCTGTCGAAGAGAGAAAAGCTCAGCGTGGCGGCGCGCCCCAGCGCGTCGGTCACCACCACCTGCGCCGTGCCCGTGCTGTTGATGCGCGGCAGCGCGTTGAGCTGGAAAGGCCCCGCCGGCACCTGGCCGCTGTACTGGCGGATGCCGTCGATGAACAGTTCCACGTCCGAAGGCATCGTGGCCGAGCCGATGAAGCTGGGCAGCGGCGCGGTCTGCCGGTAGGGCTGCAGGCCGAAGTCGCGCGACAGCTGGATGCCGCCGATGCGCGTGGCGCGCGACCAGGGCACGGCGCCGGTGAGCGTGTCGCCCACGCGCAGGGTGAGCATCCTGTCGGGGAAGGCCATGCTCCAGGTGCTGTCCATGCGCACGGACTGGTCCTTCCAGCCCTGGGTGTCGTGCGTGCGCTGCATCAGCCACGTGGTGCTGAGCACGCTGGCGCCACGAAAGGCGCGCAGCTCGCCGAAGGCGCTCAGGCTGGCACTGCCGCCCTTGCCCTGGGTGCCATAGAGGTCGTAGTTCAGCAGCAGGCCGGTGGACGTGCTCAGGGGCTGCGCGGTGACGGCCGCCTGCCCCACCGTGGCCGTGGGCAGCTGCAGCATCGCCAGCGGCGCGGTCAGGCTCAGTTGCTGGCGCGCGGCGTCGTAGTCGGCCACCAGCCCGGGCAGGTCGCGCAGGGGCAGCCATTCGGCGCCGTTGTCGGGCAGGGAGAAACTCAGTTCGCGCAGCACCGCGCGGGAGGCCGACAAGGCCCCGGCCTGCAGGCGAAACGGGTGCAGCCCGCGGGCCATGCCGTTGAGGCTGACCTCCAGGTACAGCGTCATGGCCCCCGGCACGGACTGCGCGGCGGGCGCTGCGTGGGCGGGGAGCGTGGTCAGGGCCAGCGCAAACGGAGCCAGCAAGGCCCTCGCAGCGAACCCGGCCCGCTCAGCGCGCCAGCGGCGCGAGGTTGGCGTCCGTCGTTCTGCCATCGATCATGACCTGCCAGCGACCCGCGCCAGCCAGGGCGGCGGGCGACGTCTTCAGCGGCCAGCGCATGGTGGCGCCGGGCAGCACGTAGCCCAGCAAGCCGGTGTAGGCGGCGACGGCGCGGCCGTCCGCGCCGGTGAACACGAGGTCCGCCAGCTGGGCATGCACCCCGCCGCTGTTGCTGACTTCCAGCACGGCCTTGCCGTCCTCGCGCCGCAGGCTCCAGCGCAACTGCGCGGGGGCCGGCTCCGCGCCCGCCGGGGACACGAAGATGGGCAGCGAGTGCCGCATCACGAAGTTCAGGTTGCTCTTTTTGCCGTCCGTCGCGGTACCCGCCGCCTGGGGCACGGGCAGCTCATCCACCAGCACGCGGTAGGCCTCTTCCGCCGGGCCCGCGGGCGGCGGGCCGTTGCGGATCACGCGCACCAGTTGCCGCCCGTCGGTGGGCAGCTGCAGCATGGGCGGGCTGACGACCAGTCCGTCCGCCGGCTCCATGCGGTCCTGCCCGTCGACCTGCGTCCAGCGGAACACGCGAATCTGCGCGTCCAGCGGCGCGGCTCCCGTGTTGCTCAGCCAGAGCCCGTCGCCCTGCCGGGTTGGCGCCAGGGTCAGGGTGACGGGCGAGACCTGCAGGCCGGCCGCCTGGACCGCACCGCCGCCAAGCAGGCATGCGCCCCACAGTCCGAGGATGGCAAGTGCACGTCTCACGATTCAGTACGGGTACGGGCTCAGTACGTGACCGTCACCGTGACGGTGTCGGCGTAGCTGTCCGGCGTGAAGTTGGCGTTGGTGTTCTTGGCGTAGACCGTGTGCGTGATCGCCGCACCGGTGCCCGTGCCGCCGACCACATTGGCGCCGGTGCCGGTGGTGTTGCCCCACACGGTGCTGTTGCCCGCGTTGGAGTACAGCGCGTAGGGCACCTTGTCGGTGTTGGTGGCCGAGTTGGCGACGGACGACATGGCACCCGTGCCGTCGGTGGTGCCGCCGTTGGTGGACGAAGGCAGCAGGCCGACGGTGTAGGGCGTGGTCTTGGAGCAGGTGACCGAGATGGTGTTGTTGCCCGTCTGGTTGGTGGCGGTGGGCTGCACGGTGGTGCCCAGGCTGATGTCGGAGGCGCTGCCGGCCGTCACCGCGCAGCTGCGCACGATGGTCATCTTGACCTGAAAGCTGGCACCGGCGGTGTCAGCCAGGGCCGAACCGGATGCAAAAACGAGGGTGGCGGTGGCCGCCGCGGCGACTGCGAGCTTGAGCATGAAGGCACTCCAAATGTAATCAATAAGACCTGACAGGTCGGTATTTTGTAATCATTTTGAATACGTTTTGACTACAAAGTGGCGCAAGGATGCCCCACAACCGGCCCGTTTGCCCTCGGATTCATGGCGCCTCGGCTCAAGTTTCGTGATCTAGTTCTCGTAACAATTGGAAAACTGTTTGCATTGTTTACATTTCCACCACAGTCAAGACGCCCCTGCCTCCGCGAAGTGGAGGCCTTGGTGCGGTCGATAGCGGGTGGGGAAGTGGTCGCAACAAGCGCAGGGCTTGGTGGCGCCTGAGGCTGGGCAGCCTCAGGAAGTCGATGCGGGCCGGCTCAAAGCGTTGCCCGGACCCGCCCGGGCGCAGGCGGCAGGGAGTCGCCCTGCCCCCTCGTCAGCCTCAGGCCTTGGCCAGCCGCCGCCGCGCCTTCACCGCCGACGCCAGCCCCTCGAGCACCGGCACCGTCTGCGCAAAGCCGATGCAGGCATCGGTGATCGACACGCCGTGCTTCAGCGGCACACCGGGCTTCAGGTCCTGCCGGCCTTCCTCGAGGTGGCTCTCGATCATGATCCCGGTGATGCGCCGCTCGCCGCCCGCGATCTGCGCGGCCACGTCTTCGGCCACCACGATCTGGCGCTGGTGCTGCTTGCTGCTGTTGCCGTGCGAGACGTCGATCATCACCTGGGGGCGCAGGCCGTTGGCCAGCAGCGCCTCGCAGCTCGAAGCGACATCCGCCGCCGAATAGTTGGGCGCCTTGCCGCCGCGCAGGATCACGTGGCAGTCGTCGTTGCCGCGCGTCTCGAAGATCGCGGCCATGCCCATCTTGGTCATGCCCATGAAGGCATGCGGCGCACGCGCCGCGAGGATGGCGTCGGCCGCCACCTTCACGCTGCCGTCGGTGCCGTTCTTGAAACCGACCGGGCAGCTCAGGCCCGAGGCCAGCTGGCGATGGCTCTGGCTCTCGGTGGTGCGCGCGCCGATGGCGCCCCAGGCGATCAGGTCGGCAATGAACTGCGGGCTCAGCAGGTCGAGGAACTCGGTGCCGGTCGGCAGGCCCAGCGTGGTCAGCTCCAGCAGCAGGCGCCGCGCGCGCTCCAGGCCTTCGTTGATGGCGAAGCTGCCGTCCAGGTGCGGGTCGTTGATGTAGCCCTTCCAGCCGACGGTGGTGCGCGGCTTCTCGAAGTAGGCGCGCATGACGATGAGCAGGTCGTCCTGCAGCGAATCGGCAACCTTCTTCAGGCGCTGCGCGTACTCGATGGCCTGGTCGTGGTCGTGGATGGAGCACGGGCCGACCACCACGACCAGCCGGTCGTCGCGGCCGTGCAGCACGTCGGCGATGGCCGCGCGACTGCCTTCGACCAGAGCGAGCGTGTTGTCGCGCACGGGCACGCGCTCCTGCAGCAGCGCGGGGGTCATGAGGGGACGCACGGCGCCGATGCGCACGTCGTCGATGCGGGTGGTGTCGAGGGTGCTGTCGCGGGAGCCGACTTCGGCGTCGTGGCGGGGGTCGTCGAGGCGGGACATGATCGTGGAATGCTGTGATGTCGAGGGGGTTGCTTCGATTGTCCCCCAGCGCGCCCTCCTCCCCGGCTCAGGCCGCCTTCAGAAACTCATCGGGGTCCGACGCGGCCTGCATCGGCAGCTGGCCTCACGGAACCCAAGCTAGGCGATCACGCCGACGAACGCGACAGCGTCGCCAACTTCTTCCTCGCGCTCTGCAAGAGGCCGACCTTCTCGACGGGCAGCGGCGCCTTCGTATCCCCGGGCTTGATGATCTCGAGCGCCGCGGGTTTCGGCATGAGCGCATCGCGCGGCGTGAGGCCGTTGAACTTCGCGTTCGAGATGACGTGCACCTTCAGGTGACGGTGGATGTTCTTCGAGAGCTTCCGGCAGGCGGCCGCCAGGGTGGCTTCGTCGGGCATCGACTGGCCGTGCACGACGAGCAGCTCCAGGGTGCCGTCTTCGTCCTCTGCGAGCACGAAGGCGCGCACGACCGAGGCCTTGAACTTGCCGCGCAACATCGCGCGAACCGGCTCGGCCGCGGCGAACGACTTGAGGGCGATGTTGCGCAGTTCGTCGTGGAAGATGAACGCGCGGTCGATCGAGAAGGTCTCGGCCTCCTCGGCCTTCGGCTTTTGCTTCTTCAGGATGCCGCTGCCGACGAGGTGCGCCAGGGTGCGCTCCGCATCGGCGGGGTCGAGCTTCGAGCGATGGGCCAGCTCGCTGGAAGACAGGGGTTGTTGGGGCGCCGCGTAGGCGACCATCAAGAGCTTTTGCACCTCGGGGGCGAAAAGAAAATCTGCTGCACTCATTTCGCGGTTCTCAACTTCTCTGCTTCTGTGGGGTTCTCTACAAGCGGGTTGCATTATCGAGAGCGCCCTGCCTCCCGTGCGACGCGGCTTTCTCCACGGCGTTTTCGCGGCGGATTCCGTCACCGCGCATGGCGCCGGCCTACAGCGCAGCCCGTCGCTCACCGGTAAGAACGGCTGAAAACGACAAGGAGCTTCAGCCATGGACCTGAAACAGACGATCGACAAGATCAAGCAGGTGGATGCGGCGCGCGCCGACTACCCCGGCGAACACCTCGTCGTGCTCGGCGCCGGCGTGCTGCTGTTGCTGGCCGCGGGCCGCAGCCGGTCGTTCCTGATGCGAGTCGTCGCGGGCGCCGCCGGCGGCGCGCTGATCGGCCGGGCGGCGAGCGGCACCGGCGGCATCGCGAAGCTGGCCGGCGTGTTGCAGAACGGAGGCCTGGCATGGCCGCGGCGTTGAACTCACGGGCCGGCGACCCCCGGCGGTACTGGGCCCCGTGCCTGGGCGTGGCGCTGGTGGCGATGTCGCTCTTCTATGTGACCTTGAAAGACCTGGTGCATGAGAGCGCGGTGCGCGCTGCGCTCCTGACCACGGCAGTCGGTCCGGTCGAGGCCGAGCCCGACAGATCGACCGCCCGCCAAACGTTGCCGGATGCGGCGCCAAGCGCATCCTCTTCGGCACCCGTCACCCTGACGAACACGCACTTCGAGCCTCCGGTGATCGGCCCCGAAACGCAGGCCGCTAAGTCCGTTCCTGCCGTCGTCGAGGTGCACAAGTGCGTCATGCCCGAGGGCGATGCGGCCTACTCCGACGGGCCGTGCCCCGCAGGCGCACGCGCGAGCACGCTGCGATTGCCGCGCGACCTGCACGCCTCGGCGAGTCCCTGAGTTCTTGAGCGGCTCACCCCGCCTTCAAGAACACATCGTGGTCCGGCGCAAAGTTGGCGTGCAGCGGCAGCATCGCGCCGCCGAGCGCGCAGGCCTGCGCCCCCGCCCTGCCCCCATGCAGCTGCGGCGCCCACAGGCCTTCCCAGTTGCACTGCGCGAGCGCCGCGCGGGTCTGTACCAGCAATGCGTCGAGCAGCGCGCGCGACATCGAGCCGTCCATCACCACGTCGGCCAGGTCGAGCACGGCCGTGCTGCTGACGATGGCATGCGCCAGCGCGCGTGACGCGCTGCCGAGCCAGGCCTGCGTGGCAGTGGCGAACGGCGCCTCGAGCGCACGGTCGTCGTAGGCCGCCGTGGCGTCGAGGCCTTCGGCGCGCAGGCGCTGCTCCAGTTCCCACAGCGACGCCTCGGCCACCACCTGGGTCGACAGGCCTTCGGAAGGCTTCTCGGTGCGCATCGGGATCGACGCGAGCGCGCCCGCATTGCCGTGTGCACCGGTGTGCAGGTGCGAGTTGATGACCAGTCCGCCGCCCACGAAGGTGTCGACGAAGATGTACAGGAAGCTCTTGAGGTCGTGGCCGCGCCCGGTGACCAGTTCGGCCACGCAGGCCGCCACGGTATCGCGCGCAAAGCCCACGGGCACGTCGGTGCGCGCGCGCACCTCGGCCAGCAGGTCCATCTGGTTCCACTCGTCTGACTGCGCCTTCGACAGCCCCAGCGTGCGGTGCCAGCCGCCGAGCTGGAACGGTGCCGCCAGACCCGCGCCCACGTTGCGCGCGGCCAGCAGCCCGAGCCCGTCGCGCAGCCGGTGGATGTGCTCGGCGATCACGGGCAGCAGCGCCCCGGCGTCCGGAAATTCGTAGCGGATCGCGTGGTGCTCGCGCACCCGCGCCGCGAAGTCGATCAAGAGCCACTCAGCGCCGCGCCGCCCGAGCTTGACGCCGATGGCAAAGGCGCCGTCGGGGTTGAGCGCCAGCGGCACCGAGGGCTGGCCGATGCGCCCGCGCACGCGGCTTTGCTTGACGATGAGGCCGTCGTCCTCGAGCCGCGCGGTGATGAGGCCGATGGTCTGCGCGCTCAGGCCCGTGAGCCGCGCGAGGTCGGCCTTGGGCAGGCTGGTGTGCACGCGCAGCGCCTGGAGCACCACGCGCTCGTTGAACTGGCGCATGCCCACCTGGTTGGAGCCGCGCGGACGCAGCAGGGCCGACGGGCGCTCGAGGGCATCGGTATCAAGCATGCGCCTCCGCAGGCAACTGGTCGGCGGTCATGGCACCGGTCATCACGGCCACGGTGTCGCTCATGCTGATCTTCTTCGGATTGAGCACGGCCGCGCGCTTGCCCAGGCGCGCCACGTGGATGCGGTCGGCCACCTCGAACACATGCGGCATGTTGTGGCTGATGAGCACCACGGGCAGGCCGCGCTCGCGCACGCGGCGGATCAGCTCGAGCACCATGTTGCCTTCCTTCACGCCGAGCGCGGCGGTGGGCTCGTCCATGATGACCACGTGCCGCGCGAAGGCCGCGCTGCGCGCCACGGCCACGCACTGGCGCTGGCCGCCCGAGAGCGTTTCGACGGCCTGCGTCATCGATTGGATGCCGACCTTCAGGTCGGCCATGCGCGCCGTGCTTTCGAGCAGCATCTTTTTCTTGTCGAGCATGCGCAGCACATTGCCCAGGAAGCCGGGGCGGCGCAGTTCGCGGCCCAGAAAGAGGTTCTCGTAGATGGTCATCGCGGGCGCGACGGCGAGGTCCTGGTAGACCGTCTCGATGCCCGCGCGGCGCGCGTCCAGCGGGTTGCGGAAATGCACCGGCGCGCCGTCGAGCAGGATCTGGCCTTCGTCGGGCACGATGGCGCCCGACAGCGCCTTGATGAGCGACGACTTGCCCGCGCCGTTGTCTCCGATCACCGCGAGGATTTCGCCCTCGCGCAGCTCGAAGTCGACACCGTCGAGCGCGGTGACCTGGCCGTAGCGCTTCACCAGGCCCTTGGCCTGCATCACGATCTTGGGGTTGGCCACGGTGTTCATCAGCGGGCTCCCTTGCGCGAGAGTTGATCGGCCGCCACCGCCAGGATCACGAGCACGCCCGTCACCAGCACCTGGTAGATCGACGACACGCCCATCAGCGTGAGCCCGTTGCGGAACACGCCCACGATCAGCACGCCGATGAGCGAACCCAGCACGATGCCGCGCCCGCCGAAGAGGCTGGTGCCGCCGAGCACCACGGCCGTGATGGCGTCCAGGTTCTCGGTCTGGCCCGCGTTCGGGTCGCCCACGCCGGTGCGCGCCACCGACAGCAGCGAGGCGATGCCGTAGAACACGCCCGCCGCCACGTACACCGCGAGCAGCACGCGCTGCGTGGGAATGCCCACCAGCCGCGTGGCTTCGGCGTTGTTGCCGATCGCGTAGACATGCCGGCCAGCCGCCGTCTCGCGCAGCACGAACCACGCGAGCGCATAGAGCGCGAGCATGAGCACCGACCCCCACGCCACCTCGGCGCTGCCGATGGTGAAGGTGGTGCCCAGGCCCGTGAGGCCGGCGGGCAGGTCGGTGATGGTCTGCGACGACGAATACAGCTGCGTGATCGCGAACGCGATGTTCAGCGTGCCCAGCGTCACGATGAAGGGCGGCAGCTTGATGCGCGTGACCAGGAGGCCATTGAGCAGGCCGAACAGCGTCGTCACGCCGATGCCGCACAGGATGGCCACCGGCACCGGCATGCCGAGTTCGGTGGCGAACTTCGTCATGATGATCCCGCCCAGCGCCATCACCATGCCGCACGACAGGTCGATGCCGGCCGTGAGGATGATCAGCGTCTGGCCGATGGCGATCACGCCCACCACCATCACCTGCTGCAGGATCAGCGACAGGTTGCCGCCCGTGAGAAAACGCTCGGACTGCGTCGCAAAGAAGATGCAGGCGCCGAGCAGGGCCAGCCACGGCCCGAGGGCGCCCCACGGGATGTGGTGCGTCGGAGATTTCGCCATCGGTGTGCCTCCCTATAGACCGGGGCCGTTTACTTCTTGCCCCAGCACAGCTCGGTGCCGGTCTTGGTGTCCTTGCTGTCGACGCCGGCCACGCTCTTGCCGGCGATGAGCGTCACGCCGGTGTCGACGTAGCCCGAGGCCTTCTTGCCGGTCTTGGCGAATTCGACGCCTGCGGCCACGCCCATGGCGGCCATCTTCAGCGGGTACTGCTGCGAGGTTGCGGCAATGATGCCGGCAGCCGTGTCCTTGATGCCCTGGCAGCCGCCGTCGACCGAGACGATCAGCACGCCCTTCTCCTTGCCCGCGCGCTTGAGCGCGTTGTAGGCACCGGCCGCGGCGGGCTCGTTGATGGTGTAGACCAGGTTCACGTCGGGCGCCTTCTGCAGGCAGTTCTCCATCACGGTCTGCGCCTTGGCCTGGTCGCCGAAGCTGTCGGCCATGCAGACGATCTCGGGCGACTTGGACAGCTCGTTCGACTTGGCGTCGTTGGCCGGCAGGCCGAAGCCCTTCATGAAGCCGTTGTGGCGCTGCGCGCCCACGGGGTGGCCCGGCAACAGGTCGAGCGCGACGATCTTGGGCGTCTTGCCGGCCATCGCGGCCTTGGCGTATTCGCCGATGAGCACGCCGGCCGTGTAGTTGTTGGTGGCGAAGAGCGCATCGGTGGCGTCCGGCGGATCGGCCGGGCTGTCGAGAGCGATCACCTGCACGCCCTTGTCGCGCGCCTTCTTGATCGCCGGCACGATGGCCTTGGCGTCGCTGGGCGTGATGAGGATGGTCTTGGCACCGGCGGCGATCATGTTTTCCATCGCCGTGATCTGGCCCGCGTTGTCGCCGTCGGCCTTTCCTGCCCCCGACAGCAGCTTGGCGCCGAGCTTCTTGGCCTCCTCCTGCGCGCCCTCTTTCATCTTCACGAAGAAGGGGTTGGTCTCGGTCTTGGTGACCAGGCCGATGACGGGCGGGTCGGCGGCCAGGGCCGTGGACGTGGCCGATGCGGCAAGGGCCAGGACGGCCAGGGCGGGAACGAAGCGCGGGCTGATGAACATGAGGTTGTCTCCTTCAGGGGGGCGGGCGCACAGCGCCTGCCGTGCTTGCTATGGAACCGGATGACGATCCGCCAACGAGCGGAAAGGCATTCGGACGAGGGGGACTATCGAGCAGTCGACCGACTAAATCAAGCAACTTGAGTTATCGAAAACCCGAGGCCGGACAGGTTCGTGCGGTCAGAGCTGACTGCGACGGAGGATTCCGTGCAGCGCGTAATTTGTAATTCAAACGGCCTCGTTTCTATTGCCGCTCGCTCAATTCTTTTCTGATTTTGACAATTGTCATGGATGTTGATTTATCGTCATCGAAGATGCAAAGAATCGGCAATTCGCAAAACGAAAAATAAAGTTTTCGCTGGAGCCCCACCACTCGCCAGCCGTTGATGCCAATGGATGCAGTGCTCCTTTTTTCGTTGCGATCCGCCGACCCGCTCGAATGAACAAATAACCCGGAGGGATCGCGGCACATGTTCGGCCACCTTGTGGAAATACTCAGAAACAGTCCGGAGATCGCATTGTTTCTGGTGCTGTGCATTGGCTACGCGGTAGGCCAGATCCGCTTCGGGCCGATCCAGCTGGGCGGCATCTGCGGCACGCTGATTGCCGCGCTGGTGGTCGGCCAGTTGGGCATCCGGCTCGACGACAGCGTGAAGAACGTGTTCTTCATGCTCTTCATCTTTGCGCTCGGCTACGCGGGCGGCCCGCAGTTCTTTGCCAACCTCGACGCCAAAGGCTTGCGGCTGGGCCTGCTGTGCCTGGTCGAGGTGGTGGCGGTGCTCGCGCTGGTGCTCGGCGCCACCGTGCTGCTGTCGCTCGACCGCGGCACGGCCGCCGGGTTGATGGCGGGCGCGGCCACCGAATCGGCGGTGGTGGGCACGGCGACCGACGCGATCTCGAAGCTGTCGCTCCCCGCCGCCGAGATCGCACAGTTGCAGGCCAACGTGGTCACGGCCTACTCCATCACCTACGTCTTCGGGCTGATCGCCATCGTGGTGGTCACGAGCCAGGTGTTTCCGCTGCTGCTGCGCGTGAACCTGCGCGCCGAAGCCGACAAGCTCTGGAAGACCATGGGCGGCGGCGCCGACGATCCGGACGCCGCCAGCGCCATGCCCGAGATGGTCGGGCGCGTGTTCCGCGTCACCGTGGGACGCGGCCGCTCGGTCGGCGAGCTCACGTCGATCCTCGGGCGACAGGCCAGCATCGAGCGCGTGGTGCGCGACGGCCAGAGCCTCGCGGTCGAGCCCGACTTGCACCTGCGCGTGGGCGACCAGGTGCTGGCCATCGGCCGGCGCAGCGCGCTCGTCAACGTGGGCGAGCTGCTGGGCCGCGAGTTCGCCGACACCACCGCCTTCGACACCGTGGTCGAGACCACCGAGGTCGTCGCCAACCGTCGCGAGTGGTTCGGTCGCGGGCTGCGCATGCTGGAAAACGAGTTGCCGTCCGCCGTGCAGGTGATCGGCGTGGCGCGCGACGGCCACGCCATGCCGCTCGTGAACGACCTCACGCTGCAGCGCGGCGACGTGCTCAAGCTCTACGGCCCCGCGCCCGAGGTGGCGAGCGCCATCGCGCAGGTCGGCGACCGCGTGATCGCCTCCACGCGCAGCAACATCAGCTTCGCCGCCGCGGGCATCCTGCTGGGCGTGTTCATCGGCAGCTTCAGCGCGAAGCTCGGCGGCATTCCGTTTTCGCTCGGCACCGGCGGCGGTGCGCTGCTCACCGGGCTGGCCTTCGGCTGGTACCAGTCGAAGCACCCGCACCGCCTGAGCGTGCCGGCCGACGCGCTGGCGCTCATGAAGGACCTGGGCCTGGCCACCTTCATCGCCTGCGTGGGCCTGGCCTCGGGGCCGCAGGCGCTGGCGCTGGTCCAGAAGTTCGGCGTTGCACTGCCGCTGGTGGGCATCGCCGTCGCGGTCGTGCCAGCCAGCATCTCGCTGTTCGTCGGCCACCGCCTGCTCAAGCTCGAGGCGCCCGTGTTGCTCGGCGCCATCGCCGGCCAGCAGTGCAGCACGCCCGCGCTCAGCGCCGTGCAGAACGCCGCGGGCAACGCCACGCCGCTGCTGGGCTACACGATCACCTACGCCATCTCGAACGTCGTGCTGCCGCTGATGGGCCCACTGATCGTGGCCCTGGCCGGCCTGGTGCAGCACGCGAAATAAGACAACGACCCGAGACGCTCCACGCCCTTCTCTTCTCTCTTCTTCTCATTGATGCCTTGAAAGGACTTCCTCTATGGAATGGCTGCATGAACTCTTCAAGAAGTCGCCCGAAATGGCGCTCTTCCTCTCGCTGGCGGTCGGCTACTGGATCGGCAAGATCAAGTTCGGCAAGTTCCAGCTCGGCGGCGTGGCCGGCTCGCTGCTGGTGGCGGTGATCGTGAGCCAGGTCGGCGTGCAGATCGACGGCGGCGTGAAGGCCGTGCTGTTCGCGCTGTTCATCTACGCCGTCGGCTTCGAGAGCGGGCCGCAGTTCTTCAGCTCGCTGGGCAAGCAGTCGATCAAGGAGATCATCCTGGCCGCCGTGATGGCGGCCACCGGCCTGGCCACGGTGGTGGTCATGGCCAAGCTGTTCGGGCTCGACAAGGGCCTGGCGGCGGGCGTGGCGGCCGGCGGCCTCACGCAGAGCGCCATCATCGGCACGGCGGGCGACGCCATCGGCAAGCTCGGCCTCGCCGCGGCCGAGACCGCGCGGCTGCAGGGCAACGTGGCCATCGGCTATGCCGTGACCTACGTGTTCGGCTCGTTCGGCGCGATCATCGTGTGCGTCAACATCCTGCCCAAGCTCATGGGCCGCAGCATCCGCGACGATGCGATCGCGGCCGAGACCGCGATGCAGGCCGGCGTGAAGGTGCTCGGCCCCGACCAGGAAGAAGCCGCGCCCTCGCTGGTCGGGCGCATCTACCAGCTCACGAGCGATCCGCAGCGCACG
Organism: Variovorax sp. GW458-11-26-14-LB1; assembly: GCF_059423965.1. Lineage (NCBI taxonomy): Bacteria > Pseudomonadati > Pseudomonadota > Betaproteobacteria > Burkholderiales > Comamonadaceae > Variovorax > Variovorax sp. GW458-11-26-14-LB1. The sequence continues at coordinate 34,501 of NZ_JBWKYW010000040.1, forward strand.
GTGGCCGACATCGAGAACGCCAACCCGGCCACCACCATCACCATCGAGCGCGTGAAGCGCGACGGCAAGTTCGTCGAGGTCAGCCCCACGCTCGTGCTGCGCCAGGGCGACTACGTGCTCACCGTGGGCCGGCGCGATGCCGTGGTGGCGAGCGCGCCGCTGCTGGGCAAGGAGGTCGACGCGGTCGACGGCATGGAGCTGACGCTGAACAAGCGCGAGATCGTGCTCACCAACAAGGACTTCGGCGGCAAGACCGTCGACCAGATCCGCCAGGCCACCGCCGGCGGCGTGCGCCACGGCATCTTCGTCGTGCAGCTCAGCCGCATGGGCCAGGTGCTGCCGATGAAGCCCGACACCGTCGTGCAGGTGGGCGACCTGGTGTCGATCTTCGGCGCCGAGCAGGACGTGAAGCGCGTCGCGTCCCTCGTCGGCGACGTGATCGTGCCCAGTGCCAAGACCGACTTCGTGTACCTGGGCGCGGGCCTGGTGGTGGGCCTGCTGGTCGGCCTGCTGAGCGTGAAGATCGGCGCCATCCCGCTGACGCTCGGCGCCGGCGGCGGCGCCCTGCTGTCGGGCCTGCTGTTCGGCTGGTACCGCGCGAAGAAGCAGACCTTCGGCGCGCTGCCGCCCAGTGCGGTGCAGCTGCTGAAAGACCTGGGCCTGGCGGGCTTCGTGGTCGTGGTCGGCCTGACGTCGGGCCTGCAGGCCGTGCAGACCATCAAGGAGCTGGGCCTGACCATCTTCGGCGTCGGCGTGGTCGTCACGCTCGTGCCGATGATTCTCACCATGCTGTTCGGGCGCTACGTGCTGCGCTACGACAACACGGCCGTCTTCGCGGGCGCGCTGAGCGGCTCGCGCAGCGCCAACCCGGCCTTCGGCGAAGTGCTGGGCAAGGCCGAGAACGCCATTCCCACCGTGCCCTTCGCCATCACCTATGCACTGGCCAATGTGTTCCTCACGCTGCTGGGGCCGCTGATCGTGGCGCTGGTCTGAGCACCGCGCCTTCCCTCTTCTTTCTTCTTTCTTCTTTTATTTCTTATCAACCAAGGAGTACTCCATGGATTTCGGCGACGTGAAAAAGCTGGGCGGCCTGAGCCCGTTCGAACTGAAGGATGCGCTGATCCAGGTCGCACGACAGAGTGACCGCCTCATGCTCAACGCCGGCCGCGGCAACCCGAACTTCCTGGCCACCACCCCGCGCCACGGCTTCTTCCAGTTCGGCCTCTTTGCCATGACCGAGGCCGAGCGCTCGTACATCTACATGGCGGACGTGGGCGGCTTTCCGCAGCGCGAGGGCATCGAGGCGCGCTTCGAGCTCTTTGCCAAGTCGCACGAGGGCGAGCCCGGCGTGCGCTTCATCGAGGCCGCCGTGTCCTACGTGCGCGACCAGCTGGGCCTGTCGGCCGGCGACTTCATCTACGAGATGTGCGAGGCCATCCTGGGCTGCAACTACCCGGTGCCCGACCGCATGCTGCGCCTGACCGAGATCGTCGTGGGCCAGTACATCCACAAGGAGATGATCGGCACCCACCCCTTCGTGGGCAAGTTCGACATGTACGCGGTGGAAGGCGGCACCGCCGCCATGACCTACCTGTTCAACAGCCTGCGCGAGAACCACCTGCTGTCGCCCGGCGACACCATCGCGCTGGGCATGCCGATCTTCACGCCCTACATCGAGATCCCGCACCTGAACGACTATCAGCTCATCGAGGCGCTGATCGACGCGCCGCCCGAGAACAACTGGCAGTTCACCAAGAAGGAGCTGCAGAAGCTGCTCGACCCGAAGGTCAAGGCCTTCTTCCTGTGCAACCCGAGCAACCCGCCGTCGGTGAAGATCAGCGACGAGGTGCTGGGCTACATCGCCGACATCGTGAAGCAGCGGCCCGACCTCATCATCCTCACGGACGACGTGTACGGCACCTTCGCCGACAACTTCCTGTCGCTGTTCGCGATCTGTCCGCAAAACACCATCCTGGTGTATTCGTTCTCGAAGTACTTCGGCGCCACCGGCTGGCGCATGGGCGTGGTCGCCACGCACGAGGACAACATCCTCGACCGCAAGATCGCCGCCCTGCCCGAGACCAAGCGCAAAGAGCTCGACGCGCGCTACAGCTCCATCACCACCGAGCCGCGCAAGCTGAAGTTCATCGACCGCCTCGTGGCCGACAGCCGCACCGTGGCGCTGAACCACACGGCCGGCCTCTCCACGCCCGTGCAGGCGCAGATGGTGATGTTCTCGCTGTTCTGCCTCATGGACGAGGGCGAGACCTACAAGAAGTCGATGAAGCACATCGTCTCTCGCCGCAAGGAGGCGCTGTACCGCGAGCTCGGCCTGCCGCTGCAGCCCGACCCGAACTCGGTGAGCTACTACCACCTGCTCGACCTGCAGGACATCGCCACGCAGATGCACGGCGAGCGCTTCGGCAAGTGGATTCTCACCAAGCTGCAGCCCAACGAGGCGCTGTTCCGCATCGCCGCCGAAACCAGCATCGTGCTGCTGCCCGGTCGCGGCTTCGGCGGCAAGCACCCGTCGGGGCGCGTGTCGCTGGCCAACCTCAACGAATACGACTACGCGAACATCGGGCGCTCGCTGCGCAAGATGGCTTCGGAGTACTTTGCGATGTTCGAGAAGGAGGTGGGGGGCGGCAAGGCGAGCACGGCGAAGACCGCCGTGGTCAAGCCCGTGAAGACGGCCAAGGCCGGGAAGAAGAAGTAGCCACCCTCCCGGCCCTGCAGGGCGCTCAGCCCGCCCTGCGCGCCGTCAGCCACTGCGACGGCGCCAGGGCCGCCGCCACCACGCGCACCTCGCCGATGTGCCCGAAGAAGCCGTCGGCGCGCGCACCATTCCAGGAGCCGCCGCCCACCACCCATTGCGAGGTGGCCGAGACCGAAGCCAGTCCCTGCGCCGCCGCGGCATTGCGCAGCACCGGCGCGCCCTCGACGTACATCGTGGTGTCGTGCGACACCGGGTCATTGACGATCGCGATGTGCACCCAGCGGTCGGCAATGACCTCGCCCGACCAGTTGGTCTTGGCCCGGGGCGTTCCCGCCGGACTCGGCACGACCTCCCATTGCACTTCGCGCAGGCTCGAAATGGCGAACAGCATCGGCGGCGCCTCGGCCTCGCCCAGGAAACCGGGCAGTTTCCCGCTGAGGCCGTCGCGCGTCATGATGTTCATCCACTTGTGGTTGTCGCTGGTCCAGGCCTTGTCGATCTTCACGAAGGCTTCGACCGTGTAGCCCTGGTCCAGCGTGTGCGCATTGATCGGCGCTGCCGCATCGGTGAGGAAGTAGCTCATCCGCGGCGGTTCGTTCCTGTTGGTGTTGAGGAAGCGCACCGAGCCCGGCGCGGCCGAGAGGCGGTGGCGGTCGTCGGTCCAGATAATGTCGCCGTCGGCGGCATTGCGGATGACGCTCTGGTTCAGGGCATCCCGACGTAGCGGATTGGCCCCCGTCACGTCCGCGATCACGGTGCCCGGCAGCACCGGCTGGTTCACCGCACCGCCGACGAAGCGCCAGTGCGCCAACGTGTTCGCGACCTTGGGGTAGTCCTCCGCATCGGCGGCGGGCCGCTGCACGGTGGCTTCGGGGTCCTTGTAGTTGGCCAGGATCAGCGCCTTCGCCTGCTCGACCAGCGACTGCTCGACCGTGGCCTCGCCCGCGGCAAAGCCCTTGTTGAAGCCGGCGAAGCGCTGCGCGAAATCCATCTCGATGGTGAAAGCCTCGTTGGGCGTGGTGAGCACGGCCTGGTCGAAGGCGTTCAGCGTGGCAGCGGGCTTTTGCGGCACCCAGGGCGAGAACGACAGCACCTTGATCTGCTTGTTCGTCAGGTCGAACTCGTACAGGCGCATCAGGCCGTTGCCGCCCTGGTAGGCCATCTGGTAGTCGACCACCATCTCCTCGACCTTGTGGCCGAAGTCGTTGGTCTTCGTGAGGTGCGCGGCGCCGTGGTGGTGGCCGTTGAGCGTCATGAAGATCTGGTCGTTGTCGCGGATCAGCTTCTCCCACAGCATCTTGCCGTAGTCGGTTTCCAGCGGGCTGGTGCCGTCGGGCGCGATGTTGAGCAGCTGGTGGTTGACCAAAATCACGGGTAGCGTCGGGTTCTTCGCGATCACCTGCCGCGCCCACGCGATGCCCGCATCGGACACGCGCCACGACAGCGACAGCACCATGAACTTCTGGCCCTGCGCCTCGAACACGTGGTACTCGTGGAAGCCGCTGGTGTCGCGCGCGCCGAAGGTGGCCTGCTTCTTCGCGCGCTCGGTGCCGAACCACTGCAGGTAGGGCTCGGCGGCCAGGTTGCGGGCGGCGTCGGTGCCGTTGACGGGGTCGACGCCGTAGTCGACATCGTTCAGCACGTCGTGGTTGCCGGCCAGCACGCTGTAGGGCAGCTTCGCGTCCTCGAGCACCTTCATGGCGGCATCGGCCACCTTCCACTGGTCAGGCTTGCCGACCTGGTCGACCACGTCGCCGAGGTGGATGGTGAAGGGAATGTGCAGCGCCTTGGCGTTGGCGGCGATCCACTTCGTCTGCGCCGCGAAGGGCGCACTGCCGAAGCGCTTGTCGTACTGGTCGCTCTCGGCGGCGGTGGCGTAGCGCGCGTAGAACTGGGTGTCGGGCATCACGGCCAGCGCGAAGCTCGAACGCTTGCTCACGACGGGTTCCGGCGCGGGCGGGTTGGGCGCCGGTGCGGGGGCCGGCAGCGGGCCGAAGCCGGCGCCACCGCCACCACCACCGCCGCAGGCGGCGATGAGGGCGCTGCTGCCGCCGACGGTGAGCAGGGAGGCGCCGAGCTTGAGCATCTGCCGACGTTGCGGGACGCGTTCGGTGTCGGGAGCGGAGGGGGAAGAAGAAGACGGGGAAAGCGCAAGCGCGCGTGCGCCGCGCGGATCGACGGAATCGGACATGACAAGAGAAAACGTTGGGAAGCACCCAGCGTAGGTCGCGGCCATGACTCGGTCATGTACGGCCCATGACACCTCACCCCCGAAGCGCCCTCCCCTGAATCCGGTTCAGGCCTTGGCCGCGCGCCCCGACGGTTCGTGCATCACCATCCGCCACGCGCACAACGTGCCCGCCACCGCCAGCAACGCCGCCAGCGCGAACATCGTGCGATAGCCCAGCTCCTGTGCCACCGCCCCGCCGAGCAACACGCCCAGCACGCCGCCGAAGCCGTAGCCGATCACCGTGAACAGCGCCTGCCCGCGTCCGCGCAGGTGGCCGGGGAAGCGGCGCGACACCACGGCGATGCAGGCCGTGTGGTGCGCCGCGAAGCTCAGCGCATGCAGCCACTGCGCGATGACCAGCGCCGCGATGAAGCCGCCCAGCCCGGCCGTGAGGCCGAGCCGTGCCACGCCGGCAATGCCGCACACCAGCATCCAGCGCGGCATCGGCAGCAGGCCGATGAGCCGGCCCTGCAGGAAGAACCAGACGATCTCGGCCACCACCGACAGCGCCCACAAGAGGCCGATGGTGCTCTTGCCGTAGCCGATCGAATCGAGGTACAGCGAGAAGAACGCGTACACCGAGAAGTGCGACATCACCTGGAAGAACAGCGACGCAAAGAACCATCGCACGGCAGGGATGCGCAGCACGGGGCCGATGGGCTCCTTCACGGCGTCGTGCGCAGCCGGCGGTTCGCGCAGGTCGGGCAGCTTCATCGTCGCGAGCAACACCACGGCCAGCGTGCCGGCGGCCCAGTACGGAAAGTGCTTCATGCCGAAGCGCTCGAACCACTCGCCCGCGACGAACACGGTGACCAGGAAACCGGCCGAGCCGCACAGGCGGATGCGCCCGTAGCGGCCCCAGTCGCCCGCGACGATCTGCGCCATGGCCGCTTCGGTGAGCGACATCATCGAGCTGGTGTGCGTGAACATCACGAGCAGCACCAGCGCGAGCCACCAGGCGCCGCCGTGCCACCACAGCCCGAAGGAGCTGGCCAGCGCCACCGCGGCGCTGAAGCGCAGCAGCTTCACGCGCTGGCCGGTGTGGTCGCTGAGCGCGCCCCAGGCATAGGGCGCGAAGACGCGCGTGATCGATTGCACCGAGGCCAGCAGGCTGATCGTGAAGATCGGCAGGCCCAGGTCCTTGAGCCACAGCGGCAGGTAAGGGTTGAAGAAACCGATGTGCGCGAAGTAGCTGGCCGACAGGCCAGCGAATGCCAACAGGTGGCCGCGCCCGGCGGCCACAGGTGGCGGCGTCGACACTACAGGAAGGACGACTGCGGCGACGCAGCTTCGCTCTTCTCGACGGGCGGGTTCACGTCGCCGCACTGCGCGCGGTTGCGCAGCACGTGTTCCATCACCACCAGCGCGAGCATGGCTTCGGCAATGGGCGTGGCGCGGATGCCCACGCACGGGTCGTGGCGGCCCTTGGTGATGACTTCGACGGGGTTGTTGTGGATGTCGATCGACTGGCGCGGGCTGATGATCGAGCTGGTGGGCTTGATCGCGATGCTCACCTCGAGGTCTTGCCCCGAGCTGATGCCGCCCAGGATGCCGCCCGCGTTGTTGCTGAGGAAGCCGGTCGGCGTGATCGAGTCGCCGTGCGTGGTGCCGCGCTGCGTGACGCTGTCGAAGCCGGCGCCGATTTCCACGGCCTTCACCGCGTTGATGCCCATCATGGCGTAGGCGATCTCGGCGTCGAGCTTGTCAAAGAGCGGCTCGCCCAGGCCCACGGGGACGTTGGTGGCGGTGACGCGGATGCGCGCGCCGCACGAATCACCGGCCTTGCGCAGGCGGTCCATGTAGTCCTCCAGCGCGCTCACGTCGGCGATGGGGGCGAAGAAGGGGTTGTTCGGGACGTGGTCCCAGCTCTCGAAGGGAATGGCGATCTCGCCGATCTGCGTCATGCAGCCGCGGAACACCATCCCGTATTTTTCGGCCAGCCACTTCTTGGCGACCGCGCCGGCCGCGACCATGGGCGCCGTGAGCCGTGCCGAAGAACGCCCGCCACCGCGCGGATCGCGGATGCCGTACTTCTTCCAGTAGGTGAAGTCGGCGTGGCCGGGGCGGAACTGCTGGGCGATCTGCCCGTAGTCCTTGCTGCGCTGGTCGGTGTTCTGGATCAGCAGCGCAATGGGCGTGCCGGTGGTCTTGCCCTCGTACACGCCGGACAGGATCTGCACCGCGTCGGGCTCGTTGCGCTGGGTGACGTGGCGGCTGGTGCCGGGGCGCCGGCGGTCGAGGTCGCCCTGGATGTCGGCCTCGCTCAGGGCCATGCCCGGGGGGCAGCCGTCGATCACGCAGCCGATGGCCGGGCCGTGCGACTCGCCGAAATTGGTGACCGCGAAGAGAGTTCCGAAGGTGTTGCCGCTCATGCCGGGGATTATCCCCACAAAGCAGCAGCCGACTCAGTCGGTGGTGTTTTCCATGCGCTTGGCGAGCGCGCCGAGCTGCAGCTCGATGCTGAACAGCCGCTCGTTCAGCACCGCCGTCTGCAGCCGGATCGCCTCGACGATGGCCTTGGTCTGCGGGTCGGAGGTGCTGTCGGACAGTTCCGCCAGGTCATGCAGCTTCTTGCGCAGTTCGTTGCTCATGGGGCCTCCGTTCGGTCGTGGGGTGCGTCGTGGAAGCCCCAGTATGGAGGCTCGTCAACGCTCCGGCAATGCGGCGCCGCCCGGGGGTACGGCGCCCTCTTGCGCATGCGACGCGCCCACGCTGCGCAGGCGCACCGCCACCAGCACGCCGACGAACAGCAGCACCACGGCGCACAGGCCGGCCACCAACCGCAAGGCGCGCAGCAGCGCGTCGCGCCCCACATCGAGCAGCGCGGCGCCGGTGGTACCGGGCAGTTCCCCGGCCAGCGCGACCGCTCCGCCGAGCGTGCTGCGGGCGGCTTCGACCGCGGCCGCACCGGCCAGCCCGGCCGGTACGGCGTCGGCCATGGCCGCGCGGTAGATCGCCGCGCCGACGCTGCCGAGGATGGCGATGCCCAGCGCCCCGCCGAACTCGGAGCTGGTCTCCGAGATGGCCGAGGCCACGCCCGCGCGCTCGGGCGGCGCGCTGCCCACGACCAGGTCGGTGGCCAGCGTGAACACCGGCGCCAGGCCGAGCGAAGAGATGACCGCGCTCGTCACCATCCAGGCCAGCCCGCCCTGCGCCGGCAGCAGCACCAGCATGCCGAAGCCCAGCGCCGCCACGACCAGCCCGCCGCCCATCACGTAGGCCGGGCACAGGCGTCGCGTGAGCGCGGGCACGATCATCGAGCCGACGATGAAGGCGCCGGCGCCCGGCATGCTCCACAGGCCCGCTTCCAGCGGCGGCAGGCCGAGCACCAGCTGCAGGTACTGCGCGTTGTACAGAAAGAGCCCGAACATCACGAAGCAGGCCAGCATGTAGGCCCCCAGCGAGACGCTGAAGGCCGGCAGCCGGAACAGGCGCAGGTCGATCATCGGGTTGGCCAGCCGCCCCTGCCGGCGCGCGAACAGCCAGCCCAGCAGCGCACCGGCCGCGATGGCCAGCAGCGACACCGCGTCGGGCCCGTGCTCGGCCACCTGCTTGATGCCGTAGATGGCGGCCAGCACCGCGCCCAGCGAGAGCGCCACGCTGGCCAGGTCGAGCGCGCCCGCGTCGGGGTCGCGGTACTCGGGCAAGAGCCACGGCCCGAGCGCGAGCAGCAGCACCATCACCGGCACGCCGATGAGGAACACCGAGCCCCACGGAAAGAACTGCAGCAGCACGCCGCCCAGCACCGGGCCGATGACCGCGCCGGCCGAGTAGCTCGAAATCCACACGCCGATGGCCACGGTGCGCTGCGCCGGGTCGAGGAACATGTTGCGGATGAGCGAGAGCGTGGACGGCGCCAGCGTCGCCCCCGCCACGCCCAGCAGCGCGCGCGTGGCGATCAGCATGTTGGCGCTGGTCGAGAAGGCCGCGAGCACCGAGGCCACGCCGAACGCCACCGCGCCGATCAGCAGCAGCCGGCGCCGCCCGATGCGGTCGCCCAGCGTGCCCATGGTGACCAGCAGGCCGGCCACGAAGAAGCCGTAGATGTCGACGATCCACAGCAGCTGCGAGGCGGTGGGCTTGAGGTCTTCGCTGATCGACGGGATCGCCAGGTTCAGCACCGTGAGGTCCATCGAATAGAGCATGCAGGGCAGCGCGATGACGGCCAGCCCCGTCCATTCGCGCGCCGTGGCGCGGGCGGGCGCCGCCCGGTCGGGTGCGCCGCTCATGGGCCGGCTCCGCTGTCGCTTGCCGACCAGGCCTTGCGCACCTCGATGCTGCTCAAGCGCGCCGAGGGAATGCCGGCCGCGAGCTGCAACGCCTCCTCCTCGCTGTCGGCCTCGACCAGGTAGAAGCCGCCCAGCTGCTCGCTGGTTTCGGCGAACGGCCCGTCGGTGACCGAGAGTTTGTCGTTGCGCATGCGCACCGTGACCGCCGTGCCGGCCGGCTGCAAGGCCTCGGCCACGACGAGCTTGCCGAGCGCCTGCAGATGGGCGTCGTAGTCGATGTGTTCGTTGATGTAGTGGTCCATGTCCTGCGCCGAGAAGTGGCTCGTCTGCGCGTCGGTTCCGTAGATCAGGCAAAGGTATCTCATGCGGCATTCCCCTCGGGGTTTTCGATCATTTCCATGACCTCGATGGGACGCACCTCGATGGCGCCGTAGCGCGCCATCGGAATGCGGCCCGCCAGCTGGATCGCGGCGTTCAGGTCACGCGCCTCGACCAGGATGAAGCCGCACAGCTGCTCGCGGGCTTCGGCGTAGGGGCCGTCGACGTGCGAGCGCTGGCCCTGGCGCACCTGCACGACCTTGGCGGCGCGCACCGGGCTCAGCGCCTCGGCGGCGATGAAGTGGCCGGCGGCTTCGAGCAGGCGGTCGTAGGCCATCGAATCGGCATTGAGCGCACGGCGCTCGTCGGGCGGCAGCGCGCGAAGCACCGCTTCGTCGCAGTGAACGAGGCAGAGGTATTTCATACGGAATCTCCTTGCAAATTTGAGTGAGGACATCACTGGTCGAACGGCGACGGCCGGAATCGACAAGGGGCATCAAATATTTTTCGTGTCCGACAAGGACGCCAGCTGCCGCTCCAGGAACTGCCGCTCGGGCTGCTGCCGCACCAGCGACAGCGCCTGCAGGTAGGCGGCTCTCGCATCGTCGGTGCGACCCAGCCGCCGGCACAGTTCGGCACGCGCGCCATGCGCCAGGTGGTAGCGGGCCAGCTCGCCGCGCGCGAGCAGCGCGTCGATCAGTGCCAGCCCGGCCACCGGCCCGTCACGCATCGCCACGGCCGCCGCGCGGTTGAGTTCGGCCACGGGCGAAGGGTCGAGCCGCAGCAGCACGTCGTACAGGCCGACGATCTGCGGCCAGTCGGTGGCGGCGGCCTCGGCCGCTTCGGCGTGCACCGCGGCAATGGCGGCCTGCAAGGTGTACGGGCCGAAGCGACGCGACAGCAGCGCGCGCTCGACCAGCGCCGCGCCCTCCCCGATCTGCCCGCGGTGCCACAGGCTGCGGTCCTGCGCGTCGAGCAGCACGAGTTCGCCCTGCGCCGAGGTGCGCGCGGCACGGCGCGCGTCGTGCAGCAACATCAGCGCGAGCAGGCCCAGCGCCTCGGGGTCGGGCAGCAGTTCAGCCACCAAGCGCCCGAGCCGGATCGCCTCGGCCGAGAGGTCGGCGCGCGTCACGCTCTGGCCCGACGAGGCCGCATAGCCTTCGTTGAACACGAGGTACACCACGCGCAGCACGGCATCGAGCCGTTCGGGCAGTTCGGCCAGGCCCGGCACCTGGTACGGAATGCCCGCATCGCGGATGCGCGCCTTGGCCCGCACGATGCGCTGCGCGATGGTGGGCGCGGGCACGAGAAAGGCGCGCGCGATCTCCTCGGTCGCCAGCCCGCAGACCTCGCGCAGCGTGAGCGCCACCTGGGCGTCGGGCGCGAGCGCGGGGTGGCAGCAGGTGAAGACCAGGCGCAGGCGGTCGTCCTCGAGCGCATCGGCATCGGGGTCGGCCTCGTGCCAGGCGGGCGCGGGGTCGGCCAGCGTGTCGGTGTGGGCGGTGGCCTCGTCCCACGCGGTGAAGCGCGCCTGCCGGCGGAGGCCGTCGATGGACTTGAAGCGCCCCGCCGACACCAGCCAGGCGCGCGGGTTGGCGGGCACGCCTTCGCGCGGCCATTGTTCGAGCGCGGCGCGAAAGGCGTCGTGCAGGGCTTCTTCGGCCAAGTCGAAATCGCCCAGCAACCGCACCAGCGTGGCGAAGATGCGGCGCGACTCGCTGCGGTAGATCGCGTCGAGCGTGTCGGCGATCGCCGTCGGTTGTTCCGTCACCCGGTGTCGCCGCCGGCCAGCCAACGCTCGAGCTTGACGAGCGAGCCGGTCCAGCCGTGGTTGTGGCCGTCGCGCGCCGCTTCGTCGAAGAACTGCTGGTGCATGAGCACGAGCTCGCAACCGCCCGCGTCGGGCTCGAGCTGCACCGTGACGCGTGACTCGCGCTCGGGCGTGCTGCGCCAGGCCCAGCTGAAGACCAGCCGGCGCTCGGGCACGACCTCGAGGTACGTGCCGCTCACGTCGTGCGTCTCACCGTCGGCCGCCAACATGGTCACGCGAAAGCGCCCGCCCACGCGCAGGTCGACCTCGGCCAGCGGCACATCGACGATTTCCGCGGGGCCGAACCAGTGCTTCAGCGCTTGCGGGTCGGTCCACGCGCGCCAGACTTTGGCGGGGTTGACGCGGAAGTGCCGGCGGAGCGTGAGCGAGGGGCGATCGGTGCCGGGGCCGGCGGTGGGGCCGGGGGAAGGTTTCGCCATTCGGTGTCCTCCTGGTGGTAGAGAAAGCGCGCCAGAGCATCGAGGCGGCCGGTCCAGAACTTCTCGTAGCGCGAGAGCCACACGGCAGCCTCCTGCATCGGGCCCGGCGACAGCTCGCAGCGCACGACGCGGCCCGCCTTCGTGCGCGAGATGAGGCCGGCACCTTCGAGCACGCGCAGGTGCTTCATGAAGCCGGTCAGCGACATGCCGTGCGGTTCGGCGAGTTCGGTCACGCTGAGGCCGCCCTCACCCTCACCCAGCGCTTCGAGCACGCTGCGGCGGGTCGGGTCGGACAGGGCCGCAAACACGGCGTCCAGGGCATCTGAGTGAACCATGCGGTTGAGTATCTGGAGCGGCCTGCGGGCCGTCAAGCAATGGGCCGTGCGCAGGAACGGTTTATGCATGCTGCATCGCAGCATCATCCCCCGCGAAGGAGCGCCCATGCTGGACCGAACCGCCACCCAGTTCTCCCACGTCAAGCCCGGTGACACCGACTACGTCTCGGGCGGGTTGCGAGACTTCTTCCTGTACCGCGACCTCGGCATTGCGGCCGCCACCCACGGCAAGGTGATCGCGCACCTGGTCAAGGCCAACATGGCACCGGAAGCGGGCACCGGCTGGCACCGCCACGAGGCGGACTTCCAGATCGTCATCATGCTCAAGGGCTGGGCGCGCTTCATGTACGAGGACAAGGAGACGCGCGTCGAGGCCGGCGACGTGGTGCACCAGCGCCCCGGCATCCGCCACTTTCTCTTCGACTACTCGCCCGACATGGAGTACCTGGAGATCGTCTCGCCGGCCGACTTCAAGAGCATCGACGTCGAGCCGGTGTGTGAAATTCCGCCGCCCACGCCCTGGCCCTGAAACCCACGGCCGGCGCGGCTTCGCGCGCCGATAAACTCCTCGCGTCTCACCAGAAACGACAACAACCGAGGAGAGAGAACTTGCGTATTCATACTGCCCGCCTGACGGCCGGCTTGCTGTTCGCGTGCGCCCTGACGGCCACCCACATCAGCAACGCCGCATCCCCCACCACCGCTTCCACCGCCTCGACCGCGAGCTCGCTCGAAGCCGAGCAGGAAGCCGCCTTCAAGGCCGCCAAGGCCGTGCAGAAAGCCGGCCCCGCCGACATCACGCTGCGCGACCAGGCCCACCTGAAGCTGCCCGCCGGCTACGTCTGGGTGCCCACACCCGCCGCCGCGCAGCTCATGCGCAGTATGGGCAACCGCACCGACGACACCTTCATCGGCGCGATCTTCCCCGCCGACGACGGCGACTGGATGGCGGTCGTGAAGTTCGTGAAAGAGGGCTACATCAAGGACGACGACGCCAAGGACTGGAACGCCGACGAGTTGCTCACCAGCCTGAAGGAAGGCACCGAGGCCGCGAACGAGGAACGCGCCAAGCGCGGCATCCCGGGCATCGAGGTCACCGGCTGGGCGCAGAAGCCGCAGTACGACGCCGCGACGCACCGGCTGGTGTGGTCGGCCCTGTCGAAGAAGAAGGGCAGCGACGGCGGCAACCCCGGCGTCAACTACAACACCTACGCGCTGGGCCGCGAGGGCTACCTGAGCCTGAACCTCATCACCAACGCGAACGACCTCGAGAAGTACAAGCCCGACGCCACCAAGCTGCTCGGCGCGCTGCAGTACGACGACGGCAAGAAGTACGCGGACTTCAATGCGTCCACCGACAAGGTCGCCGCCTACGGCCTGGCCGCGCTGGTGGCCGGCGCGGCCGCGAAGAAGCTGGGCCTGTTCGCGGTCGCCCTCGCCTTCCTGGCCAAGTTCGCGAAGGTCGCCGTGGTGGCGGGCGGCGCGGCGCTGTGGGGCCTCACGAAGCTCTTCAAGAAGAAGAGCTGAGCCTGCAGCAGCCCGCCGCGCTCAGCGGCCCGAGAAGCGCGGTGCGCGCTTTTCGGTGAAGGCCTTCACGCCTTCGCGCCCATCCGCGCTGCCCGCGCGTCGGCGCAGCAGGCGGTGCTCCATCTCGAAGTGTTCTTCGATCGGGCGCTCGGTGGCCCCCCCGCACAGCGCCTTGATGCCCGCGAACGATGCGGTGGCACCGTTCGCCAGCCGCGTCACCAGCGCTTCGGCGGCCGCCGCCAGTTCGGCGTCCGGGTACAGCGCATCGACCGCACCCGCCGCCAGGCAGCGCGCGCTGTCGATCGCGTCGCTCAGCATCAGCCACTGCTGCGCGCGCACCGGCCCGATGCGGCGCGACAGGAAATACGAACTCCCCGCGTCCGGCGAGAGCCCGATGGCCGCGTAGCCCGTGCGCAGCTTCATCGACTCGGTGGCGAGCACGAAGTCGCCGCACAGCGCCAGCCCCACGCCGGCGCCGCCGACCGTGCCGTTCACCGCCACCACCAGCGGCGCTGGGTTCTGGGCCAGCCGCAGCAGCGCGGGATGCAGCCGGTCGAGGATGGCGTCGACCAGCTCGGGCAGCTTGTCGCCCGCCGCCACGAAGCTCTCGATGTCGCCGCCCGCGCAGAACACGCGCCCCTCGCCGGTCAGCAGGATGGCGCGCGGCGCCGCTTCGAGCACCTCGTCGATGGCGCGCGCCAGCGCATGGCTGCTCGCCAGCGACACCGAGTTCGCGCGTTCGGGCCGCTTCAGCACGATGCGGCCGATGCCGTCCTGCACGCCCCAGGCAATGCCTTCTTCGAACTGCATCTCAGATCCCCGTGAGCCCGCCGGTGCACATGAGCGTCTGGCCGCTCACGTAATCCGACTCGGGCGCGCACAGCAGGTACACCGCGCCGGCCGCCTCTTCGGGCGTGCCGCCGCGGCCCAGCGGGATCGACTGTTCCATCATCGCCAGCAGGCCGGGGTTGACGCCGACCTTGATCTCGCGCCCCTCGATGTTCGCCGTGGTGGCCTCGGCCGTGCTGGCCGTGAGCCGCGTCTGGATGAAGCCGAAGGCCACGCAGTTCACCGTGACGTTCATGCGGCCCCACTCCTTGGCCAGCGTCTGCGTCATGCCGACGATGCCGGCCTTGGCGGTCGAGTAGTTGGCCTGCCCCGCATTGCCGAAGAGCCCGGCCACCGACGAGATGTTGACCACTTTGCGCACCACGCGCCGGCCCGCTTCGCCCTCGGTTTTCGCCAGCGCGCGGATCACGGGCTGCGCGGCGCGCAGGATGCGAAACGGTGCCGTCAGGTGCACGTCGATCATGGCGTACCACTGCTCGTCGGTCATCTTCTGCACCACGCTGTCCCAGGTGTAGCCGGCGTTGTTGACGATGATGTCCAGGCCCTTGAACTCGTTCACCGCCGTGCCGACGAAGCGCTCGGCGAAGTCCGTCGCCGACACGCTGCCGACGCAGGCCACGGCCTGCCCGCCCGCGGCGCGGATGGCCTGCACGGTCTCCTCGGCCGGTTCGGCGTCGAGGTCGTTGACGACGACGCGTGCGCCTTCGCTGGCGAGCTTGAGCGCGATCGCGCGCCCGATGCCGCGGCCCGAGCCGGTGATGAGGGCGACCTTGCCTTCGAGTTTGGGTGTCATGTCTCTTCTCTCTTCTTTCTTTCGTTCGTTCAAGGGGTCAGCGCAGCGCCACGAGCGCCTCGCCCGCAATGCGCGTCTGGCCGTGCTGGTTGGCGCTGAGCACTTCCACGCGCACGCAGCGCTCGCCGTTGTGTTCCAGCTTCTCGACCACGCGGCCGGTGCAGCGCACGGCATGGCCCAGGTGCGTGATGCCCTGGAAGCGCACGTCGAAGCGGCGCAGCTGCGCCTGCGGCACCCACTGCGTGAGCAGCCGGCCGAGCCAGGCCATGCCCAGCATGCCCTGCGCGAACACGTCGGGCATGCCGGCCTTGCGCGCGAAGTCGGTGTCGATGTGGATCGGGTTGTGGTCGCCCGAGGCGCCCGCGAAGAGCGCGAGCGTCGTGCGGTTCACCGGCGGGAGTTGCAGCGCGGGAAGTTCGTCGCCGACCTGGACGGTGTCGTAGCGGAGGGTCATCGCAGGTTCTTTCTTCAGTGGCGGCAGACGATCACCGTGCGCAGCTCGGCCACGAGTTCGTCGCGCTGGTTGGTGGCGCGCGAGGTCTTCACGACGAACTCGAGCGCGCCGTTCTTCTTGTCGTAGATGTCGCTGATGGTGGAGCGCACCGTCACCGTGTCGCCCACGCAGGCGGGGCGGTGGTAGCTGAAGCTCTGCTCGCCGTGCAGCAGCTTCGACAACGGGATCTGCAGGTCAGTCAGCAACTGGTCCGAAGCGCCCGAGTCCAGCTCGGCGGCGAACAGGAAGGTCGGCGGTGCGGGCAGGTCGGGGTAGCCGGCGTCGCGCGCCGCAGCGGCGTCGGTGTAGACCGGGTCGGTCTCGCCGATGGCCTTGGCGAAGAACTGCAGCCGGCTGCGCTCGATGGGCAGCACCGAGGCGGGCAGCTCGTGGCCGATCCATTTCTTGTCGATCATGGGTGGCCCTGCCCTCAGACGCGTTCGTACAGCGTGACCACGCAGGCGCCGCCCAACCCGAGGTTGTGCTGCAGCGCCATCCGCGCGCCTTCGACCTGGCGCTTCTCGGCCGTGCCGCGCAGCTGCTGGACCAGCTCCGTGCATTGCGCGAGCCCCGTCGCGCCGAGCGGGTGGCCCTTCGACAGCAGCCCGCCGGACGGGTTGGTGACGACCTTGCCGCCGTAGGTGTTGTCGCCATCGACCACGAACTTCTCCGCGCCGCCCACCGGGCACAGGCCGAGCGCTTCGTAGCTGATGAGCTCGTTGTGCGCAAAGCAGTCGTGCAGCTCGACCACGTCGATGTCCTGCGGGCCGACACCGGCCGCGTCGTAGACCTTCTGCGCGGCTTCCTGCGCCATGCTGAAGCCCACCACCTCGCGCATGTCGCGCGCCTCGAAGGTGATGGCGCGGTCGGTCGTCATGGCCTGGGCCTTGATGCGCACGCTGCGGTCCAGCCCGTGGCGCTCGGCGAAGCGCGGCGAGCAGACGATGGCGGCTGCGGCGCCGCAGGTGGGCGGGCAGGCCATGAGTCGCGTCATCACGCCGGGCCACATCACGGGCGCGGCCATCACCTCGTCTTCGGTGACGACGGTGCGAAACAGCGCCACCGGGTTGTTCGACGCATGGCGGCTGGCCTTGGCGCGGATCTTCGCGAAGGTCGACATCTGCGTGCCGTACTGCTGCATGTGCGCCAGGCCGGCGCCGCCGAAATAGCGCAGCGCCAGCGGCACCTGCTCGTTGCCGACCAGCTCGTCGGTGATCGATTCGAAGTGATCGAACGGACTCGGGCGGTCGTTGAACACCGCACCCAGCGCGCCGGGGCTCATGTGCTCGAAGCCCAGTGCCAGCACGCAGTCGGCCGCGCCGCTGGCCACGGCCTGGCGCGCCAGGAACAGCGCGGTCGAGCCGGTGGAGCAGTTGTTGTTGACGTTGACGACCGGAATGCCGGTCATGCCGACTTCGTACAGCGCGCGCTGGCCGGCGGTCGAATCGCCGTACACGTAGCCGACGTAGGCCTGCTGCACCAGCTCGTAGCCGATGCCGGCGTCTTTCAAGGCCGCGTTGGTCGCGTGCGCGGCCATCTGCGGGTAGGGCTGGTTCGCGCCCGGCTTGGTGAAGGGGATCATGCCGACACCGACGACGTGGACATCCTGGCTCATGGGGGGCTCCTGAAATGAATGAATGGAAAGTAAGAGAGAGTTCGAAAACCGTCAGGCTACGCTTCGTTGGCGCCCTTGCCAAAACGGTTCGCGCAACCGGGTCTTGAGCACCTTGCCGGCACCCGACAGCGGCAGTGCCTCGACCACCGCCACGCTGCGCGGGCATTTGTAATTCGCGATCAGCGCCTTGCAGTGCGCGATGAGCACGTCGGCCGCCAGCTGCTGGCCCGGCTTGAGCACGAGCACCGCATGCACGGCCTCGCCCCACTCCTCGCTGGGGATGCCGATGACCGCGCAGGCCGCCACGGCCGGATGCTGGTTGATGGCGTTCTCCACCTCGGCCGAATAGATGTTCTCGCCGCCGCTGATGATCATGTCCTTCAGGCGGTCGACCACGAAGATGTAGCCGTCGTCGTCCATGTACGCGCCGTCGCCGGTGTGCATCCAGCCGCCGCGCACGGCCGCGGCGGTCTGCGCGGGCTGGTTCCAGTAGCCCTGCATCACGTTGGGCCCACGCACCGCGACCTCGCCCACCGTGCCGCGCGGCACCTCGAGGCCCTCGGCGTCGACGATGCGCACCTCGGTGCAGTAGCTGGCGCGGCCGGCCGAGCGCAACTTGCCCCGGCGCTGGCCCTCGGCCGTGTGGTTGCGCGCGGGGTTGACGGTGGCCAGCGGCGACAGCTCGGTCATGCCGTAGGCCTGCACGAAGTCCACGCCCGGGAAAGCCGCCATCGCGCGGGTCAGCACCGCCTCCGAGATCGGCGAGGCGCCGTAGGTGATGCACTTCAGGCTGCCCAGGTCGCGCGGCTCGCGCATTGCCGGATGGTCGACCAGCATCTGGATCATGGTGGGCACCAGCAGCGCGTGCGTGACGCGGTCTTGCTCGATGGCGTTCAGCACCGCTTCAGGGCTGAAGGCCGGAATGATCGCGTGCGTGTTGCCCTCCAGCCAGTGCGGCGCGGCCAGGCCCATGTCGGCCAGGTGGAACATCGGCGCGGCATGCAGGTAGCAGCCGTCGGGCGCAGCCAGGCCTTCGGCATGCAGGGCCAGGCCCGAGCTGCCCATGTTGGTGTGGCTCAGCATCACGCCCTTGGGAAAGCCGGTGGTGCCGCCGGTGTAGAAGATGCCGGCCAGGTCGTCGTCGCAGCGGCCCGCGTCGGGCACGGGCGCGGCGGCTTCCAGCAGCGCCTCGTAGCCGAGCATGCCGGGCGGCGTCGGGCCGTCGCCGCAGTAGATCACCTCGCGCAGGCTGCTCGCCTGCCCGCGCATCTGCTCGACCACCGCGCGGAAGGTGTCGTCCACCAGCAGCAGCGAGGAGCCCGAGTCTTCGAGCGAATACAAAATTTCAGCGGCCGACCAGCGGATGTTGCAGGGGTTGAGCACGCCGCCGCCCCAGGGCACGGCCATCTGGTACTCGAGGTAGCGCGCCGAGTTGAGCGCCAGCATGGCGACGCGGTCACCCGGCTGCATGCCGAGCCCCTGCAGGGCGCCCGCCAAACGCGCGACCCGCTCGGCATAGGCGCGAAAGCTCAGGGTGCGGCCGGCGGCGCGCACGGCGATCCGGTCGGGGTGCTGCTGCACGCTGCGGTGCAGCGACTGGGTCAGGTACATGGCGGTTGTCTCCGTTCGGTTCTTGTGTAGGCGCATGGTAGAAACCGCGCCGTGCCGCGGCGATTGCGCATCGCATCGCCCGCATGGCAGAAAACCTCAATCGACACCCGCGCCGCCACCGGGTCTGATCCGCTCACGCATGCTGCAACCGCCCGTCACCATCCCGATCGTGTTCGTCCAGGGCATGCTCTCGGGCGTGCGCGCGCGCGGCGACAACGCCCCCATCTGCATCGACACCGCGCTGCAGGATGCCGGCATCGCCCCCGCCCTGCTCGATGCGCCGGGCGCGCGCGTCACGGCCGAGCAGTACGTGGCGCTGTTCGCGCTGCTGATGGAGCGGCTGGACGACGAAGCCTTGTGTTTCCTGTCGCGCCGCCTGCGCTGCGGCAGCTTCGCGCTCATGACCCGCGCCACGATGGGCGCCCCCACGCTCGAAGTGGCGCTGCGGCGCGTGGCCCGCACCTTCAGCCTGCTGCAGGACGACCTCGAGATGGTGCTGCTGCACGAAGGGCCGCTCGCGGGCTTCGGCCTGCGGGTGCAGGGCATGCCGAGCGCGCCGCTGAACTTCCTGCATGAGCTGATGCTGCGCGTGTACTGGCGGCTCTTTGCCTGGCTGCACGGCGGCCGGCTGACGGCGCGTCGCTTCGACTTCGGCTTCGAGCAGCCGCCCTACGCGGCGCGCTACAACAAGGTGTTTCCCGCGCCGCTGCAGTTCGGCCAGCCGCTGTCGGCCGTGTGGTTCGACGCCAGCGCGCTGGCCACGCCGATCCGCCGCGACGCGCGGGCCATGCGCGACTTCCTGGCGGCCGCGCCGGCCCACGTGATCCTGCCGCCGCTGGGCGAACTGGCCGTGAGCGCGCGCGTGCGCACCGTGCTGCAACAGCACCGCCCGGCCTGGGCCGACCTGGCCACGGCCGCGCGCAGCCTGCACATGTCGGTGAGCACGCTGCAGCGCCACCTGGCCACCGAGGGCACCTCGTTCCAGTCGCTCAAGGACCAGCTGCGGCGCGACGTGGCCATCGTGCGCCTGAACACCAGCACCGTGCCGCTGGCGGCGCTGGCCGAGGAGCTGGGCTTTTCGGACAGCGCGGCATTCCAGCGCGCGTTCAAGACCTGGACCGGTGGGGCGCCGGGGTCGTACCGGCGACGGCCTGGACCCGACCCCGAGGCCTGAAGCTACCCGCCTACCACTTGACCCGCACGCCGAGCGAGCCGTTGATCGAGCTCTTCACCTTGGCATCGCCACCCGACGACCACAGCTTGCCGACTTCGCCGTACAGGCTGGTCGTCTGGCTCAACGCCAGCGTGAAGCCGCCTGCGAGTTCGGTGCTGGTGCCGCCGGTCGGTGCCACGATGTCGGTCGTGGTCGCGCCGTTCACGAAGCGTGCAATGTCGGTGCCGCTCGAGGTCTTGTAGATGTTGACGCGGCCGTAGGGCTGCAGCACGCCCAGGCCGGTGTCGATCTGGCCCTTGACCCGCACGCCCGCGCGGGCGATCCAGCCGCTGTCGGCTTGGGGCTGCGCGATGGCTCCGGCGATGGCCGAGTTGCCCAGGTCCATGTGGTGGTGGATCAGCTGCAGCTGCGGCTCGATGCGCCAGCCACTGCCGCCGATCGCGAACGCCTGCCCCACTTCGATCGAGCCCAGCAGGCTGTTCCCCTTGCCGCCCACGCCCGCACCGAGCATCGGCTCGACCGTGTAGCGGTGACGGCCCGACTGCACCACGGCATCGGCATAGAAGCCGCTGTCGGCGGTGTAGGTGCCGTACACGCCAACGTACTGGCTGCGCAGGTCGTTGCGGCCCACCGCGAGGTGGCGGATGCCGCTGGCAAAGCCGCTCACGCGGGCATCGCCGTCGAGCTGGCCGACGTACAGGCCGGCGCGCCAGTTCGGCGTGGCGAGCAGGTCGGTGCCCGCCTGGAAGCCGGTGAGGCGGCCCTTGCTGGTGGGCGAGACGGTGCCGCCCTGCTGGATGTCGAGGTCGGTGGAGAGCACGCGGGCCCAGGCGCGGCGGTCCGATTCCGTCGGTGTGCTCGCGGCGCCCTTCACATCGTCGTCGCCCACGCGCTTGCGCACATCGCCGAGCATCGCGAGGTTGCCCTGGCGCAGCTGGCCCGGCAGCGCGGCGTACAGCGCGGCTTCCGGGCGGTAGGTGACGACGGGCAGGCCCACCGGTTGACCCGGCGCGACCGCGTCGGTGGTGGAGCGCAGGTACCAGTTCTCGCCCGCGCCCTTCGCATCGGCGGCGTGCAGGCGGTACTCGTAGGCGCCTGCGTCGACATGGCCGCCGGCCAGCGAGAAGGCGTCCTTCGTGGTCTGCGCGGTGGTCGTCGCACCGTTCTGTGCGGTGATGACCTCGATGCCGTTGCCACTCGTGAGTGCGCCCAGGCCGCCGAGGTTGCTGATCTGCACCTGGGTCTTGCCGCTGGCGACAGCGCTGGGGCCATCGAGCACGAGGCGGTCGGCGGGGCCGGTGCCGTTGAGTGCCGTGCTCAGTTTGAGCACGCCGTTCGTGCCGACGTAGGCGCCTTTGACTGTCAGCGTGGTGCCTGCGGTCACGCCGGCCAGCGACACAGTGCCGCTGTTGGCCAATGAAGCGATGGTCTGGTTGAAGCCCGCCAGGTCGAGCGTGGCACCTGTGGCCACGCTGTGTGCCGAAACCGCGCTCAGCGTGTTCACCGCGCCGGCCTTCAACGTGCCTTGCGCCACGTTCGTCGCACCGGTGTAGGTGTTGGCGCCCGACAGCGTCAGCGTGCCCGTGCCCTGCTTGGTGATGAAGCCGCCGCCGCTGATCGCACCGCTCAGCGTGCCGCTGAATGCACCGGTGTCGATGACGGGGTCGTTGTTGCCGGTGAGCTTGATGGTGTTGGCGATCGTCAGGCCGTTCGCGCTGAAGCCCAGCGTGGTGTCGTCGTCCATCGACAGCGTCCCGGTGCCCAATGCCTGGCTGTGGCCCACGTTCAGGCGACCCTGGCGCAGGGCCGTTCCACCGGTGTGGGTGTTCTCGCCCGACAACGTGAGCACGCCCGTGCCGACCTTGACGAGCGAGCCGCCGATGCCGGAGATCACGCCCGAGATTTCGGTGTCGGTGTTCAGGGCACCCGTTGTCAACGCCTTGGCGCCAAGCAGCACGCGGCCCGCCCCTTCCAACGCGCCGATGCTCGTACCAGCAGCCGCGAGTCGGGCGATGCGAACCGTGCCGCCCGCCTTGTTCACCACACGCGCCTGAGCGGCCGTCGCGTCGTTCTGCATGTCCAACGTGCCGTTGCTCTCATTGACGATCGTCGCCTGTCCGGCCGATCCGTTGTCCCAGAGGTTGGTCCAGCCGCCGGCGAGGTTAGTGATGTGGGCCTTGCCTGCGGTGGCGTCGAACGAGACCGTGACCTGGCCACCCCGGTTCTCGATGGTGGCGTTGCCGGCGGTCGCGTTGCCACGGAAGTCGATCGAGCCGCCGGCATGCGCGGTCAAGGTCGCGTGGCCGGCCGAGGCGTTGTCCTGGAACTGGACGAAGCCGCCGTTGCCCGACTGGGCGGCGCCTGCCGTGATCTGCAGGCTTTCCGCGTCCGCGCTGCCGCTGAAGACCAGGCCGGCGCCGCTGCTCACGCCCACGGGGCCGGTGCCCACCGCGCCCGTCGCGCCCACGTTCAACGTGCCGCCATCGACCTGCGTGCCGCCCTTGTAAGTGTTGGCCGCCGTGAGCAGCAGCTCGCCGCCGCCGATCTTGCGCAGGCTGCCCGCGCCGCTCATCGTGCCCGCGAAGCTGCCGCTGGCCACCTGGTCGAAGACCACCCGGGCGTCGTTGACGATGGCGCCGTGCAGGCTGGTGGTGTCGCCCTGCAGCGTGCCGGCGCGCACGAGCGTTCCGCCGGTGTAGGTGTTGGCGCCCTGGAGGACCAGCGTGCCCAGGTCGTCCTTCGTGAGGCCTCCCGCGCCGCTCAGCACCGACGCGATGGTGGCCTGCATCTGCGCCCCCGAGGCGGTGCCGTCGCCCACCTTGACGACGGTGCTGGCATTGCCCAGCGTCAGTGCATCGCCGTTGACGACATAACCACTGGTGGAGAACTGCGCGCCATCGATGCTGATCGCGCCGCCCGTGTTGTCCACCCGGACCGTGCCGGCCGCGCCGCCGAACAGCGCGAACTGGTTCTGCTGCCAGCCGGTGTTGGTCTTGCCGTTGGCGCCGGTCCAGCTGTCGGACGGGTCGTTGAGGCCGGAGCGGCCGATGCGCCAGGTGCCGGAGCCGCCGCCGATCTTGCCGTCGTTGTACTGGGTGGCGTCACCGCCCGCGCCGTCCCAGAAGCCGAGCGACACGCCCTTGCTGTTGATCAGGTTGATCTCGCCGAGCACGGACGACTGCACGTGCAGGTCGCCGGCCGCCGTGCCTGCGGGCGCTGTGCCGATGTTCAGGCCGTTGTCGATCAGCGAACCGGTGTAGCTGATCAGGCGGTACAGCCCGGGCCCGAAGGTGCCGCCGGGCGCCTCCGCCACGTTGAGCGTGCCGTCGAGCACGAGGCCGCCGTTGACCTTGACGAGGTCGTTGAGCGGGCCACCCGGCACGCCCGCCTGGCCCAGCTCGTAGCTCAGGAAGGCGCCCGGGTCGAAGCGCAGCATGCCAGTGGTCAGCGTGCCGAGGTTGCTGCCCGGGGCCAGCGTCGCGCCGTTGGCGATGGTGACCTGGCCCGAGATGGTGCCGCCGCCGCTGAGCGTGGCGCCGTTCTTGACCTGCACCGTGCTCGTGCCCGTGGCGCTGCCGGTGGTGTTGTTCACGCGCAGCGTGCCGGCGTTGACCTCGGTCGCGCCGGTGTAGGTGCTGGCGCCCGTCAGTTCCAGCACACCCGTGCCGTTCTTGGACAGGGTGCCGGAGCCGCTGATGACGCCTGCGTAACTCAGCTCGCCCGCGCGGTCGAAGACCAGGTCGCCGTCGTTGCTGATGTTCCCCGTGATGCTGCCGGTGGTGCCACCCGCGCCGATCTGCAGGATGTTGCCGGCCACGACGGTGGTGGTGCCCGTGAAGGTGTTGTCGCCGGTCAGGGTCAGCTTGCGCGCGCCTTTCTGCAGAAGGCTGCCGGAGCCGCTGATGTTGCCGGCGAAGGTGGTGTCGGCGCTGCGGTTGAACACCAGCGCGGCATTGTTGGCAATGCTGCCGAGGATGCTGCCGCTGTCGCGGATCTCCAGGGTGCCGCTGTCGATGGTCGTGCCGCCGGTGTGCGTGGCGTTGCCGGTGTAGACCAGCGCGCCCGCGCCGGTCTTCGTCACGCTGCCGCTGCCGGTGATGTCGCCCGCGAAAGCCGCATCGTTCGATCGGTTGAAGACCAGTGACGCGTTGTTGGTGACGTTGCCGGTGATGCTGCCGTTGTTGCCGCCGCTGCCGATCTGCAAGGTGCCCGCGCTGACCGTCGTGCCGCCGGTGTAGGTGTTCGGGCCCGAGAGCGTCAAGGTGCCCGAGCCCTCCTTGACCAGCGAGCCCGTGCCGTCGATGCTGCCTGCGAAGGTGGTGCTGGCGTTGGCCGACCCGACGGTCAGGGTGGCGCTGCCCAGCTGAACGGCGCCTGCGGTGCCCGACAGGCTCGATGCACGCAGGTTGAAGCTGCCCAGGTCGAGCACGCCGCCAAGCAGGGTGTACGCCGTGTTCTGCGACAGGGCCGATGCGGCGCCGAATTGCAGCGTGCCGTCGTTGAGGACGGTACCGCCGCTGTAGGTGTTGGCGCCAGTCAGGGTCAGGGTGCCCGCCGTCGTTTTCACCAACTGGCCCGTGCCGGTGATCGCGCCCGAGAACGCTCCGGACTCTACCGTCGTGGTCTGGGTCGGGCCGTTGCCAGTCCGGGTGTTCAGCGTTCCGGCGCCCTGCAGGTTGCGGAGGGTGGCGCTGGAGCCGTTCAGGTCGAGCGTGGCTCCGCTGTCCACCGTGGTGGAAGCAGCGTAGGACAAGAAGAAACTGAGGAAACTGGCGTCTGCCGCCTGCAGCGTGCCGCCGGCCACGACGATCGCCGCGTTCCCCCCGAGACTGCCGTTGCGGCCGCCACCCAGGCGGATGATGCCGTTTTCAGCGGCGCTGCCAAAGACGACGGTCGCCCCGGTGCCCAGGTGCAGGTCGCCGCCGATGCCGAAGGCCTTGCCGCTGGCGGCAGCCACCGTGCTGCGCTGTCCACCGGCGAAGACCAGGACATTGGTCAGGTCGAGGCTCGCGGTGGCGGCCAGCTTGCCGCCGTCGAGCGTGACTGTGCCGGCGCCGAGCGCGCCGGCCGTGCCGATCTGCACCGTGGTGCCGTTCCTGATCGTGGTGCCGCCGGCGTACGTGTTGGTGGCGCCCAGCGCCAGCGTGCCGCCGCCGTCGGCCGTGAGACTGCCGGCGCCGGAAATAACGCCGTTCATGGCCAGATGCGCAGGCATTGGGCCGGTGCCGTCGACGGTGACCGTGAGGTCGCCCGTGGGCAGGAACGCGCCCGTCAGCGTCCACTGGCTGCCGCTGTGGGCATGGACGCTCGAGAAGCCCGACATCGCATCGTCTTCGCTGCCGCTGCCCTGGAGATTCAGGGTGTTGCCGCTACCGAGGGCAACCACTTGGCCATTCAGCACCGACCCCGTCTGCAGCGTGAGCGAAGCGTTGCCGCCGCTGAAGCTGATGGCGTTCGCGCGGGTGACGCCATCGCCAGAGAGCCCGCCCGAGATGGTGCCGCTGCTGACGATGCGCGAGGCACCGCTGGCGACGATGCCTTCTCCACCCGCGCCCGCAGCGCCTGCTGCAGCGTCCGTGCTGCTGCCCCCTGTGCCGCCGTTGCCACCGGTGATGCTGCCGGCGTTGACAAGTGAAAGCCCGGCTCCTGAGAGCGAGAGGCCCACCCCACCTCGGCCACCACTGCCGCCATTACCGACAGCCCCCCCGGCGAGGGCAACACCGTCGCCCGCTCCTCCATTGCCGCCATTGCCGCCAGACACGCTGCCGCCCTGGGCATTCGTGATCGTCGCCACGGC
>NZ_JBWKYW010000041.1:0-60297 GCF_059423965.1 Variovorax sp. GW458-11-26-14-LB1
GCCACCGCCCCCTCCACCGCCGCATGCGGCGAGGCTCAGGCACAGGAGAAAGCCCGCCGCAGCGAGGCCATACCGGGAAGAACGTGAGGTCATGAAGGTGTCCTTTTCTGGATCGAAGGGGCGTGGAAGGAAAAGCAAGGCGAAGCCGGGCCGTGCAGGCCTCGAAGGGCTTGCACCGGAACGGGAAGAAACGGGGAGAACTCGGGTGCCCGAAGTGGGCGGATGGGTGGGTGTCAGCGCTCAGGCATAGCGGCTGCGCAGCCGGGCTGCGACCCTGTCGAGCACGAGCACCGTGAGGAAGATCGCGATCAGGATCGTTCCAACGTGCGCGTAGTTGTACATGTCGTAGCGGCCCTTCAGCTCCTGGCCGATGCCGCCCGCGCCCACCAGCCCCACCACGGTGGCCATGCGCACGTTGCGGTCGAGGATGTACAGCGTGTAGGCAATGAACTGCGGCATCACCTGCGGCAGCACCGCGAAGCGCATCACCTTCAGCTTGCTGGCGCCGATGGCACGCAGCGCTTCCTGCGGCTTGTCGTCGGCGGTCTCGATGTCTTCGGCGTAGAACTTGCCGAGGAAGCCCGCCGAATGCAGTGCCAATGCGAGCACGCCGGCAATGGGACCGAAGCCATAGGCCAGCACCAGGAACAGCGCGCTCACCAGTTCGGGCACCGCGCGGAACATGCCGACCACGCCGCGCGCCAGCGTGTAGACGGCGCGGTTCGGCGTGTAGTTCTTCGCGCTGCACCAGGCCAGCGGCGCGCTCAGCACGATGGCCAGCAGCGTCGCCCAGATGGCGATCTCGAAGGTCTCCAGCATCTTCACCGCCACATGCCAGAGGTAGCCGAAGGGCTCGACCAGCACTTCGCGCCGGTCGACCACCTCTTCCATCTGCAGCGTCTGCGGGTTGAGCTTGGGCTGGCGCGACTCCTCCATCTCGACATGCGAGAACCACGGCAGCCGCTCGCGGTCGAAGCCCTCGATGCGCGACACCTCGGTGCGCTCCGACACCTGCGGCGGAAAGAGCGACCTGGCGATGGTGCCCAGGCCCGACAGCACCTGCGACTGCTCGCGCAGGCCGACGGCCGCGAGCACGCCCTCGCCCGTGAGCGACAGCATGCGGCCCATTTCGACGCGCTGGCCGGCGAAGAAGCCGACCACCACCACGAGCAACAGCACGGCGAGGCTGCGGGCGCCGAAGGGGCGCGGCAGGTCCCAGGCGGATGCGGGGCGGCTCATGGCACCAGCTCCAGCGCGCCGGCATGCAGCGGCTGCGGCGTTTCGGGCGCGGGCCGCGCGGGCGCCGGCGTGCGGCCATAGACCGCATCGAACACCTTCGGGTCGAAGGCCGCGGGTGCGCCGTCGAACACCACCGCGCCGTGGCGCAGCGCGACGATGCGGTCGGCGAACTCGCAGGCCAGCTCGATCTGGTGCAGGCTGCACAGCACCGTGGTGCCGCGCTCGCGCGCCTGCGTGCGCAGCAGCGACAGCACGTCGTGGCTGGTCTGCGGGTCAAGGCTGGCCACGGGCTCGTCGGCCAGCACCAGCGGCGGCTCGAGCATGAAGGCGCGCGCGATGCCCACGCGCTGCTGCTGCCCGCCCGAGAGTTCGCTCACGCGGCGCAGCAGGTGCTGCTCCTGCAGCCCGACCGATTCGATCAGCGCGCAGGCCTTGGCACGCTGCGCGTCGGTGAACAGGCCGAGCAGCGCACGCCACGTCGGCACCGCGGGCAGCGCACCGGCCAGCACGTTGTCGGCCACCGTGGAACGCAGCACCAGGTTGAACTGCTGGTGGATCATGCCGATGCGCGGGCGGATGCGGGCCAGCGAGTGGGCGGCGATCTGCACGCCCTCGACCTGCACCGCGCCCTGCGTGGGCTTGACCAGCCCGTTGGCCATGCGCAGCAGCGTCGACTTGCCCGCGCCCGAGGCGCCCAGCACCACGCAGAACTGCCCCGCCGGCACCTGCAGCGACACGCCGTCGAGCGCGCGCGTGCCGTCGGCGTAGTGCATGGCGACCGATTCGAAATTCAGCATGGCGACGCTCAACGCTCGGCGGACTTGGCGAGGATGCGGCCCTTGAGCTCGTCGGTCAGCAGGCCGAGCTTTTCGGCGGCGACGTTGAACTCGGCTTCGGAGAACTTCGTGTCGTAGCCGTCGATCTTGCCGCCGCCGTAGCCGCGGATCATGTCGGGCGTGACGCCGGGGGCCTTGTTCACGGTCTGGAAGGCGTCCTTGAGCTTCGCCTTCAGCGGCTCGGGCAGCTTCGAGTTGAGCGCCAGCGGCGGGTACGGAATGGGCATGCTGCGCGCCACCACCTTCACCGTCTTCGGATCGACGACGCCCTGCTTCACGGCCTTCTCGTAGGAGTCGAACGAGAGCGAGGCCACGTCGACCTGGTCCTGCACCAGCGCGGCCAGGCTGCTGGCGTGGCTGCCGGTCATGCGGATGGCGCCGAGGTCCTTGGCCGGGTCCATGCCGGCGTCGAGCAGCATCGCGACCTGGAAGGTGAAGCTCGAGGCCGAGTTGACGTCGCCGAAGGCCACGCGCTTGCCCTTGAGGTCCTTGACCGAAGCGATGGGCGCGTTGGCCTTGGCGAACATGCCCGCGTAGTAGACCGAGGCGCCCTTCTCCACGCCCACGGCCAGGAGCTGCGCGCAGCCGCGCTTGTTCGCCTGCACATACGACACCGGGCCGAAGAAGGCGATGTCGGCGAGCTGGTTGCACATGCCCTCGACCACCGCGCCGTACGACTGGCCGACCTTGAGGTCGAAGTTCAGGCCGGTGCTGCGCGTGATGGCGTTGAACACCGGCGCGTAGTCGGCCTTGGTGCCCGACTCGGTGCCGCCGTCGGCCGGGATCAGCAGCACGCGCAGCGGCCGCTCGCGCGAGCCGTCGGCCACCGATTGGGCTTGCGCCGCCAGCGGCAGCGCGGCAGTCAGCGAGAGGGCGGCGGCCGCAAGGGCCAGAAGCTTTTTCATGGTCGGTTCCTTCGTTTGGAAAGCGGTGGGCGTGCGGTTGCAACGCCCCGATGAAGAGAACTTTAGGAGCCGCAGATGACAGGGAAATGAAATAAGCTCATTTCAAAATTCAAATATCACTGAGCAATATTCAATAGAATCCGCCGCCACGGCCGAGCCCTCCGGACGGCCCCACCACCTGAGATCCATGAGCACGCATCACACGACAACAGGGACCATGAACGGCAGCGGCATCCAGGCGCTGGCACAGGCCCGCCACCTGCTGGTCGACCTCGACGGCACGCTGGTGCGCCAGCAAGAGGCGATCGACGGCGCGGCCCGCCTGCTGGCGCACTTCCACGACCGCTACGCCATCGTGTCCAACAACTCCACCCACACGGCGCAGGGCCTGTCGGTGCGGCTGCGCAAGCTGGGCCTGCGCGTGCCGCCCGAACGCATCGTGCTGGCCGGCGAACTCGCGGTGCGCCAGTTGGCACAACAGCATCCGCAGGCGCGCGTGCTGCTGGCCGCCAGCCCTGCCCTGCAGCGCTATGCGCGCGCGCAGGGCTGCCGGCTGGTGTCCGCGGAGGCCGAGGCCGACGTCGTGCTGCTGGCGCTCGACATGCACTTCAGCCACACGCGCCTGTCGGTCATCGCGAACGCATTGCGGCGCGGCGCGAAGCTGATGGTGACCAATGCCGACGCCACGCACCCGGGCCCGCACGGCCGCGTGGTGCCCGAGACCGGCGCGCTGCTCGCGGCCGTGGTCGCGGCCAGCGGCGTGCAGCCGTGGTGCGTGGTCGGCAAGCCCGCGCCGCTGCTGTTCGAGGAAGGCCTGCGCCGCCTCGGCGCGAGCGCCGAGGGCACGGTGGTGGTCGGCGACAACCCGCTGACCGACGGCGAAGGCGCCGCGCGGCTCGGCCTGGCCTGCGTGCTGGTGGGTGAATCGCCGGGGGCGGTGGCGCCCACGGTGGCCGGGCTGCTCGTGCCGCCCGTCTCAGAAGCAGTGGAACCCGCGCCTCAGTACCGCTTGAGCGAGAGCACGTCGAAGGTCTGGCGCAGCGTGCGCACCGAGGTGTCGTAGTCCGACAGCGCCAGGCAGGCGATCAGCACGTCGATGATCGCCAGCTGCGCGAGCCGGCTCGTCATCGCCTCGGTGCGGAAGTTGGTTTCGCGCGCCATGGTGAACAGCAGCACATCGGCAAAGGCCTGGATTGGCGACTTGCCGAAGTTGGTGATGCACACCGTGGCCGCGCCGGCTTCCTTCGCGAGGCGCGTGGCCGTCACCGTCTCGTGCGTGCTGCCCGAATGCGAAATGGTCAGCACCGCCGTCTTCGCATTCGTGAGCGAGGCGCTGATGGCCTGCACGTGCGAATCGACCACCACCTTGGCATTGAGGCCGATGCGCAGCATGCGGTAGTGCGCGTCCTCGGCGATGGTGGCCGAGCTGCCGATGCCGTAGATCTCGATGCGCTCGGCCTTGCGAAACAGCTGCACCGCGCGCTCCATCGCCTTGGCGTCGAGCATCGACTGCGTGTCGTGCAGCGTCTGCACGTTGCTCTGGAAGATCTTGCGGATCACCGCGTCGGCCTTGTCCTGCGGATCGAGGTCTTCGTGGATGAACTGCACCGGCCGCACGATCTCCTGCGCCAGCGCGATCTTGATCTGCTGGAAGCCCGTGGCGCCGAGGTTCTTGCACAGGCCGACGATGCTGCCTTCGCTGGAGCCGGTGCGCTCGGCCACCTCGCTCACCGACATGTGGACCACCTCGCGCGGGTTCTTCACGATGAAGTCGGCGATGCGCTGGCCCACGGGGCCCAGCGAGGACCAGAGGGTTTCGATGCGCGCCAGCACCGCCGAGACCTGGCCGTCGGGCACCTCGGGCGGCGGTGCGCCGGTGGCCTTGGTGCTGGCGGGTCGGGAGGGGCTGTTGCGCTTCATGGCCACAAGCTTACCCGCGCCCGATGGCGCTTTTGTGCCGTACAGCGGCTGGCGCCAGGCCCGACAGCGCCGACGAAAAAAGCTGCGCCCCTTCGCTACGCAGCAAGGTCACGAGGCGCCGCGCCGCCGGCGACAGGTAGCCCTCCTTGCGGTACGTGACGCCCAGGTGGCGGCGCAGCGTGGTCTCCTTGAGCGGCACTTCGCGCAGCGTGCCTTCGCGCCCAGGCGCACCGAGCGTGTGGCGTGACAGGAAGCTCAGCAGGTCGGTGCGCGAGATCAGGCGCGGCAGCAGCGGGATCGAGTTCGCGTTGACCTGCACCGCAGGCAGCGGCAGCCCGCGCGACTGAAACGCCGCGTCGAGCCACTGGCGGCTGGGAATGGGGTCGGCGGGCAGCACCCAGCGCCATTGCAGGAGCGACTTCATCGTGATCTTCGGCAGCTCGAACACGGGGTGCTGCGGGCTGGCGGCGACCACCACCACATCCTCGACGATGGAATGCGTGACGAAGGCCGGATCGTGCTCGGGCATGAGGCCGATCAAGAGGTCGATGGCGCCTTCGCGCAGCCGCTCGCGCAGCGCCATGCTGGGCGCGACGGTGATGTCGATGCGGGTGTCGCCGGCCTCGGCCAGCAGCAGATTGCACACCTCGGGCAGCACATGGTCGGCCGCAATGGGCCCGCTGCCGATGCGCACATGGCCCGCGTTGCCCTTGGCGAAATCGCTCACTTCGCGCAGCGCCTCCTCGGTGGCGCCGCGCAGCAGCCGGGCACGCGCCAGCAGCACCTCGCCCACCGCCGTGAGCTGGATGCCCCGGCCCTTGCGCTCGAACAGCGCGCTGCCGAAGGCCTCCTCGAGCCGCTGCACCGCCTTGGTCAGCGCGGGCTGCGTGCGCCCGAGCTTGTCGGCGGCCTGGCCCAGGTGGCCGGTGTCGGCGACCACCTCGAAATATTTCAGGTCGCGCAACTGGATGTCCATTCATAGCTCCGAGGAATCGTTGAATGAACATTATCGATTGGACGGAATGAATGGTGATTTCCACAATCCAGCTCATACCGACCCTCGAACGACCCTCTCTCTCTCCATGAACCCCACTGTCCTGGTCACTGCGCCACGGCTTGCCAAGGCCGGCGCCGACCTTCTCGCCGAAGCCGGCGCCCGCGTCATCTACCTTGCGAATGCAGACAGCGTTGAAGAAGTCGAGCGCGTGATGGCGAGCGAACCCATCGACGCCGTCATCTCGCGCACCGTGCAACTGTCGGCCCTCGCCATCGCTTCGTGCCCCACGCTGAAGGTGATTTCAAAGCACGGCGTGGGCGTGAGCAACATCGACGTCGAGGCCGCTACTGCGCGCGGCATTCCGGTCTACGTCACGCCCGGCGCCAACGCGCAGTCGGTCGCCGAGATGACGCTCGGCCTGATGCTCGCCGCCGCCCGCCGCATCGGCTGGATGGACCGCGAACTGCACGACGGCCGCTGGTCGCGCGCACAAGACGGCGTGGAGCTGCACGGCAAGACGCTGGGCCTGGTCGGCTTCGGCCAGATCGGCCAGCGCGTGGCCCGGGTCGGCCTCGCGCTCGGCATGCAGGTGGCCGCGTTCGACCCGGCCCTCGGCGAAGGCCCGAGCCCAGTGGCCGGCGTGCGCCTGCTGCCTTCGTTCGATGCGCTGCTGCCGCTGAGCGATGTGCTCAGCCTGCACGTGCCGCTCAACCGACACACGCGCCAGATGCTCGGCGCCGCGCAGCTTGCGGCGCTGCCGCGCGGCGCGATCGTCGTCAACACGGCGCGCGGCGAGGTGATCGACGAACCCGCGCTCATCGCGGCGCTGCAATGCGGCCAGCTGTACGCGGCCGGCCTCGACACCATGGCCGACGAACCCCTGCCCGCCGGCAGCCCGCTGGCCGCCCTGCCCAACGTGGTGCTCACGCCGCATGTCGGCGGCTCCACGCCCGCGGCGCTCGCGGGCATGGCCAGCGGCGCCGCACGCAACGTGCTGGGCTGGCTGCAAGGCTGTCCGGTCGATCCTTCGGCTTGCGTGAACCCGCAGGTCCTGTCTTCCCCCCTTCTGCACGGAATCACCGCATGACCGCCCCGCTCTCCTGGCCGTCCGGCTACCGCATCAACCCGCGCGCGTCCGGCCCAGACGCCGCCCTCGTCGACGCTTTCCGCACGCTGCCCGTGGCCGCCATCGGCGATGCGATGAGCCGCAATGTCGGCACCGTCGGGCTGCGCCAGTACCACGCGCGACTCGACACGGTGCTGTGCGGCCCCGCCGTCACCGTGCGCGTGCGGCCCGGTGACAACCTGATGATCCACAAGGCGCTGATGATGGTCGCGCCGGGCGACGTGCTCGTGATCGACGGCGGCGGCGACGTCACGCAGGCGCTGGTCGGCGGCCTGATGCGCACCACCTGCATCGCGCGCCAGCTAGCGGGCCTCGTCATCGACGGCGCGGTGCGCGACCTGTGCGAATGGGCCGAAGACGGCATGCCGATCTTCGCGCGAGGCCACACGCACCGCGGGCCGAGCAAGGACGGCCCCGGTGAGGTGAACGTGCCCGTCTCGTGCGCGGGCCTGGTCGTGATGCCGGGCGACCTCGTGGTGGGCGACGCCGACGGCGTCATCGCGGTGCCGGCCGCCGAAGCGGCCGACGTGCTCGAGAAGACGCGGGCCCACCTGGCGCGCGAAGCAAAGATCCGCGAGACCAACCGCACCGGCACCGCCGACCCCGAGCGCTTCGACGCCGTGCTGCGCGCCAAGGGCCTGCCGGTCTGAACGGCAGCCACGAGATCACAAGAACCCCCAGGAGACAAGACATGAACCGAAGAGACTTTCTGCAGACCACCGCCTTCGCATCCATCGCCCAAACGGCGGGCATGGCCTACGCGCAAGGCGATTGGCCGCAACGCCCCGTGAAGCTGGTGGTGCCCTTCACGCCCGGCGGCGGCACCGACGCGACCTCGCGCCTGATTGCCGAACGCCTCACCTCGCTCGAGCGCTGGACCGTCGTCGTCGACAACAAGCCCGGCGCGGCCGGCAACATCGGCCTCGACGCCGTGGCCAAGGCCACGCCCGACGGCTACACGATCGGCATGGGGCAAACGTCGAACCTCACGATCAACCCCTGGCTCTATTCGAAGATGCCCTTCGAGGCGCTGAAAGACTTTTCGCCCATCGCCGAAGTGGCCTCGCAACCCGTCGTGCTCGCCGTGCGCGCGGACTCGCCGCTGCGCACGCTGGCCGACTTCATCAAAGCCGCGAAGGCGAAGCCGGGCGAGTTCAGCATCGCGCAGGCCGGCAACGGCACCGTGGGGCACCTGGCCGGCGAAATGCTGGCGCGCCGCGCGGGCATCAAGCTCATGCAGGTGCCCTACAAGGGCGCAGGCCCGGCCATGAACGACCTGATCAGCGGGCAGATCGCGCTGTACTTCGGCAGCAGCGTTTCGGTGATGTCGCAGCTGTCGAACGGCCGCGCCCGCGCGCTGGCCGTCACCTCGGCCAAGCGCCTGCCCGCACTGCCGAACGTGCCCACCGTGGCCGAACAGGGTTTCGCGGGCTTCGAGGCCACGACCTGGGTCGGCCTCGTCGGACCGGCAGGGTTGCCCGCCGACGTGGTCAACCGCATCAACGCTGCGGTCGTAAAGACGGTGGCACGCAAGGACGTGCAGGACAAGCTCGCGCAGGAAGGCAGCGTGCCCGCCAGCGGCACGCCGCAGCAGTTCGACGCCTACATCCGCGCCGAGCACGCCAAGTGGGGCGCGCTGATCCGCGAAGCCGACATCAAGCTGGACTGAGCCGCATGGACCGGATCGACTGCGTCGTGATCGGCGCCGGCGTGGTGGGCCTGGCCATCGCACGATCGCTCGCCATGGCCGGGCGCGAGGTGGTGATCCTCGAGGCCGAGCACGCCATCGGCACGCATACCAGCGCGCGCAATTCGGAGGTGATCCACGCGGGCATCTCGTATGCGCCCGGCTCGCTCAAGGGCCGGCTGTGCGTGGCGGGCAAGGCCGCGCTGTACGCCTACTGCGCCGAACGCGGCATCGGCCACCAGCGCATCGGCAAGCTGATCGTGGCGGTGCAGGACTCGGAGCTGCCCGAGCTCGACAAATACGTCGCGCTCGGCGCGGCCCACGGCGTGACCGACCTGCGCATCCTCGACGCCGCCGAGGCACGCGACATGGAGCCCGAGGTAGCCTGCGTCGGCGCCCTGCACTCGCCCTCGACGGGCATCGTCGACAGCCACGCGCTGATGCTGTCGTACCTGGGCGACGCGGAACGTGCGGGTGCCTCGCTTGCCTTGCAGAGCCGTGTGCTGGCCGCGCGGCCCACGCCAGACGGCCTTGTGGTCGAGGTGGGCGGCGCGGAAACAACGAGCGTGCTGTGCAACACGGTGGTGAACGCGGCGGGGTTGGGTGCGCAGCAGGTGGCATCGCGGATCGACGGCATGCCGGCCGGCCTGGTGCCACCGCTGTACTACGCGATTGGCCACTACTTCTCGCTGGCGCGCAAATCGCCCTTCCGCCATCTCGTGTACCCGACCGGGCGTGAAGGCGCCTTGCGCGCCCACGTGACGCTCGACCTCGGTGGGCAATGCAAGTTCGGGCCGGACCTGAGCTGGCGCGACGGCATCGACTACAGCTTCGACGCTTCGCGCGAAGCCGCCTTCTACCAATCGGTGCGCCGCTACTACCCTGCCCTGCAGGACGGTGAGTTGCAGCCGGGTTACACCGGCATCCGCCCACGCCTGGCCGGCCCCGGTTCTTCAATGCACAACACGGCGACGGATTTCGTGATCCAGACGCCGCAGGATCACGGCATCGCGGGGCTGGTGAATCTGTTCGGCATCGAGTCGCCGGGGCTGACGGCGTCGCTCGCGTTGGGCGCGCATGTTGCGGGCCTCGTGGCGAAGATGCATCCGTAAAAAAAACGGGCCCGAGGGCCCGTTCCTTCTGAAGACGTCTCCATTCAATCAGGAGCATGCATAGCTTGCGGCCTGCCTCGGATTGCCGCTTTGGAAGGTCGCCTTCTGCGGGTACGGGCAGATCGGCTGACTGATGGGCGTCGGGCTTCCCGCAAGCGAGTTCAGCACGATGCGGTCGGGCACGATGCCCTTTTCGACCCAGTCCGTCATCAGGCCGTACATCTGTCCGGGCGTGAGCGCAGGTGGGGTCGCCGCTTCATTGGACGTCGCATTCACCGAGCCATGTCCATTGCCGGGCAGCAGGTAGAAGCGATAAAAGTCCTGGACATTCGCCGCGCCGCCCATCTGGTTCAACACCCGCTGGTAGTAGTTGACGGAGCCCATCGAGAAGATCAGCTCGTCGTTGACACCGTGGTAATGGAGCAGCTTGCCACCACGCTTCTTGAACGCTGTCAGGTCCGGGTTGTCCGTGTTGATGTCCGCGAACCGCGGCTGCAGCGCCACGCCCCGATCGAAGGCGTTGGAGAGCTGCGCGTACGACAAGGACTTCCAGCCGTTCACACCGTTGCTCGTGGCGTTCCTGAAGTTGGGCCCCGCGAGCCTGGCGTCCTGCAGTTCCAATGCGACCTGGTCGGTGCCGACGGTGAATGCGGCGTTCGGGTTCGCCAGGCCGAAGGGAATGCCCGTCACCTTGGTGAATGACGCCTGATAAAGCGATGTGCCGCGCGGCAGTCCGTACCACTTCTGCGTGCCGCCCAACGTGACGTTCCAGCCGTTGTCGACGGCCGGGTCCGGCACGCTGCCATCGGCCGTCATGCCGTACCAGATCTTGTTGATGGCCTGCGCCTGGTCCCCGTTGACGCAGGATGGCGAGTGGCTGGTGCCCACCACCCCGGCGCTGCCTGCCGCACCCGAGCAAAGCACGGTGGCGTCCTTCGTCGGGTCGTACCTGCATTGCGAGTCGTCGAGGATGTAGCCCAGGTGCTGCCCACCCACCGCGTCGCAGGCATTGATGGCTGCGTTGGACACCAGGTCCTGCTGCTCGTAGGTCGGGATCGCGATGCCCTTGTCCACGAGGTCGCGCTGCCAGACGATCTGCGGATAGAGTTCCGCGGTGGTGAACTTCGTCCAGTTGAGCGCGGGCACCGCGGCAATGATGCCGTCGAAGTCGTCCGGATTGGCCTGGGCGGCCTTGATGGCCTGGCGCCCGCCGGTGGAGGCTCCGTCGAAATAAGAGTATTTCGGCGCGGAGCCGTAGTAGGCCGTCGCGAGTGCCTTGGCCTTCACGGCCATTTCATGCACGCTGCGCTCCGAGAAGTCTTTCCACAGCGCCGTGTTGATGGTGCCATCCGGGTTCATCGCCCACGAGCCGCTGCCCGTCGGGTCGGTATGGCCCATGTTCTCGGACGCCGTGACAGCGCCTTCGGTGCCGGCAATGGCCGACGCCCTGCGCACGTCGTTCGCGGCAGCCGTGGCGCTCAGCTCCGAGGTCGAGCCTTCGAGCGACCCGCCGAAGCCGCCGTTGCCGGTGGCATGAAAGCGGCCATTCCAGTTCGCCTTGGCAGGCAGCCAGACTTCGATGCCGATGCCTGGCGATGTCGATGGCGCCTCGGCGGGGCCTGCGTTGCCTGGCCCGACATTGAGCTTGACCAGGCACAGATCGTTGGCCGCGGTGCTGGTCGTTGCAGTGGCGGTTCCGCTCAACAGCAGCGGCTCGCCTTTCTTGAACGACTTCACCAGCAGCACAGTGGTCTGGCTGTCCGGTTTGAAGTGGGTCTGGATGGAGTCGTCGCATGCGAGCTGCGGCGCCGGCCCGGGTGGCGCGGGAGGTGCGTTCGCAGCCGCGATGGCGGCAGCAATCGCCGCGGCTTGTGCCGCGTCGTTGCCGCCTCCGCCGCCGCCTCCGCATGCGGCGATCAGGCCGATGCAGGCGACGCTCACCATCAGGCGTCGGCAGCGCACGTGCGCGGGGTTCGTTGTAGTGGGGGTCATCGAAGGTCTCCTGTCGTTGTGGTGGGGCGCAGGCGCCGGTTCATCGGCATGCGTAGCTCGCGGCCACGAGCGGATCGCCACTCGCGAAGGTGATCTTCTTGGGATAGGCGCACAGCGGAAGGCTCTTGGCCACCGGCGACGACGGCAAGGTCTGCGCAGCGAGCACGTCGGGCGCCACGCCCTTCTCGACCCAGGCCTGCAGCGCCGCATAGAGCTGGCGGCGGTCCGGCACCGGTGGATGCGCATCAGGGTTCGTCGTCCCGTTGAAGTACCGGGTCGTGAAGTCGTTGCAGAAGAAGGTGCCGTTCAGGCAGATGAAGCCGTGCCCCATCGCAGGAACCAGGTACAGGCGATAGAAGTCCTGGGCCGAGGCCAGCCCTCCCATCCGGGCGACGACGCGTTCGAAGTAGTCGATGGAGCCCTGCGGCATGATCGCGCCGTCCGCCATGCCGTGGTAGTGAAGGATCTTGCCGCCGCGCGCCTTGAATGCCGACAGGTCCGGGTTGTCGGCGTCGACATGGTCGAACGCGCCCTGCAGCGCGGTGCCACGGTCGAAGGCATTCGACAGTTGCGCGTACGACAGGCTCTTCCACTTCGAAGCGCCGTTGCCCGACGCGTTCACGAACGTGGGGCCCGCCAGGCTCGCGTCTTGCAGATTGAGCGCGACGGTTTCGGCGGCAATGAAGAACGGCCCGTCCGGGGATGCCACGGTGCCCAGACCGGTGCCGCGCGGATAGCCGTACCAGCGGCGCGTCCCCGACAGGCCCGTGTCCCAGCCGTTGTCCAGCGCGGGATCGGGCACGCTGCCATCCGAGGTCATGCCGTACCAGATCTTGTTCATCGCAGTCGCCTGCGCAAGATTGACGCAGTCCGGCGTGGTGTTCGTGCCGGCTGCGGCGCCATTGCCGGTGACGCCCTGGCATAGCACCTTGGCATCCTTGGTGGGATCGTAGCGGCACTGCGCGTCGTCAAGGATGAAGCCCAGGTGCTGGCCGCCGACCACGTCGCACGCGTTGATCGCTGCATTGGAGACGAGGTTCTGCTGGCCCGTCGTGAGCGGCACGCCGCCGAGGTCGCGCTGGAACACGATCTGCGGATACAGGTCGGCCGTGATGAAGCGGGTCCAGTTGTTGGCAGGAAACGCCACCAGGATGCCGTCGAAGTCCGCCGGGTTGACCTGTGGTGAGCCCAACGCCTGCCGGCCTCCCATCGAGCCGCCGTCGAAGTACGCATACAGCGGGGCCGCGCCGTAGTACGCCTTGGCCAGGGCCTTGCTCTTCACGGCCATTTCATGAACGCTGCGCGTCGAGAAGTCGCGCCACTGCACCGTGTTGATCGTCCCGTCGGGGTTCATCGCGAACGAGCCGCCGTGCGCGGTGTCTGCATGGCCCGTGTCCGTGGTGACGCTGACTGCGCCCTCCGACGCTGCGACTGCCGCGGCGCTGCCTCCCGCATTCAACTGGTTCTGCAGCTTCGTGGTCGATCCTTCGTTCCCGCCGCCCCAACCACCGCTGCCGAGGGCGTGCACACGCTGGTTCCAGTTGGCAGGCGTCGGCAGCCAGATCTCCAGGCCAATGCCGGCGGAGGTCGAAGGCGCTTCCGCCGGGCCGGGATTGCCCGGCCCCACGTTGAGCTTCACGAGACAGAGGTCATTCCCGGCCGTCGGCGTGTCGGCGGTCACCGCCTCCGTCAACGCCAGCGGGTCTCCCTTCCTGAATGCCTTGACCAACAGTACGGTTGTCTGGTCGTCGGGCTTGAAGCCGGTCTTGATCGTGTCGTCGCAAGCGAGCACCGTGGGGCCGGAGGGCTGCGTGGGTGGCGTGGGCGTTGCGATCGGCGCCGCCACGAAGGCCGGCCCGTTGCTGCTGCCGCCGCAGCCCGCCAGCACCGCCGCAAGGGCCATGGCGGCCCCCATCTGCCAGGCCATTCGCCTGGGGCGCCGCACATCCGATCGTGGGGATTGAAAGGTCGATTTCACCGCTGTCTCCTGTCGCACTTTTATGTGAAGTAAATTGCATCAAAGCAAACCCGCGGCACGCTGTCCGTGTTGCCGCTGAGCGACGATAGGAGATGGGGTTGGGCATTTCTATCGAAAACCCGCCGCTTTTTTCTAGAAACGGGTGGCAAGGGCAAAGGATTACCCTATCCGGCGCCCTTAGACACATGCACTAAGCTGCACTTTTCAAGCGATGCGAAGCGCCGTTTCGCAGCTGGAATCCGTACTCAAGAAGCGATGCCATGGCCGGCTTTTCTGTGGAAAGTGGAACGTTCCCCCCGCTGGCGAACGCGGATCCGGGGTGGTGCGGCCTGCCCATCACGCTGGAGCGCTTGCCCGCAGACGCCGAAGTCATCGGGGCGGTCTGCATCGAGCCGTCGCTGGCGGTGGTTCGCGCCGGCAGCGGCAAGCGATGGTTCACGACCGCCGGGCGCTCGCGCGAGTTGCGCTCCGCACCCGCCATGGTCGAGCTGTACGAAGTTGGCTGCCGCATCGATCAGGCCCGGTGGGCCGGCACGCCAGGGGAAGTCATTGCCGTGCAGTTGCCCGCCGCGCGATTGAACGGCCTGCTGCACGGCGATGTGCCGCCGATCCAACTCCAGACACGCTACGAGCTCTTCGATCCGACGGTGTCGAACCTCGTCAATGCGCTGTGGAACGAGGCTGTCGACGCCTCACCGGTCGGGCGGCGCTATGTCGAGGGGTTGACGCTCGCGCTGGTCGGGCTGCTCAGCGAGCGCTACAGCGCGACCCCGCCGAAGCAAGCGGCACGCACCGGCAAGTTCGGCGCGCGCGACACCGAGCGGCTGCGCGCGGTCATCACGGAACAGCTGTCGGACGATCTCCCCATCAGCCGGCTTGCCGCGTCGCTGTCGATGAGCCCGTACCTCTTCGCAAAGATGTTCAAGGCGACCTTCGGGCGGCCGCCCCACGCCTTCATCCTCGAACAACGCATCGAAGCGGCCACGCGCGTGTTGCGCGCACAGCGGGACCGGCCGCTGGCGGAAATTGCCAATGCATTCGGCTTCAGCAGCCAGGCACATTTCACCGAAGCGTTTCGCCGCCGGACCGGCACGACACCGGCGCGCTGGCGCAAGGACGCCTAGGCGAAGGACAGCGATCCGCGACCGCACAAAAAAACGGGCCCGAGGGCCCGTTCCTTTTTGTCAGCCCCCGAAGGAGCTGAGTCGACCAATTACAGGCCAGCCTGGCGCGTGAACGACACGCTGGGCTTCTTGTACGCAGCCGGCACTTCGTCGCGGTAGAACGCGCGGCGGTCGAGGCTGGCGAGCGGGTCGTGGGCCTTGGCGACGGCTTCAGCGCGGATCGTCGAGCGGTCGGCGGTCGAGGTGAAGGTCTGTGCGCCGGCGGTGGCGCCGTCGCTGTACTCGTTGCCGGCGCGGGCGGCGGCCACGGCTTGCGACGCGACTTCCGAACGCGAGAGGGTCGAGTTCACGGTGTGCACGCCGTCATAGGTTTCGGCGTGGGCACCGGCAACAGCCAGGAGCGAGAGCGCAACGGCGGCGAGGGTCTTCGAGGCATTCATTTCAATCTCCTTCAGGTGGTGTGTCGATGGGATGAAGTTTGAGCCTGAAGCGCCCCAAAAAACGGCAGCAAAAGGAATCGCGGCGTTCACGGGATTGAAACAATCGCGCACCGCCCGCGCATGCGATGCGGCGGCCTACCCCCTCTCCTCCCGAGGGAACGCACGAGAAAGTTCTCGCTGCCGGCATTCCTTGCATGCGCCTCGCGCATGCAAGGAATGCACGCCGAACCCTCAGTGCGAGATCATCCAGGGCCGCCGCGACGGGGCCGATTTCGCACCGTTCGGCGCGGTCTGCGTGGCACTGCGCCGCGACGATCCCGAGCAGCAACCGCAGCCCGAGGGATGCCGCAGCCGCGCATAGTCGCGCGAGCTCGCGGGCTCGTGGCGCGCGCGTTCGTTGGTGGCCATCGCATGGCGCGTGTCGGCGGCCATCAGCGCCAGGCGCGGCGCGGCGGTGAACACGCGCGGCGAAGCCGTGCCGCAATCGGGGCAGGCGGCGGGCTCGTCGCGCTGGCCCGAAGGCCGCAGCGATTCGAAGCCGCCGCATTGCCCGCAGGCGTAGTCGTAGGTCGGCATGCGTACAGCCTTCTCTTCAACGCAGGTCGTGCGACAGCGGCATGTCGATGCTGCCGTCGATGAACTTCACAGGCCCCGAGGCGTTCGGGTTGATGTCGAAGTCGAAGATGCCCGTGGGCAGCCACAGCGTGGCGCACGAATTGGGCACGTCGACCACGCCGCTGATGTGGCCCTGCACCGGCGCCGTGCCCAGGATCGAATAGGCCTGCGCGCCCGAGTAGCCGAACTTCTTCAGGTACTCGATGGCGTTGAGGCACGCTTGGCGGTAGGCCACGTTCACGTCCAGGTAGTGCTGCTTGCCGCTCTCGTCGACCGAGATGCCTTCGAAGATCAGGTAGTCGTTGTACTGCGGCGTGATCGGGCTGGGCTTGAAGATCGGGTTCTTGATGCCGTACTTGGCCATGCCGCCCTTGATGAGCGTGACCTTCATGTGCACCCAGCCGGCCATCTCGATGGCGCCGCAGAAGGTGATCTCGCCGTCGCCCTGGCTGAAGTGCAGGTCGCCCACGCTCAGGCCCGCGCCGTCGACATACACAGGGAAGAACACCTTCGAGCCGCGCGACAAATCCTTGATGTCGCAGTTGCCGCCGTGCTCGCGCGGCGGCACGGTGCGGGCGCCCTCGGCTGCGGCCTTCGCCCTCGCCTCGCCCGTCATCTTGCCCATGTGGGCGGTGCCGGCGAACGGCGGATTCGCGAGGCCGGGCACGCGGTCCGGGTCGGTGGCGATGAGCTTGCCTTCGCGCTCGTTCCACATGTCGAGCATGGGCTTGTCGGGCAGGCAGCCAATGAGGCCCGGATGGATCAGGCCCGCGAAGTTCACGCCCGGAATGTGGCGCGAGCTCGTGAACATGCCCTTGAAATCCCAGATCGACTTCTGCGCTTCGGGAAAGTGATCGGTGAGGAACCCGCCGCCGTTCTTCTTCGAGAAGAAGCCGTTGAAGCCCCAGAGACTGTCCTGCTTGGCACCGATGTCCAGCAGGTCGACCACCAGCAGGTCGCCGGGCTCCGCGCCCTTCACGCCCACCGGGCCCGAGAGGTAGTGCACCGTGCTCAGGTCGATGTCGCGCACGTCGTCGGCGCTGTCGTTGTTCTTGATGAAGCCGCCGGTCCAGTCGAAGGTCTCGAGGATGAAGTCGTCGCCCGGGTTGACCCAGCAGGCCATCGGAATGTCCGGGTGCCAGCGGTTGTGGACGTTTTCGTTCTCCGTGGGCGGCTTGGTCAGGTCGACCTTGATCAGCGTGTCCGTCATGTGCAGTGGCTCCTGGGGTTGTGGTTAGACAGAGAGATAGGCTTTGATGTGATCGACATCAGTCTTGTCGCGCGCGGTCTCGTGCACGAGGCGTCCGCCTTCGATGACGAAGAGCCGGTCGGCCACGTCCATCGCGAAGCTCAGCACCTGCTCGGACACGACGATGGTGATGCCGCGCAGCTTGCGGATCTCGTTGAGCGCCTTGGCGATGTCCTTGATGATCGAAGGCTGGATGCCTTCGGTGGGCTCGTCGAGCAGCAGCACCTTGGGGTCGGTGACGAGCGCGCGTGCAATGGCGAGCTGCTGCTGCTGGCCGCCGGAAAGGTTGCCGCCCTTGCGGCTTTTCATGTCCCACAGCACGGGGAACAGCGCGTAGATTTCTTCGGGGATGCGCCGGGTCTTCGAGTTCTCCAGGCCCGTCTGGATGTTCTCTTCGACGGTCAGTGTCGGGAAGATCATCCGGCCCTGCGGCACATAGGCGATGCCCTTGGCCACGCGGCGAAAGCTCTCGTCGCGCGACACGTCCTGCCCCGCGACCTCGATGCGCCCGCTCTTGATCGGCAGGATGCCCATGAGGCTCTTGAACAGCGTGGTCTTGCCCATGCCGTTGCGGCCCATGATGGCGATGGTTTCGTTCGCATGGCCTTCGAACGAAAGGCCGTGCAGCGCCTCGCTCTGGCCGTAGGCGACGTGCAGGTCTTCGACCTTCAACATGATGGTGCTCATGGTTCAGTGCCCCAGGTAGACATCGATGACCTTCGGGTCGGCCTGCACCTTCTCCATCGGCCCTTCGGCGAGGATCTTTCCCTGGTGCATCACGGTGACCTTGTGCGCGATCTGCTTCACGAAAG
The DNA here is from genome assembly GCF_059423965.1 of Variovorax sp. GW458-11-26-14-LB1. Classification (NCBI taxonomy): domain Bacteria; kingdom Pseudomonadati; phylum Pseudomonadota; class Betaproteobacteria; order Burkholderiales; family Comamonadaceae; genus Variovorax; species Variovorax sp. GW458-11-26-14-LB1. Next base: position 18,033 of record NZ_JBWKYW010000041.1, read on the forward strand.
CCATGTCGTGCTCGATGACGATCACGGCGCGGTTCTGGCAGATGCGCTTGAGCAGGTCGGCCGTGAGTTCGCGTTCGCGCGCGCTCATGCCGGCGATGGGCTCGTCGAGCATCAGCAGCTCGGGCTCCTGCATCAGCAGCATGCCGATCTCCAGCCACTGCTTCTGGCCGTGGCTCAAGAGGCCCGCTTCGGTGCCGAGCTTGTCGGCCAGACCGATCTCCGTGGCAATCGCCTGCACCTTGCCCTTGACCTCGTCGTCGCACTGGAAGGCCAGCGCGCCGAACACCGAGCGGCCCTTCGGAAAGGACACCTCCAGGTTCTGGAACACGCTGAGGTTCTCGTAGATCGACGGCGTCTGGAACTTGCGGCCGATGCCCAGCCGCACGCGCTTGTGCTCGGCCATCTTCGTGAGCTCGGTGTTCTTGAACTTGATGCTGCCGGCGCTGGCGCGTGTCTTGCCGCAGATCAGGTCCAGCAGCGTGGTCTTGCCGGCGCCGTTGGGGCCGATGATCACGCGCAGCTCGTTCCTGTCGATGTACAGCGTCAGGTCGTCGATGGCCTTGAAGCCGTCGAAGGAGACGCTGAGGTCTTCCACGGCGAGTGCGAAGTCGGTGTTGCTCATGAGGAGGGGCTCCGGTGTCGGTCAGGCGCGCTGGCGGCCGATGCCTTCGGGCAGCACGGGCTCGGCCTGCGGCGCGGCGACGGGTGAAGGGGCCGACACGGCGGCGGGCGGCGGCTTCACCGCGGCGTCGCGCAGGGCTTGGCGGCGCGAGGCCCACCACGGCTTGATCGTGTCTTCCCACAGGCCCGCCAGGCCCATCGGGAAGGCCATGGTCACGCCGATGAAGAGCGCGGCCATCAGGAACAGCCACAGGTCGGGAAAGCTCTCGGAGAACAGCGTCTTGCCCGCATTGACCAGCAGCGCGCCGTACACCGCGCCTACCAGGCTCATGCGGCCGCCGACGGCGCAGAAGATCACCATCTCGATCGAGGGCACGATGCCCACGAAGCTCGGCGACATGAAGCCCACCTGCAGCGCGAACATCGCGCCGCCGATGCCCGAGAGCCCGGCCGCCAGGCAGAAGGTGAAGACCTTGAAGTTCGACACGTCGTAGCCCGAGAAGCGCACGCGGTCTTCCTTGTCGCGCATGGCCAGCAGCAGCGTGCCCAGCTTGCTCGTCTGCACCCAGCGGCACAGCACGATGCTGGCCACGAGCAGGCCCACGCAGACGTAGTAGAGGATGTACTTGGCGCTGTCGGTGCGGGTGTCCCAGCCCAGCAGCGTCTTCAGGTCGGTCATGCCGTTCACGCCGCCCGTGTAGCCCTGCTGGCCGATGATGAGCACCGTGCAGATCAGCGCCACCGCCTGCGTGATGATCGCGAAGTACACGCCGCCCACGCGGCGCTTGAACATCGCGAAGCTGATGAGCCAGGCCAGCGCCATCGGCGCCAGCACCACCAGCGCCAGGCTCAGCGGCAGGCTCTTGAACGGCAGCCACAGCGCGGGCAGCTCGGTGATCTGGTTCCAGTCCATGAAGTCCGGAATGCCGGGCGTCGACTGGATCTTGGTGGTGATGGGGTCCGACGCTTCGAGCTTCAGGAACATCGCCATCGCATAGCCGCCGATGCCGAAGAACACGCCCTGCCCCAGGCTCAGCACGCCGCCGTAGCCCCACACCATGACGAGGCCCACGGCCACGAAGGCATAGGTGAGGTACTTGCCCACGAGGTTGAGGCGGAAGATGTCGAGCGACAGCGGCAGCACCACCGCGAGCAGCAGCACCAGCAGCAGGAGGCTGCCGAGCTGGTAGCGCCGGATCGAGGCCTTGAGGAAATTCATCGAGAGGTTCTCCGGGAAGGAATCGGGTTCAGCGACGGACCTTGACTGCGAAAAGTCCCTGCGGGCACATCATGAGAATCAAGACGATCAGCGACAGCGTCAGCACCTTGGCCATCGAGCCGGTCATGAAGAACTCCGAGATCGACTGCGTCTGCGCAATGCCGAAGGCCGAGACCACGGTGCCCAGCAGGCTGGCCGCACCGCCGAAGGTGACGACCAGGAAGGCGTCGACGATGTACAGCGACCCCGAGGTCGGCCCGGTCGAGCCGATGGTGGTGAAGGCCGCGCCCGCCACGCCGGCAATGCCACAGCCGATGGCGAAGGTGAGGCGGTCGGTCTTCTTGGTGTCGATGCCGGTGGCGTTGGCCATGGTGCGGTTGGCCACGGTGGCACGCACCCGCAGGCCCCAGCGGCTCTTGTGCAAGGCAATGAGCACGCCGCCCGTGACCAGCGCCGTGAGCGCCAGCACAAAGAGGCCGTTGATCGGAATGTCCAGGCCTTCATGCGGCGTCCACGAGCCCATGAGCCACTCGGGCAGCGTGGGGCTCACTTCCTTCGGGCCGATGAAGGTGCGAAAGATCTGCTGCAAGCCCAGGCTCACGCCCCAGGTGGCGAGCAGCGTGTCGAGCGGCCGCTTGTACAGGTGGCGGATCAGCGCCCACTCCACGAGCCAGCCGGCGATGAAGGCGAACACGAAGGCCAGCCCGATCGCGATCGGAAAGTAGTACGGCATGAGCGAAGGCGCCATGCGTTCGGTCACCTGCGCGGCCAGGAAGATCGAGTAGGCGCCGATGGTCATGAACTCGCCATGCGCCATGTTGATCACGCCCATCTGCCCGAAGATGATCGCGAGCCCGAGGCCCATGAGCAGCAGCACCGCGAAGAGGCTCAGCCCCGCGAAGCCCTGCATCAGGCCGATGTTCATCATGTCCGAGAGGCTCATTGCGCAATATCCGGTAAGGGTCAGGGAACAAGTCGTGAGACACCGCGGAACCGGCTTTGCCGGGCCGCAGGTGTCGCCCCCTTGAGGGGGAGGCGGCTACACGAAGTGAGCCGCTTCGGGGGAGTTACTGATACCCCTTCGGGAACGGATCGGGCTTGATCAGTTCGCCCGACTCCGCAACGACCTTGAAGCTGCCGTCGAGCTGCCCCTGCCCGATCCGCGCCTTGCTCCACAGGTGGTGGTTGGCGTCGAGCTTCACGTAGCCCTCCGGCGCGGTCTTCAGCTCGATGCCCGGCGACGCCGCGACCACCTTGTCGATGTCGAAGCTGCCCGCCTTCTCCACGGCCGCTTTCCACAGCCACGGGCCGAGGTAGCCCGCCTGCGTCACGTCGCCGATCACCGCGTCCTTGCCGTACTTGGCCTTGAAGGCGGCCACGAACTTCTTGTTGTTCTCGTTGTCCAGCGTCTGGAAGTACTTCATCGACGAGTAGAAGCCCGCGAAGTTCTCGCCGCCCACGCCGGTCATCTCGTCCTCGGTCACGGCCAGCGTCAGCAGGAACTGCTTGTCGCCCGTGATGCCGGCGGCCTTGAGCTGCTTGTAGAAGGCCACGTTCGAGCCGCCCACCACCGCCGCGAAGATGCAGTCGGGCTTGGCGACCTTGATCTTGTTGATCAGCGAGTTGAAGTTGGTGTGGCCCAGCGGGTAGTACTCCTCGCCCTTGACCGAACCCTTCTGGAAGTTCTCGATGTGCTTGCGCGCGATCTTCATCGAGGTGCGCGGCCAGATGTAGTCGGAGCCGACCAGGAAGAAGGTCTTGGCCTTCTTCTCCTTCGCGCCCCAATCGAGCCCCCAGATGATCTGCTGCGTGGCCTCCTGGCCCGTGTAGATCACGTTCTTGCTCTGCTCCAGACCTTCGTAGAAGGTCGGGTAGTACAGCAGGCCGTTCTCTTTTTCGAACACCGGCAGCACGGCCTTGCGCGAGGCGCTGGTCCAGCAGCCGAACACGGCCGCGACCTTGTCGTTGACCAGGAGCTTCTTCGACTTCTCGGCGAAGGTGGGCCAGTCGGAGGCGCCGTCTTCCTTGATGACCTTGATCTTGCGACCCAGGATGCCGCCCATCGCGTTGATCTGGTCGATGGCGAGCTGCTCGGCCTGGATGGAGCCGGTCTCCGAGATGGCCATGGTGCCGGTGGACGAATGCAGCTGGCCCACCGTGACTTCGGTGTCGGTCACCGCGAGCTTGGTGGTGTTGACCTTGGCCGTGGGGAACTGACCCTGGCCGAAGCTCAGGCCGCTCAGGCCCATCACGGGCAGCGCGGCGGCGCCCTGCAGCAGGCGGCGGCGGCGCAGTGCCATGGCATCGAGGGAAGAAGGATCGGAATCACGCGACATCAGGAACTCCAGGCAGGTTGAAAGAAGAGTGAGCCGCGCACCATCGCAGTGCATCGGACGGTGCTGCGAGCACCATGGCTGGTACTTTAGAAATCACTTGCCTCTGCGCGAATACGTCATTCAACGTAGCGATAGGCCCCTGCCCGGGCCGCAGACTCGCGAGCAGACAAGGCACGGGACAGCAGGGAGCGCTTCTTGCTGTACCTGCCGCATGCCACCGTTGCCGCCGCCGCGAGAACCCGCCATGACATCCGTCTCCGGACAGAAGATCTTTCGCATCCGCCGCGACTACAACGCCTGGGTCGCGAACGAAACGCTGGAGGACTACGCGCTGCGCTACACGCCGCGCAGCTTTCGCAAGTGGTCGGAGTTCCGCGTGGCCAACGCGGCCTTCGGCGCCACCTCGTTCCTGGCGCTGGAGGCCATCGGCGGCGCCATCGCGCTGAGCTACGGTTTCTCGAACGCGCTGTGGGCGATCCTGGTGGTGGGGCTCATCACCTTCCTCACGGGCCTGCCCATCTCGTACTATGCGGCGCGCCACGGCGTGGACATGGACCTGCTCACGCGCGGCGCTGGCTTCGGCTACCTGGGCTCCACGCTCACCTCGCTGATCTACGCGAGCTTCACCTTCATCTTCTTCGCGCTCGAGGCGGCCATCCTCGCGCTGGCGCTGCAGATGTACCTGGACTGGCCGCTGTGGCTGCTGTACCTGGTGTCGTCGATCGTGATCATTCCGCTGGTGGCGCGCGGCATCACGCTCATCTCGGGGCTGCAGCTGTGGACGCAGCCGATCTGGATCGTGCTGTTCGTCTGCCCCTTCATCGCGGTGATGGTGAAGAAGCCCGAGCTGTACGCCGACTTCACCGGGCTCGTGGGCCGCACCTCGGACAGCAGCGGCTTCGATCCGCTGATGTTCGGCGCGGCGGCCACGGTGGCCTTCTCGCTCGTGGTGCAGATCGGCGAGCAGGTCGACTACCTGCGCTTTCTGCCCGAAAAGACCGCCGCCAACCGCGGGCGCTGGTGGACGGCGGTGCTGGTCGCGGGGCCGGGCTGGATCGTGCCCGGCATGCTCAAGATGATGGGCGGCGCGTTCCTCGCCTTCCTGGCGCTGCAGCACGAGATACCGGCCAACCACGCGATCGAGCCCACGCAGATGTACCTCACGGGCTTCTCGTACGTGCTGCGCGACCCGGCGTGGGTGCTGGGCATCACGGTGCTGTTCGTGGTGGTCTCGCAGATGAAGATCAACCTGACCAACGCCTACGCGGGCTCGCTGGCGTGGTCGAACTTCTTCGCGCGGCTCACGCACAGCCACCCAGGGCGCGTGGTGTGGCTGGTGTTCAACGTGGCCATCGCGATTTTGCTGATGGCGCTGGGCGTGTTCGCGGCACTGGAGCACGTGCTGGGCTTCTACAGCAACATCGCCATCGCCTGGGTCGGCGCGCTGGTGGCAGACCTCGTCATCAACAAACCGCTGGGCTGGAGCCCGAAGACCATCGAGTTCAAGCGCGCGCACCTGTACGACATCAACCCCGTGGGCCTGGTCGCGATGCTGGTGGCGGCGGCGCTCGCGATGCTGGCCTATTCCGGCGCACTCGGCCAGTGGGCGCGGGCCTTCTCGCCCTTCATCGCGCTGGCCACGGCCATGGCCGTGTCGCCGCTGCTGGCGTGGCGGACGCGCGGGCGCTACTACCTGGCGCGCACCGACATCGACCGCTGGACGCCGGGCCAGAGCGTGAAGTGCTCGGTGTGCGACAACAGCTTCGAGTCGGAAGACATGGCGCACTGCCCGGCCTACAGCGCGCCGATCTGCTCGCTGTGCTGCACGCTCGAGTCGCGCTGCCACGACCGCTGCAAGACCGACTCGCGCGCGGCCGAGCAGATGAGCGGCTGGCTGCAGGCGCTGCTGCCGCCCGCGCTGTCGGCGCGGCTGAACTTCCGCGTCGCGCACTACCTGCTGGTCGCCACCTCGCTCATTGCGCTGCTGGCCACGGTGGTGGGCGTGGTCTACGCGCAGGAGGCCATCGCGGGCACCATCGATTCGGCGATGGCGACGGCTTTTCTGAAAGTGTTCGCGCTGCTCTCGGTGATCGCCGCCGTGGCCGCGTGGTGGGTGGTGCTGGGCAGCGAGAGCCGGCAGATGGCGCAGGAAGAATCGAACCGCCACAACAACCTGCTCGCGCTCGAAATCGAAGCGCACCGCCGCACCGACGCCGCGCTGCAGACCGCCAAGGAAGCCGCCGAGGCCGCCAACCAAGCCAAGACCCGCTACGTGGCCGGCATGACGCACGAGCTGCGCACGCCGCTCAACAGCATCCTGGGCTACTCGCAGATTTTGCTCAAGGGCGGCGACGCGGCCCTGCCGCCGCGCGAGGCGGTGCAGACCATCCACCGCAGCGGCGAGCACATGCTGGGCCTCATCGACGGGCTGCTCGACCTGGCGCGCATCGAGGCCGGGCGGCTGCAGCTGGAGCCCTCGCCGCTGGCGCTGCCGGCCTTTCTCGACCAGGTGGTGCAGATGGTGCGGCCGCAGGCCGAGGCCAAGGGCCTGGCGTTCGTCTACACCCATGCGGGCCGGCTGCCGCCGTGGGTGCATGCCGACGTGAAGTGGCTGCGCCAGATTCTCATCAACCTGCTGACCAACGCCGTGCGCTTCACCGACAGCGGCACCGTCACGCTGCACGTCGACGCGCGGCGCGAGGTGCTGCGCTTCGACGTGGTCGACACCGGCATCGGCGTGGCGCCGCAGGACCGCCAGCGCATCTTCCTGCCCTTCGAGCGCGGCGCCGCAGGCCGCCGGCGCGGCGAGCCGGGCACGGGACTGGGTTTGACCATCACGGGGTTGCTCACCTCGCTCATGGGCGGCGAGCTCAAACTGGCGTCGACCTCGTCGGCGGGCAGCACCTTCAGCGTGCGCGTGTACCTGCGTGAGGTCTCCGACCCCGGCCCCCAGGCGGGCTCACGCGAACCGGTGTCGGGCTACCTGGGCGAGCGCCGCACGCTGCTGGTGGTGGACGACCAGCCGGTGCAGCGCCAGATGCTCGCCGGCATGCTCGCGCCACTGGGCTTCACGGTGCGCGAGGCGGCCAGCGGCACCGAGTGCCTGGACAGCCTGCGCGAAGAGCTGCCCTCGGCCATCCTGCTGGACCTGACGATGGACGACATGGACGGCTGGCAGACCGCGCGCTCGGTGCGGGCCTCGGGCTTTGCCGAGCTGCCGATCATCATCGTCTCGGCCAACATGTTCGAGAACCAGTCCGACCGGCTGCGCGCCGCAGGCTGCCAGGCCTTCGTGGGCAAGCCGGTGATCGAGTCGGAACTCATCGCCACGCTGGAGCGGCACCTGGGCCTCGAATGGCTGGCCATCGGCGACGCCCTGCCGCCGCCCGCCGACCCCGACACGACGCCGGTGCGCCCGCCCCTGCTCGCGCTCGGCGAAGACGACCGTGCCGACCTCATGCGCCTGGTGCAGATGGGCCATGTGCGCGGCCTGCACACCGCGCTCGACCGGCTGGCCGCGGCCTCGCCCGCCGCGGCGGCCACCTGCACCTGGCTGCGCGGCATGGTCGCGCGCTTCGAACTCGACAACCTCCGCAACGCACTGGCAGAAGATGCAGACACTCCCCTCGCCCGGTCATGAATCCGAACGCCCCGTCGTGCTGGTGGTGGACGACGCCCCCAGCAGCCTGGGCATGCTGTGCGACACGCTCGAGGCCAGCGGCTACACCGTGCTGGTGGCGGCCGACGGCGAGGCCGCGCTGCAGCGGCTCGAGCTGGTGGTGCCCGACGCGATATTGCTCGACGGCCTCATGCCCGGCCTCTCGGGCTTCGAGACCTGCCGGCGCATCAAGGCTAACGCGGCGCTGGCGCACATTCCGGTGCTGTTCATGACGGGCCTGTCGGAAACCGCGCACGTGGTCGAGGGCTTCGAGTGCGGCGGCGTCGACTACGTGGTGAAGCCGATCCGCGCGCAGGAGGTGCTGGCGCGGCTGCACACCCACACACGCAACGCCCGCATCACGCGCATGGCGCGCGACGCGGTCGACGTGGCGGGCATGGGCGTGGTGTTCGTCGACACGCGCGGGCGCATCGCCTGGCGCTCGCCGCAGGCCGCGCTGTGGCTGCACGCGCTCGAAGACCCGGTGGCGCCGGGCCGCCTGCCCGCGTCGGTGGAGCCCGCGCTGGCGCCGGGTGCGTCGATCGCCATCGGCACCGCCACGGGCATGCGCCTGTCGGTGCGCAACCTGGGCGCGGCGGCGCTGGGCGAGACCATGCTGCTGTTCGCCATCCAGCGCGAAGGCCCGGCCGCGCGCCTGGCCGATGCGGCCCTCACGCCGCGCGAGACCGAGGTGCTGTCCTGGCTCGCCAAGGGCAAGACCAACCGCGACATCGGCGAGATCCTGGGCACCAGCCCGCGCACGGTGAACAAGCACCTGGAGCACATCTTCGAGAAGCTGGGCGTGGAGACCCGCGCGGCGGCTGCGGCACTGGCGAGCGGCATGTAAAGCCCCACGGGGTAACCGCCCCCGCGGCGCTGGGCTATCGCCCCAAAGACGCCGGTTGCGCTCAGAATGCGAAAGCCACAGGAGAGAGACATGCTTTCAAGCCTGCTGACCTTCCCGCCCCGCGAAAGCGCCTACCGGCGCAAGTTCCTGAACAACACGGACGAGAACCTCTTCATGGGGTCGTTCGAGAGCTTCGAGGCGGCCGAGGCTGGCGCGCCGCCCAGCAAGGCCGTCGGCTACGCCAATGCCGACGCGGGCGAGCTCTACAGCCCGCAGATCTATTTCTACGACTATCCCGGCCTCTTCTGGCTGGGCCGTTCCATCGATGCGGGCCTGACGCGCGTGTTCGACCTGGGCGGGCACGTCGGCATCAAGTACTACGCCTTCCGGCGCGTGCTGAGCTACCCCGACACCCTGCGCTGGACGGTGTGCGACGTGCCCGGCGTGGTCGAGAGCGGCCGCGCGATGGCCGTCAAGCGCGAGGCGACCGCGCAGCTCGGCTTCACCACCGACTACCGCGACGCGAGCGGCTGCGACGTGCTGTACGTGTCGGGCAGCCTGCAGTACCTCCCGATGCGCATGGACGCCATTCTTTCCGCGCTTGCCGTGAAGCCCCGGCGCATCGTCATGAACACCACGGCCGTGCACCCCGAGCGCACGATCTACACGCTCAACAGCATCGGCGTGGCCGTGTGCGCCTACCGCATCCAGCACCACGACGAGCTGCTGGCCGACCTGGCACGCTCCGGTTACCGCAAGCGCGACGTGTGGCGCAACGAGGGCAAGCCGATCGAGGTGCCCTTCGTCGATGGCGGGGACAAGCCGTACTACGCGGGCTGCTGCTTCGACCTGATCGTCTGATTCGACCTCGTCGCCTTGCGGGTGCCGCCCTATCGCACCTCGTAGTCTTCCATCGGCTTGTCGCTGGGGTTGGCCCAGGCGGCCCTGGTCAGGGCACTGGCCGGCAGCCCCACCTTCGCGCCGTGCGGCGCAATGGGTTGCATGAACCACTTGTCGTAGAGCCGCGCGGCCCCCCCGCTCCTTGCCAACGCCAGGACGCTTTGATCGACCAGCTTCTTGAACGCGGCATCGCCCTTGGGAATCATGATCGCGATCGGCTCGACGCTGAGCACCTGGTCGAGCAAGCGGTACTGCGCGGGCTCCTTGCTCCTGGAAATCAAGGTGGCAAGGATCTGCCCGTCGGCGACGAAGCCCTCTGCGCGGCCCGATTCGAGCAGCAGGAACCCTTCGCTGTTGTCCTTGGCGTACACCTGCGCGATCTCCGGGGCGTTGTCGCGCTTGAGTTTTCTCAGGAGCTGGACGGAGGTGCTCCCCGTCGTGACGGCCACCGCCTTGCCGGCGAGCTGGGCCGCAGAAGCAACGCCGGATGTCGCCTTGACCGCGATGCGAACCCCTTCGACATAGAGCGTCGGGGCGAACGCGACGTCTTTCTGGCGCGCCGCATTGTTGGTCGTGGTGCCGCACTCGATGTCGACCGTTCCGTTCTGCACGAGCGGCATGCGGTTCTGCGGCGTGACGAGCTGGTACTTCACGTGGATCTTGCCGATCTGCAACGCCTTCCCGATGTCGGCAATGACACGTTCGCAGACCTCGACGTGAAAGCCCGTGTAGCTGCCGGGCCCCAGGGTGAAGGACATGGCGCCCGAGGCGTCGCGCACGCCCATGGTGATGGCGCCGGACTCCCTGATCTTCTTCAGCACGTCGGTTTGGGCGGATGCACGCCCGGCGCTCAGCAGGAGCGCCGCGGCCGTTGCGGCCGCCAGAAGGCAGTGGGTTGTTTTCACGTCGGCGCTTTCAGACGGCGAACAGCGAATCCAGGTCCGCAAAGGACTTCAGCTCGATGGCGTTGCCCGACGGGTCGAGAAAGAACATCGTCGCCTGTTCGCCGGGCTCGCCCTTGAACCGGATGTAGGGCTCGATCACGAATTTCGTCTGGCGTGCGATGAGCTTGTCGGCCATTGCCTGCCACAGGTCCATCGGCAGCACGGCGCCGAAGTGGCGCACGGGCACGTCATGGCCGTCCACGGCGCTGTGCGTCTTGTGGCCGCATTCGTCGGGCGCCAGGTGCGCCACGATCTGGTGGCCGTGGAAGTTGAAGTCGACCCACTCGGTCGAACTGCGGCCTTCGGGACATTCGAGCAACTCGCCGTAGAAGGCGCGCGCCTCGGCGATGTCGCGCACGGGAAAGGCCAGGTGGAACGGGATGCGTGCAGTGGGGGTGCTCATGGGGTTCATCGATCAAGGAGTTCAGGGTGAGCAAACTCTAAGCAGCGAGCCACATAACCGAAAACGATATATTTCATCGCTGAGCACCACCCATTTCGATGAATCCCGAATGATCACCGAGCTTCGAACCTTCATCGCCGTGTGTCGCCACGGCACATTCGCCGCGGCGGGAGAGCGCATCGGCCTCACGCAATCGGCCGTCAGCAGCCAGATCAAGCGGCTCGAGGAATCCCTGGGGTTCCAGCTCTTCGATCGCACAGGCCGCTCTGCCACCTTGAATGCGGCGGGCGAGACCACGCTGGGCCGGGCGGAAGAAATCTGCGGCCTCTACGCCAAGCTCGGCGAGCTGCCCGACGACGCTGCGAATGCCGGGCTGCTGCGCATCGGCGCCATTGCGTCCGCGCAGCCGACACTGGTGGCGCGGGCGCTCGAAAAATTGCGCGCCGGCTTCCCCCTGCTGCGCGTACACATCTCGCCCGGCGTGTCGATGCGGCTGATGGACGACCTGGACGCCGGCAGCATCGATGCGGCCGTGATCATCCGGCCGCCTTTCGGCATTCTTCCCGAGCTGACCTGGCAGACCCTGGTGCGCGAGCCCTATGTGCTCATTGCCCCCGCGAGCGTGCCGGGCAGGAACTGGCGCACGCTGCTGCAGGAACAGCCGTTCCTGCGCTACGACCGCGCATCGTTCGGCGGGCGCATGGTCGAACGATTCCTCCAGCGCGAAGGCCTCGTGGTCAACGACGCCATCGAGGTCGACGAAATCTCCGGGCTCATCCACCTGGCCTCCAAGGGCCTGGGCGTTGCGCTCGTGCCGTGGGTCGAGGCCCACTTGCCGCTGCCGCCGGGCGTGCGCATGCTGTCCCTCGGCGAGGCCACGTTCCATCGCGAGATCGGCCTCCTGCAGCGCAAGCCACGCGCCAGCCCGCCCCTCGTCGCGCAGTTTGCGCAGTGCCTGCGCGAGGCAGCCGAACCGGCGAAGGCGAGCCGAAAGAAAGCCTTGACGACCTCCAAAAAGATATTAGAGTGATATCACTTTCAACAGGAGGCCTTCATGCACGAGCAGACCCCGTCCATCCCTCGCCCGGTCCGCAGGGAGCGGCCGTACCGGTCCGTCAACGGATACGGCATCGTCGCCGTGGCGCTGCTGATCCTTGCGGTCGGCGCCTGGGTTCTCGTGCGGCGGATGATGCCGCTGCCCCTGAGCATCTTGCTGATCGTCGTCGGCGTCTCGCTGCTGCCGGGCCTGTACATGCTCAAGCCCAACGAGGGCATCATCCTCACGCTCTTCGGCAAGTACCAGGGCACCGACCGCAGCGAGGGCCTGCGCTGGACCAACCCGTTCCAGTCGGGCCAGAAGATCTCGCTGCGCGCGCGCAACCTCAACACGCCGCCGCTGAAGGTGAACGACAAGCGCGGCAACCCGGTGGAAATCGGCGCGGCCGTGGTCTGGCGCGTGCACGACACGGCGCAGGCCGTGTTCGAGATCGACGACTACAACAAGTTCGTCGCCATCCAGTCCGAAGCCGCCATCCGCCACCTGGCCACGCTCTACGCCTACGACAGCGGCGACGACCTGCAAAGCGACGAGGTCACGTTGCGCGCCGGCCTGGACGTGGTGGCCGACGCCCTCAAGGCCGAGCTGAACCAGCGCTTTGCCAGCGCCGGCGTCGAGGTGCTCGATGCCAAGCTCACTCACCTGGCCTACGCGCCCGAGATCGCCCAGGTGATGCTGCGGCGCCAGCAGGCGGTGGCCATCGTGAGCGCGCGGCACCAGATCGTGGCGGGCGCGGTCGGCATGGTCGAGGCCGCCCTCAAGGGCCTGTCGGAGCGCAATCTCGTCGTGCTCGACGACGAGCGCAAGGCCTCGATGGTGTCGAACCTGCTGGTGGTACTGTGCTCGGACCGCGAAACCCAGCCCGTGGTCAACACGGGCACGCTCTACACCTGATGCATCCACGGCACCTGTCCACCGCCCCCACGTCGTTGTTCCCTGATGGCCAGTCCCGGTAAGAAGTCCTACCCGCTGCGCATCGATCCGGCCCTGTGGGCCGAGATCGAGCGGCTGGCGGCCCAGGAGCTGCGCAGCGCGAACGCGCAGGTCGAGTTCCTGCTGCGCGAAGGGCTGGCGAAACGGGGGCGCCTGCCGGCGGCGGCTGCGCCCGCCAAGGACGCGGACCCGCCCAAACCCTCGCGCTAGTAGTTACCCGGAATTTCCTGAAGGCCGATTGACAGCCTCGGCCCCTACGATGGCACGGCACGATCTTCAGGAGACACACGCCGTGACAGCCTTCGCCTTCCCTCGTTCCGCCCTGACCCGCCGCGCCGCCCTGGCGCTGGCCGCCTCCTTCGCGCTCGCCGGTTGCGTCAGCACCCCACCCGCCGCGACGGGCGACATCCACGTCATGACCTCCGGCGGCTTCACCGCCGCCTACAACGAGCTGCGCCCCGGCTTCGAGCGCAGCACCGGCCGCAGCGTGAAGACGGCCTACGGCGCGTCGATGGGCAACGCCAGCGACTCGATTCCCAGCCGCCTGGGGCGCAACGAGCCGGCCGACGTCGTGATCCTGGCGCGCCCCGCGCTCGATGCGCTGGTGGCGCAGGGCAAGGTGGTGGCGGGCAGCCAGGTCGACCTGGTGCGCTCGTCGATCGGCTTCGCGGTGCGCAAGGGTGCGCCCAAGCCCGACATCGGCACGGTCGATGCGCTCAAGCGCACGCTGCTCGCAGCGCCGTCGATCGCCTACTCGGCAAGCGCGAGCGGCACGTACTACGAGACCGAGCTGCTCAAGACGCTGGGCATCGAGGACCAGGTGAAGCCCAAGAGCAAGCGCATCCTCAGCGAGCGCGTGGGCACGGTGGTGGCGCGCGGCGACGCGGCCCTCGGCCTGCAGCAGGTGAGCGAGCTGCTGCCCATCGAAGGCATCGACTACATCGGCCCGCTGCCCGCCGAGGTGCAGCGCGTGACGGTGTTCTCGGCCGGCGTGGCCACGGCCTCGAAGCAGCCCGAGGCGGCGCGCCAGCTGATCCGCTACCTCAACGCGCCGGCCGCGGCGCCGACGATCGCGAAGACGGGGCTGGAGCCGCTCTCCGCGCGGTGAATGGCGCGCTGAACCGGCGGCCCCACGGCCCGTAAACTGGCGGCCTTCATCCCCGCCTTCCCGACGAACGGACGCCATGACCACTTCGCCCTCTTCCGCCCTCGTGACCGCCTTCGCGCCCAGCGGCACGCTGCGCGCCTCGATCAACCTCGGCAATCCGATCCTGGCCAACAAGGACGCCACCACGGGCGAGCCGGTCGGCGTGTCGATCGACCTGGCCCGCGAGTTCGCGCGGCGGCTTGGCGTGGGCATCGAGCTGGTGGTGTTCGAGAAGGCCGCAGCCTCGGTGGACGCGGTGAAGAACGAGAAGGCCGACATCGGCTTCTTCGCGGTCGATCCGGCGCGCAGCGAAGGGCTGCGCTTCACGGCGCCTTATGTGCTGATCGAGGGCAGCTACCTCGTGCCCGAATCCTCTGCGCTGACCGACAACGCGCAGGTCGATGCTGAAGGCCACCGCATCTCGGTCGGCTCTGGGAGCGCCTACGACCTGTTCCTCACGCGCGAGATCAAGGCGGCCGAGATCGTGCGCCTTCAGGGCGCGGGGCCTGCGCTCGCTGCATTGCGCGCGGGGCAGGTCGAGGTGGCGGCGGGCATTCGCCAGCTGCTCGAAGGCGAAGCGGCCCGTGCGCCGGGGGTGCGTGTGCTGCCGGGGCGCTTCATGGTGATCCAGCAGGCGATGGGGACACCGGCCAGCCGGGGGGCTGAGGCGCAGGCGCTGCTTGCTGCCTTTGTCGAGGAGATGAAGGCTTCTGGCTTTGTGGCCGATGCGTTGAAACGCCATCGCATCGAAGGCGCGATCGTTGCGCCGTAACTGAGCGCTCTTGTTCAGGGCGCGTGCACAGGCCACCGGGTACTTCCCTCCGCGAATGTCCCCCGGCCTTCGGCCTCCTCCTTGATTTCGCTGCGGGAAGCACCCAGTGTCCTGTGCCCGCTGAGTGCTGTCGTGATGGTGGTGGTGGCCGATCAGAGCTTGTGCGCTTCCACCGGTCCCTGCGAATAGAAGAGGAAGTAGCCCGTCTGGGTTTTGAAGCCGTTCTTCTGCCACCCGGGCGGCACCTTGAAGATGCCGAGCTGGTCGCTCGAAATGCCGACGAAGGACGTGTTCTCCGTGTCGGTGGTGATGCGGCTCCAGCGCTCGCGCGACACCGGTTGCATCTGCATCTTGGGTTCGCTCCATTCGGGCGTGCGCACCTTGTCGCGCATGATGTAGCGGTCGCCGTCGCGCTCGATCTTGACGACCTCCTTGAGCACGCCGTTGCGCTCGACGGCATAGACGCCGACCAGTTCGGTTTCGGGCCCGCCGCGCACGCCGCAGGCCGAGAGTAGTGACACGCAGGCCACTGCCAGCAAAGAATTCAGAAGAGTTTTCATGAGGTTCGAATGAGGTGACGCATGCGCCGCCGAGCGGCACATGCGAGGGTTCACGAAAGTGAGTTCAGTTCAACTCAACGCTTCTGGTTCTCGCGCAGCGTCAGGCTGCCCTGGAAGCGCAGCGCGTGCGGGTACTCCTCCTTGCCGCCCGCGTCCACCGCCGCCATCTTCTGCTGGCTCAGCTGCGTCTTGGCGAGCAGCGGCGCCGGCAGGTTGAGCACGCCCTTGATCTGGTCGTACTGCGCCTGCGTGATGCGCCCCACGCCCAGCAGGCGGAAGGCATCGCGCTCGATGTTCAGCAGCAGCGGCTTGTTGCCCGCGAAGTTCTGCACCTTGGCCAGCAGGTTGCTCCACGAGGGCGCGCTGTAGTTGCTCACGTAGTAGTCCTGCCCCGTCGGCCCGGCCAGCACCGCGGTGCAGCCCGGCAGCTCGACCTGCGTGGCGTTGTTCGACATCACGAAGGTCTCGCGCTTTTCCATCGCGTCGCCGTACGCCAGCGTGACGGGAATGGTCCACGTCGAGGCCGGGAACTGGTTCTGGTTGGGGAACGACTCCTGCGTGATGTTGACGTAGGTGCGGTCGCCGGCGCACTGCGCATCGACCGTGAGCAGCGGAATGCCGGTCTGGCGGATGAAGCTGTCGCCGATCTCGCTCACCTTCTTGCCGCCGGCCGCCTTCTCCAGCGAGGTCCACAACCGCGTGGGCGTGACGTTGCCGAACGCGTAGTCCTTCAGGTAGATCTGCAGGCCTTTCTGCATCGCCTCTTCGCCGATGTAGTTCTGCACCATCTCTAGCACGTGGCTGCCCTTGTTGTAGACAAAGATCGCCGGGCTGATGAAGCCGAAGGAGCCCGCGTCGTTCAGGTTGCGCTGCACCGGCACGGCCGAGGGCTTCAGGTCGGCCACGATCACGTTGTGCTTGTCGAGCACGTAGTCGGAGAAGCTGTAGTACTCGGGGTGGAACTTGATCGTGGTGCGTCGTTCGAACCAGCGCGCAAACGACTCGTTGAGCCACACGTTGTCCCACCAGTCGAGCGTGACGAGGTCGCCGAACCACTGGTGCGCCACCTCGTGCGTGACCACGGTCACCGAGTACAGCGTGGGCTTGTCGCCGGGCTTGGTGAGCACCGCGTCGGCAAACTCGAAGATCGCGCCCCAGTTCTCCATGCCGCCGAAGCCGGTGTTGGGCTTGTTGTCGTAGCTGTCGTTGGCGGCCACGGTGTCGAACTTCTTGAAGGGCAGCGAGATGCCGGTGTACTTGTAGTAGTAGTCCATCGACACCTTGGTCCACTCCATCGCGAACTTGGCCCAGTCGGAGCGGCCCGGCGGCGTGAACCAGCGCAGCGCCATGTCGCTGCCGTCCAGCGGGTTCTTGAAGGTGTCGGCCAGGATGTCGAACTTGCCGCCGCCGAAGAAGGCCAGGTACATCGGCATCGAAGGCGTCTTCTCGAAGGCCACGCGCTGATAGCCGTCGGGCAGCTTCACGGCCTCGGTCTGCGCGCCGTTGGACACGGTCTTCCAGTCGCCCGGCACCTCGGCCGAGATCTCGAAGGTGTGGCGGAAGGCCGGCTCGTCCCAGCCCGGGAACCACTGGCGCGCAAAGTTGGTTTCGCCCTGCGTCACGATGGCGTCGCTGCTCACGCCCTCGGGCGTGGACAGGCCCACCTTGAAGATGCCCGACGCGGCCGAGCACAGCGGGTTCTTCGCCATCACTTCCGGCGTGCAGTACTCGGCGTCGGAAAACTGAATCTTGCCGTCCCACTCCATGTGCAGCAGGTACTTGCCCTTGGCGATCTGGCCGTCGTTCAGGCGCAGCTGCACGAAGTCGCCGCGCGTCTGCGGCGTGGGAATCAGCGGGATCACCTCGCCCGGCTTGGACACCTTGCGCAGCGTGGTGCGCCCGCGCGCAAAGTTGAGGTCGTGCGCGGCGACGACGATGGCGTCGACCGGCTTGAGCACGTCGATCTCCACGTCGGCGCGACCCACGAAAGTCTTGAGCGCCGCATCGGGGCGGAACCACAGCTTGTAGTTCACGGGCCAGACCGTGTCGGGCAACTCCATCGGCCGGGCCGAACGATCGACCGCGGCCACTGCCGATTCGGGTGCGGCGGGCACGCCGTCGTCGGGGGTCTTCTTGGTGGTGTCGCCGCTGTCGGCCGCGGGCGCGTTGGCCAGCGACGGCGCATTCAGGCCGGAGCCGCCGAAGGATGCGCCACCGCCGCTGTCTCCGCCGCCGCCGCAGGCCGTCAGCGCGGCAAGGGTCACGGCCGTGAGGGCCAGGCAATGAACGACAGGTGTATTCAGTGATTTCATGATCGCCTCTGGGTACTCTTGGTAAGGAACATGCGCCGCACCGCAGGCACCGGCGGATAGCCGGCGATGCACGTGACGCGCGCGGAATGAGTGGAACGACAGATCAACAGGAAATGCGGGCAGCACAGCGCCCTCCCGGCGAACAAACCGTTCGTCAGGAACGCAGGCTCAGGCCGGACCGCACCGCGTGTGCAGCGGTGGTCCCAGGATGCGCGGGGCGAGCGGCGCCATTCCCGTCAAGACGCGGGGTGTGGGGGGGAGCGTGTGAACGCGGTGGGGTGTCGCGGGCCGGGCTCAGTGCCCGTGCATCGACGCGATGCGTTCACCCGTCAGGTGAACGGCCGGGGCCATGGCGAAAGCGATGGCGACGGCAAGACTGGCTGCGGCTCTTGTGGTTGATTTCACGCGCATTCCCTCGTCCGTTGAAGTGCACGCAGTTGTAGCTGATCGATGCAATGAGCTCAACGATCCGCGGAACTTTTCTCTCTCCAATTGTTCGCGCGCGATAGGCCGAATGGCGTCATGGCACGCGACGCATGCCATGCACTACGAAGATGGTTCTGCGACCGAAACACCTGCTCACGCAGATGACAAAAACACGAGGCCTTCACTGTGACGAAGCGGCCACAGTACGAAGGTTCAAGCCACGGCGAAGGCTACGAAAGCTGTGAACCAGAGACTGCAGCAGTGCGTTGCGCGCGCTCGCGCCACCACAGCAAGAAGCCGCATGCGAACACGACGAGCTGCGTGCCGATGAGCAGTGCAAAGCCCGCGAAGAAACCCGCCGCCGACGAGGCCGCGGTGACCGCCGTGTTCGCTGCGCCCGAGCCATGCGACACCGCGGTGATCACGCCGCCCATCAGCGCCGGCATGAAGCCCGCCACGAGGCTACCCACGCCGTTGGTCACGCCGAAGGCACTGGCCGTGTGCTCGGGCCGCGAACAGTGCTGCACCGTGCTTGGAATGGCGGGGCTTTGCAGGCCCCAGAAGAAGTTCGCCGCCACGAGGCAGGTCGCGGCCATGTACGGGTCGCGCGCATTGATGGCCAGCAGCACCGACAGCGCCACGCCCGCGCTCGCGCCCATGAAGATGAAGGGCACGCGGTCGCGCCCGAGCTTGTCGATGAGCACGCCGCCCGTGAACACCGCGAGCACGGTGGCGTACTGCGGCAGCGAGGCGATCCAGCCCATCTCGCGCAGCGAGAAGCCGCGCGCCTCGCGCAGGTAGGTCGGCAGCCAGTTGCTGCTGCCCCAGAGGTAGGCCAGCGCCGCCGAGGTCAGCAGCGTGATGAGGAACAGGTGCCGCGTGTGCAGCGCACCTTTCACGATGCCCGCCACGCGCGACATCGCATCGCCCAGCGACGAGGGCTTGATGCCGTCGCCGTGCCCCGCAGGCATGCGCACGAAGGCCAGCACCAGCGGAATGCCCAGCACGATGTTGAGCACGCCCAGCACGTGGAACGAGCTGTCCCATTCGAACTGCGTGAGCAGGTAGCCCACCAGCGGATAGCCCACCGCCAGGCCCAGGCCCGTGCCCATGTTCACCAGCGCATTGGGCTTGCCGTTCTCGTCGCTCTTGAAGTGCGCCTTGATGTACGACGAAGCCAGCGAGAACAGCGGCCCTTCCGACACGCCCAGCAGCACGCGCGACGCCAGCAGCAGGCCGTAGCTGTTGAACATCGGCGAGGCCCAGGTCACCACGCCCCACAGCACGAGACCATAGATCAGGCTGCGCCGCACGCCGAACAGCGCCGAGCAGAACGGCGTGAGCACGAAGGCCGAGATGCCGTAGCCCAGCATGAAGGCCGTGGCCAGCAGGCCCTGGCTCACGCGGTCGGAGGCGTCGATGCCCACGTGCTTCAGAAACGCCGCATCGGTGATCAGCACCGCGATGTTGATGCGGTCCACGTAGGAGATCGCCACGATCACGAACAGCGTGATGACGCCGTACCAACGGAAGTTCTTGCTCTGCATGACCGGGGCTCTCTCTTGCGGGGGTGGTGCGCGCTGTCTTGCGCGCCTAGAACATGTGCCGCATGCCGAACTCGACGCCGCTGGAGGCGCGGTTGGGCATGGTGATGGCGCCGGCCAGGGCCTGCGTCGCACCGTTCTTGTTGCTGATGCGCGCGATGGTGCCGTACACCGCCGTGCGCTTGGACAGGTTGTGCACGTAGCCGATGGCCAGCTTCGACGTCGTGGGCTCGCGCACCGCGTTGGCAGGCTCCAGCTTGTAGCGCGCGTACGAGGCCTTGATCTCGCCCGGCCCGATGGGCAGCTGGAAGCCGACCAGCACGCCCTTGGCATCGGTGCTGCCCTTCGATTCCTTGTACAGCTCGCTCGTGAGCTTGAGGTTCATGAGCGCCGCATCGAAGGTGTAGGACGCGCCCAGGTTGGTCACGCGCAGGTCGCCGGCGGCGTAGCGCGTGCGGCCGGTGGCAATGGCCACGTTGAGGCCGCCGCTCTGGTAGCCGAAGCGCGCGCCCGTGTGCTGGCCGTCGCGCTTGTTCGACACCTGGGTGCCGGGCAGCACCGAGTTCGAATCGTTCTCGCCCATCGCGTACATCACCTGGCCGTAGAAACCGCCCAGGTTGGCCGGCAGGAAGTAGCCGATGCTGTTCGAGGCGCGCGTGCCGGTGGGTGCCACCAGGCCGCCCAGGCCCGAGAAGTAGATCTGGTTGGCGCCGATGCCGCCGCCGGTGCCGAAGGGGTCGAAGATCGCGGTGTTCCAGAAGGCGGGCACGTAGTCGCGGCCCAGGCGCACTTCACCGAAGGGGCCGGCCAGGCTCACGGTCGAGCGGCGGTTGAAGCTCAGCACGCCGGGCGTGCCGTTGCCGCTGGCCTGGTTGTTGGAGTTCGACGGAAAGCCGGTGCCGCTGTCGTTCTGCAGGCCCATCTCGAGCCAGAAGTTGGCCGAGTAACCGCCGCCGAGGTCTTCCGTGCCGCGAAAACCGAGGCGGCTGAACATGTTGCCGCTGTTGCCCAGCTGCGTCTTGTGGGCCGATCCGTTGCCGCTGCCGCGCGTGTAGACCACGGAGGCATCGACGACGCCGAAGAGCGTCACGGAAGATTGGGCCAGCGCTGCGCCAGCCGCGGTGGCCGCAGCCATCGCGATCAAGTACTTTTTCATTGAATGTCTCGGTTGGTTTTCTTCTCGGCCGTCTTGTCGGTTGTGGCCTTGTTGCTCAGATATCCAGCACCAGCCGCTCGCCCTTGCAGCGAGAGACGCAGATCATCATGGTCTTGTTGGACGCACGTTCGATCTTGGTGAGGATGCCGTCGTGGTGATCGACTTCGCCCTCGAGCACCGCCGTTTCGCAGGCGCCGCAGACGCCTTCCTTGCAGCTGTGGTCGGGGTTGAGGCCAGCGTCGATCAGGCTGTCGAGAATCGACTTGCCCGGAGGCACCTCGATGCTCTTGCCGCTCTTGGCGCACTGCACCACGCAGGTCTGCGTGGCGCTGGGCGCCTCCACATGCACGGCGGCGAAGCGTTCGATGTGGGCGTTGGCATAACCCAGTTGCTCGCAGCTCTTTTCGAAGGCGTCGAGCATTGGCGTGGGGCCGCAGCAGTAGTAGTGGCTGGTGGCGCCCTTGCCGGCCAGCAGCGATGCGAGGTCGGGCGGCGCGCCCTTCTCGTCGTCGAAGTGCCAGGTGAGCTGCACCGACTTCTCGGTGGCCAGCGCCTCGATGGCGTCGCAGAAGGCGGCTTCCTTGCGGGTGCGCGCGCAATACACGAACTCCACCGGCTTGCCGATGGCGATGAGCCGCTGCAGCATGCACCAGATGGGCGTCACGCCGATGCCGCCGGCCACCAGCACCGAGCGTTCGGCGCCCTCTTCCAGCTTGAAGTTGTTGCGTGGCGCCGAGATGGGCAGCGTCATGCCCACGCGCAGCTGCTGGTGCACGTAGCGCGAGCCGCCGCGGCTCTTGCGGTCGTTGAGCACGCCCACCACGTAGCGCTGGCGGTCGCTCGAAGGGTTGCACAGCGAGTAGCTGCGCACCAGCCCGTTGGGCAGGTGCAGGTCGATGTGGGAGCCGGCCTCGAAGGCGGGAAAGTCCACCGCCGGCGTGGCCGGCCGGAACTCGACGCTGACGATGCCGTCGGCCTCGTAGCGCATGGTGTGCACGAGGGCGTTCAGCGTGGGAGAAGACATGGCGATGCTCGCTTGCTTTCAGTTCAGGCCGTGGCGGCCTCGGCTTGCGCCAGTTGCGCCTGCGCGAGGTTGCGCATGTGGCGGCGCAGGCGGACGATGCCCAGGTCGTGCTGGTACAGGTTCTCGTGCTGGTTGGCGTCGGCTTCCATCTCTTCGAGCATCACGCGGTCCTGCTCCAGCACGTGCCAGTGGCGCGCCTCGAGGCGGTTCTTGTAGAGGAAGCGCCAGGTGTCGCGCTCCCAGCCCGGCGACAGCTTGCGTGCGCGCCAGAAGAAGGTGGCGGTCATGCCGTTGGCCATCGGCGAGAAGGCGCCGATGATGATGAAGTTGCCGCCGGGGCCGCCGGTCTTCGGGTACGGAATCTCCAGGCGCATCCAGTGGATGCCGGTGTCGGCCCACTCGGTCCAGTCGAAGTTGACGTTGCGCTGGCCTTCCTTCTCGAACACGAAGCCAATGTCGGTCGGGCGCACACCGAACTTGGCGCTGGAGTCGCCCTCGGCCATCGAGTGCGACTGCTTGTGGAGGTAGGTGCCGTGCATCGGGTCCATCACGTTGTCCAGCACGTAGCGGTAGTCGCCCTTCCACTCCGTGTAGCACAGGAAGTTCGAGTACTCGGCCTCGTCGGTCAGCTGCTCGGGCAGCACCAGCGGCGGCGGCACGTCGACCGGCTCCTTCGAGTTGTAGAGGAACACGGCGCCCGCGCGCTCCTGCACGTGAAAGTGGCGCGTGGCACGCGAGCCTTCGAGCTTGCAGCCGGGGCTGCCGGGCACGCGCGTGACCACGCCGTCATGGCGCACTTCCACGCCGTGGTACGGGCACGAAAGCCGGTCGCCCAGCACCACGCCCTGCGACAGCGGTGCGCCGCGGTGCGGGCAGCGGTCTTCGAGTGCGTGCAGCACGCCTTCGCCGTCGCGCCACAGCGCGAGCTTGCGGCCGAGGCGGCGCAGGGAGATCGGGTTCTCCTTGATGAAGTGCGAGGGGCAGATCGGGTACCAGAGGTCCTTCAGGCCGATCTCGAGCAGGTGGTCGACCGGATCGGCGGGAACGGGATGGATGGCGATGGTCATGGTGGTTCTCCTCAGGCGGCCAGCGTGGCCATTTCCTTGCGGTACAGCGCCTCGGTCCATGCGAGGCCGCCCGGCGTGGCCAGGCCGCTGTCGTTCAGGCGCTGCACCAGGCCCGGCAGGTCATGGATGCCGTCGGCGTAGGCGCGTTCGATCACGTCGCCCAGCAGGTCTTCGTAGGTGGTCGCGGGGCGCTGGCGCGCCTGGTGCGGTTGGAGAAAGCGGTCTTGTTGCATCGTGAGCCTCCGTAAGCGAGGGGAAAAATTTCAGGCGGTGGCAGCGGCGACAGCGCCCTGCGCCGGCACGCCCAGCGGCACGGCCCAGGCGTCGTAGGCGTACACCCAGTCGGCGTTGCCGCCTTCGCGCAGCCAGTTGTTGCCGCGCGAGCCGAGCTGCACCTGGCTGGCGCGCTCGATACGGGCGGTCTGGTAGGCCTGCAGCGCGGCGGGAATGCCGGCCATGGCCACGCCGTCGAGGTGGCGCGACAGCACCACGGCGTCCTCGATGGCCATGCCGGCGCCCTGCGCCATGAAGGGCAGCATCGGGTGCGCGGCATCGCCCAGCAGCGCCATGCGGCCCTGCGCCCAGGCGGGCATGGGGTCGCGCTCGTACAGCGCGGTCTTCAGCACCGTGTCGCAGGCGTCGAGCAGCGCGCGCGCCTCGGGGTGGTAGGCCACGTACTGCTCGCGCAGCTCGTCGACGCTGCCCGGCGCGGTCCACGATTCGAGGTGCCAGGTGTCCTGCGGCGTGGTGGCGAAGATGAAGATGTCCTTGCCGCGGTTCAGCGGGAAGGTGACGATCTGGCTTTGCGGGTTCGGGCCCCACCACTTGGTGAAGGCGCCCAGGTTGGGCACGCCGGCCACGCGCTCGGCGGGCACCACGGCGCGGTAGGCGACGATGCCGGTGAAGCGCGAGCTCTCCGCGCCGAACATCGCGGTGCGCACCCCCGAGTGGATGCCGTCGGCACCAATGAGCGCACCCACGCGGGCGCTGGTGCCGTCGCTGAACGACAGGGTCACGCCGTTGTCGTCGGCCGCGATGGTCTCGGCGCGCTTGCCCAGCGCCACGCGCTCGGCCGGGAACATGTCGGCCAGCGCAGCCAGCAGGTCGGCGCGGTGGATGGTGAGCTGCGGCGCGCCGTAGCGCTGCTCGGCCGAGTCGGCCATTTCGAGGCGCGAGGTTTCTTCGCCGCTGTCGTAGGTGCGGCTGATGCGGTGCGACGGGCGGGCCGCCGTCACGCGGGCGGCATCGCCCACGCCCAGGCCGTCGAGGGCGCGCACGGCGTTCGGTGTGAGGTTGATGTCGGCGCCGACGCGGGCGAACTGCTTGGCCTGTTCGAACACGACCACGTCGTGCCCCGCGCGGCGCAGTGCGATGGCGGCGACCAGGCCGCCGATGCCGGCACCGACGATGCCGATGGTGGATTCGCTTGTCTGCATGGTCTCTGTCTCTCTTTGTTCTTGGGGGTGGCTCACTCGGCCACGATGTTGCGGGCCTTGATGATCCGGGCCCAGACGGCCGTCTCATCGCGGATGTGCGCAGCGAACTCGGCGGGCTTCATGGCCGCGTCGGTCATGCCCTGTGCCTTCAGGCGTTCGCGCACGTCGGGCTGGGCCAGCATCTCGGCTGCGTCCTTGGCGAGCTGTTCGACCACGGCGGGCGGCGTGCCCTTGGGGGCCAGCAGGCCATACCACGAGGTCACGGCCACGCCCTGGATGCCCTGCTCCGCCAGCGTGGGGATGTCGGGCGCGGCGGCGCTGCGCTTGGCTTCGGTCACGCCCAGCGCGACGAGCTTGCCGTTCTTGATGAAGGGCATGGTCGCGGGCAGGTTGCTGAACATCAGCGGCACCGAGCCGCCGAGCACGTCGTTGAGCGCGGGTGCCGTGCCCTTGTAGGGCACGTGCAGCAGGTCGATGCCGGCCTGCTGCTTGAACAGCTCGCCCGCCAGGTGCAGGCCGCTGCCCACGCCGGGCGAGGCATACGACAGCGTGTTGGGCTTGGCCTTGGCCATGGCCACCAGCTCCTTCGCGCTCTTGATGCCCGAGGCCGGCGACGCCACCAGCACGTTGGGCGCCTTGGCGAGCATGGTGACGGGCACGAAGTCCTTCTCGATGTTGAACGGGAAGTTCGGCATCAACGTCGGGTTGATCGTGAGGTTGCCAGCGGGCACCACGAGCAGCGTGTGGCCGTCGCCCTTGGCGCGCTTGACCTTGTCGATGCCGATGTTGCCCGCCGCGCCCACCATGTTCTCGACCACGGCCGCCTGGCCGTAGCGCTTGGCCAGGCCGTCGGACAGGATGCGGGCCAGCGTGTCGACCGGGCCGCCGGGCGGGAACGGCGAGACGATGGTGAAGCGGTCGCTCGACAGCTGCTTGTGCGCATCGCTCTGCGCGTGCGCGGGCAAGGCGATGGCCAGCGCCGCGGCAGCCAGCAGGGAGAAAGAAAAACGTCGTTGCATGAGGGTCACCGGGTTCACTTCTTTTCCGTCAGGAAAGCACCTTTCGGGCCTTCGGCGTTCTTCTGGCGGCGGGTGTGGCCATCGAGGCCGCCATCGACCGCCCATTCGGCGAACACGGTCGGGCCGGGCTCGAACTCGCGTGGCTGCCAGTCGGCGGTGAGCTGGTCTTCGTCGGCGTAGTACTCGATGAGGCCGCCGGCCGGGTTCTTGAAGTACCAGAAGTACGCGGACGACACCGGGTGGCGGCCCGGGCCCAGCTGGGTGTCCCAGCCGCAGCGCGAGAAATGCAGGCCGCCGCCGAACACCTCGTGGATGTCGCGCACGGTGAAGGCCACGTGGTTGAGCCCGCGCTTGCCCGACGGAATCTGCAGCAGGAACAGGTCGTGGTGGCCGCCCTCGGGCGCGCAGCGCATGAAGGCGCCGCGGTTCGGATAACCGTCGGACGACACGAAGCCAAAGCGCTGCGCATAGAACGCACTCGTGCCCTTCACGTCGCTCACGAAGAACACGACGTGGCCGACCTCGATCGGCGTGGCACGTTCGTAGATCGGCGCGGGCTGGTTCACGCGCGGCTTGGCGTTCCAGGTGTTCATGGCGCCGCAGTCGACCTCGACCGCGCGCTTGCGGCTGACCTGCAGACGCACGGCCAGGCCGTTGGGGTCGGTGCAGCCGATGCGGCGCGCGCCGTCGACCGTGGTGTCGGTGAAGGCCGGGTCTTGCGCGATGGCGGCGGCGTAGCGGTCCAGGTCGGCGTCGCTTTCCACGCCCCACACCACTTCGCGCAGCGTCGGGCCCTCTTCCATCGCGGGCGGCAGGCCGGGCTTGTCCCACGCCGCAACGACCACCTTGCAGCCGTTGAGGCACTCGAAGACGAGTTCGTCGGCGGCTTCGGACACGAGTGAAAGGCCCCAGTCCTGGAAGAACTGGCGGCAGGCGGGCAGGTCGTCCGCGCCGTAGGTGATCTGGTCGATGCCAAGTACGCTCATCGTGTGCTCCTGTTCAGTTCGCCCACGGGAGCGGTTGGTCGTTCGTGCCCCAGTACATGCTCTTTTGCTCCATGTACTGGAAGATGCCTTCGCGGCCCTTCTCGCGGCCCAGGCCGCTGTCGCGCCAGCCGCCGAACGGCGTCGAGACCGAGAACTGCTTGTAGGTGTTGACCCAGACCGTGCCGGCCTGCACCGCGCGGCCCAGCTTCCAGGCGCGCTTGAAGTCGCGGCTCCACACGCCCGCGGCCAGCGCGTAGACGCTGTCGTTGGCCTGCGCGATCAGTTCTTCCTCGTTGTCGAAGGGCATCGCGACCAGCACCGGGCCGAAGATTTCTTCCTGGCTGATGCGGGCGTTGTTGGTCAGGCCTTCGAGGATGGTCGGCTGGTAGAAGTAGCCCTTGTCGTAGTCGGCGCCGTGCGGGCGCACGCCGCCCGTGCGGATGCGCCCGCCCTCGGACACGCCCAGGTCCACGTAGCGCTCGATGCCTTCGCGGTGCTTGGCCGTGATGAGCGGCCCCATCTGCGTGCGCTCCGAGGCCGGATCGCCCACGCGCAGCGCATTGGCGCTTTCGGCCAGCCGCGTGAGGAACTCGTCGTAGATGCCGCGCGCGACAAACAAGCGCGAGCCCGCGATGCACGACTCGCCCGACGAACTGAAGATGCCGTAGAGCACGCCGTTCACCGCATGGTCGAGGTCGGCGTCGTCGAGCACCATGGTGGGCGACTTGCCGCCGAGCTCGAGCGACACCGGCATCATCTTGTCGGCCGCGATGTGGGCGATGTGCTTGCCGGTGGTGGTGCCGCCGGTGAACGACACGCGCTTGACCAGCGGGTGCTTGGTGATCGCGTCGCCGATCACCGAGCCCTTGCCCGGCAGCACGCTCACGATGCCCTTGGGCACACCGGCCTGCTCGCAGATGCGCGCCAGCTCCAGCGCCATGAGCGGCGTGACTTCGGCGGGCTTCACGACCACCGCGTTGCCGGCGGCCAGCGCGGGCGCCAACTTCTGGGCTTCGCTCGCGATGGGCGAGTTCCACGGCGTGATGGCCGCGACCACGCCCATGGGCTCGTGCACGCTCATCGTGATGAACGCGCCGCGCGAGGGGGTGATGGTTTCTTCGAGCGTCTCCAATGCGGCAGCGAAGAACTGGAAGGTGCCCGCGGCGCTGGCCACGAGGTTGCGCGTTTCGCTGATCGGCTTGCCGTTGTCCAGGCGCTGCTTCTGCGCCAGCGACTCGCCCTCTTCGCGGATCAGCTGCGCCACGCGGTGCAGCACGGCGGCGCGCTCGTGCGGCAGGCGCTGGGCCCAGCCGCTGGTGCGAAAGGCGTGGTCGGCGCGCGTGATGGCTTCTTCGACGTCGGCCAGGCTCGCGGCCTTCAGGCGTGCGATGGGCTCGCCGGTGGCCGGGTACAGGCTTTCGTAGACGTCGCCGCCGCCCAGGCGCCATTCGCCGGCGATGTAGATCGGAAGGAGTTCGGTGGAGATCATGGGGTGGCTCAGATGGCAAGAGGCGCGACGCGGTTGCGCAGCGCGCGCACGGCGCTGTACACGGTCAGGGCCGAGGTCTTGGGATTGGCCGCGAGCGGCTTGTTGCGCATGGTCAGTGCGAAGCTGCCGAAGGCGCCTTCGGCTTCGACGGTGTGCACGTTCTCGGTGGTGGCCGGGTCGGCAATGAGGCGCACCAGCGTCTGGTCCAGGCCCAGGCCCGCGAGCGAGACGGTGGCCGCCACGTTGGCGTTCTTCGGGTAGAGCAAGGCCGCTTCGCGCGCGCTGCCTTCGAAGATCACGGTTTCGTGGGCCAGCGTGTCCAGGTTGCGGCCCTGCTCGGCCGGCGTGCCCTTCCAGGCCTGCGGCGGCTTGCGGCCGGTGTAGCGCACGCTGTCCAGGCCGCCGATGCGGGCCGCGGCCAGCGCGTCGATGCCGCCGATGGCGCCGGGAATCAGCTGCACCTGCGTGCGGCCGGCAACGGCGGCGGCTTCGAGCTTCTCGGCGAAGCCCGTGGCCGACAGCGCACCCACCGAGGCCACCACGCAGGGCGTGCCGCGCGCCAGCGCGGGCAGCACGTGTTCCTCGATGGCGGCATGGCCGGCGGTCTCGACCACCAGGTCGATGCCGTCGGCGGGCACGGCGCTGCCCACCTGCGCGTCGGGGGCGGCCTTCTGCGCGGCGGCAATGCCTTCGGCCGGCACGACGATGGCCACCACCTTCAGGGCGGGATCGCCGCGCAGCAGTTCGAGCACCGAGGTGCCGATGGCTCCGCAGCCGACGAGGGCGATGCGCGTGATGGCAGTGGTCATGCGTGGGGCTCCGCGTTCGCTCACTTGGCCGCGCCGAGCGCGGGAATCTGCGTGACCGTGTTGGTCGGCGGGCCGGCGAAGCTGGTCTTGAAACCGCCGATCGACAGCATGTCGATCTCCAGCAGGAACGGGCCGTTGGCGGCGAGCGCCTGGTCCAGCTGCGCCGGCAGGTCGGCCAGGTCTTTCACGCGAGCGTGCGGCAGCGCGATCGACTTGCACAGCAGGTCGTAGTCGGGCGTGTGCAGCTCGGCGTAGCACTGGCGGCCGCCGTACTGCGCGTCCTGGATGTTCTTGATGACGCCGTAGCTCTTGTCGTTCATGAGCACGATGACCATGGGCGCCTTCTCCTGCACCATGCAGGCCAGCTCGCCCAGGTTCAGGATGAAGCCGCCGTCGCCGGCCAGGCAGAAGGTCTTGCGGCCCGAGCCCGTCACCGCCGCGCCGATGGCCGCGCCGATGGCCATGGGCATGCCCTGGCCGATGCCACCGCCCGTGGCGTGCACGCCGGCGCTGGGCTCGAACACGCGCAGCTCGCGGTTGCCCCAGGTGCTGTTGGACACCGTGACGTCGCGCACCCAGTTGAACTTGCGGCCGGCCACCGACTGCAGCTGGCGCACGAGCTCGGCGTACGGGCCGAGGCCGTCGCGCAGCGTGGCAACCGCCTGGTCATGCGCGGCACGCAGGTCGACCAGCAGCTGCGGGTCGGCCTGGTACTTCGCGGCTTCGAGGCGGTCGGCCAGGCCGTCGAGGGCCAGCGCGGAATCGCCGCAGACAAAGGCCTCGGACGCGTAGCAGCGGCCTTCGGCGGCGGCATCGGCGTCGATGCGGTACAGCGGGCGCGGCAGCTTCAGTTCGTACTTGAGCGTCTCGTTGCCGCGCAGGCGCGACCCGACCACGAGCATCGCGTCGCAGGTCTGATAGAAGGCCTCAACCGGCTTCTGGATGTTGTAGGCGCCGAGCGAGCCGGCATCGTCCTCGGGCACCGTGCCGCGGCCCTGCGTGGTCGTGACCACGCCGAAGCCCAGCTTCTGCAGGCGCTGGATCGCGCTGCGCGCATGGCGGGCACCGCCACCCACCCACAGCAGCGGACGCTTGGCCGTGGCCAGGCGCGCGGCCAGTGCATCGAGGCCGGCGGCCGAAGGCACGGGGCGCTCGATGGGCAGCGGCGACAGGTCGGCCGGCATGGTCGTGAGCGCCGACTGGATGTCGATCGGAATCTCCACGCTCACGGGGCCGGTCGGCGCCGTCATGGCGAGCTGCACCGCGCGCTTGAGCGTGCCGAGCACGGTCTCGACGCTGCGCACGCGCAGCGCGGCCTTCGACACGGCCTTGAGCATGGTGAGCTGGTCGGGCGCCTCGTGGATGTACGACATGCCCTTGTCCAGGTACGGCGTCTCGATCTGGCCCGTGATGTGCAACAGCGGCGCGCCGGCGGTCAGTGCCTCGACCATGCTGCCGGCGATGTTGCCCGCGGCCGGGCCGGTGCTGGTGATGCACACGCCCAGGCTGGCGGTGGAGCGCGCATAGGCGTCCGCCATGTTGCCCGCGCCGGCTTCGCCGCGCGCCGAGATGAAGCGCACCGTGCCGCGCTGCGCGAAGGCATCGAGGATCGGCATGTTGTGGATCGAGATCACGCCGAAGGCTGCCTTGACGCCGCACTGCTCGAGGAACGCGGCGACGACGGCGCCGACCGTGACGGTGTTGTTGGGGTTATGCATGGCGGGAATGGCCTCCGGAGATGTCGATGTGGCTGCCGGTCGTGTACGACGCGAGCGGTGAAGCAAGGAAAAGGATCGCGCGCGCGGCTTCGGTCGGAAGCCCCAGGCGACCCAGCGGGATGTGTTTGGTGGTGGCGAGCTGGCGGCTCCAGGCGGCCCAGTCCTGCGACTTGTCTTCGCGCGCCTCGAAGCGGCGGCGCCACTGGCCCGACTCGACCAGGCCGATCAGGATGCCGTTGACGCGCACGCCCTGCGGCGCGAACTCGGTGGCCATGGAGCGCACGAGGTTCAACAGGCCCGCGCGCGCGGCCGAGGTGGCGACCATGTGCGGCTCGGGCTGGCGTGCCAGCAGCGAGTTGGCGCAGACGATGGCGGCATCGCCCAGCACCGCGCGCTGCGCCGTGAGCTGCGGCAGGAAGGCGCGCGTCGGGTGGATGACCGAGAAGAACTTCAGGTTCAGCTCTTGCATCCAGGCCGCGTCGTCGGTGTCGGCGAAGGTGGAGACACGCCCCTGCCCTGCGTTGTTGACCAGCATCGAGGCCGGGCCGAGCGCGGCCTCGCTGGCGGCGGCGAAGGCGCGCACCGAGGCGGCGTCCAGCACGTCGCAGGTCTGCGCGAACAGCTTGGCGTCGGGGTACTGGGCACGCAGGCCGGCCACGGCGGCATCGAGCCGTTCGGCGTTGCGACCGCACAGCGCCACGGCGGCGCCGCAGCCGAGCAGCAGCTCGACGGTGGCCAGGCCGATGCCCGACGACCCGCCCGTGACCACGGCCACGCGGCCGGCCAGTGCGTCGGCGGCGAAGAAGGAAGAGGAAGGGGCGAAGGTCGTCATGGTCAAACGGAAATCAGTCGTCAGGCGCTGCGCAGCGGCACCACCTTGCTGGTGCGCGCGGGCGAGTAATTGAGCAGGCCCGAGATCTCGTCGGCGGTGCCGCGCACGCGCTGCACCATCTCGTCCATGCGGTTCTCGTCGATGTGGCCCGAGGTGATGGTGGCGCCCAGTGCCGCCACGATGTGGCCGCTGTGGTCGCGCACCGGCGCGGCGATGGTCGAGATGTTCGATTCGAAGAAGCCCTCGCCCAGCACATAGCCGCGCTGGCGGTCGGCCTGCACCATGTCGAAGAGTTCGTTCACGGTCTTGGGCGTGCTCGGCGAGAAGGTCTCAAGCTTGTCTTCGGGGTACAGCGCGCGCAGCTGCGGCAGCGTGAGGTCTTCCAGCAGGATGCGGCCCAGCACCGTGGCGTGGGCCGGCAGGCGCGTGCCCACCGTGACCGAGCTGGCGAACGGCGTGGCCGGTGCCACCTTGGCGACGTAGACGATCGAGCGGCCGTCGCGCACCACCAGGTTGCAGGGCGTGCGCAGCTCGTCGCAAAGGCGGTTGAGCAGCGGCGTGCCCAGCTGCGTGAGCTCCAGCGAGGCCAGGTATTCGAAGCCCAGGCGCAGCACGGCCAGGCCCAGGCGGTAGTCGCGCCCGCCCTCGGCGCGCTCGAGGAAGCCCATGTTCTCCAGCGTGGTCAGCAGGCGGAAGACGGTCGAGCGCGGCAGGTCGAAGCGGCGCGCCAGCTCGGGCGCGGAGAGCGTGCGGCTCTCGCGGCTGAACTCGCACAGCACGCGCAGGCCGCGCTCCAGCGCGGGCACGTTGTAGCGGTCCGCGCCCTCTTCCATCACTTCGTTGTCGGTGGCCATGTCTGGATTCCTCTCGGTTGTCTTGTTCGTGTCGGGTCAGCCGGCGAGCGATTCGCGCAGCAAGGCGGCGACGGCCTGCGGTTGTTCCACATAGCCGGCGTGACCCGCATCGTCCACCAATTCGAGGGGCACGCCGCAGCGGCGCGCGACTTCTTCGCAGGCGGCGGGCGGCGTGACGACGTCGAGCGCACCGCAGGCCACGCGCACGGGCATCGGCGGCGGCAGGTCGGCCAACAGGTCGGCGTTGCACAGCAGCTCGACGGCCTGGCGGTAGCCGTGGTCGTTCAGGCGCGCCATGTTCCAGCGCACCCACTGGCGGGCGTGTTCGCTGGCACCGTCGGACACGAGCCGGCCCGCGCGCTTGGCGGCCATGCCGGCAATGCCGAGGTCGTCGAGCGTGGCCAGGCGTTCGGCGCGCACCTTGGCGCGGGCGTCGATGCGCCCGGCGGCGCCGTAGCCGATGGCGGGGCTCACGAGCACGAGGCGGCGGATGCGGGCACTGGCGCTCGCATCGCTGCGGGCGGCCGACGCGGCGACGATGGCGCCCAGCGAATGGCCGACGAGCACGCAGGAGCGGATCGACAACGCATCGAGCATGTCTTCAAGGCGTGCGGCGTAGTCGGCGGCGGTCGGCGCAGCCGAAGCCAGCGGCGTCGAGCGGCCGTAGCCCGGTGCGTCCCACGCGATGAGGCAGGCCTGCGGCGCCAGCAGCGCCGCGGTGTCGAGCCACGAGGCCGCGCCCGAGCCGATGCCGTGCAGGCACACGATCACGGGGCCCTGCCCGCATTCGCGCACCGACACCACCGCGCCGCCGCCCACCGCGACGTCGCGGGCCGGAAAGCGTGCATCGAGCCGTGCCAGCTCGGAAGCCGGCAGGGTCTGGGCGGAGATGTCGACGGTGCTCATGGCCTGTTCGCTCGCTTGCTTGCTCGCTCGCTCAGCGCTTGATCTTGGCCAGCGGGTGGTCGGCGGGGTACGTCGGCGTGACGGGCTTCTTGGCGCCGAGCATCACGCACATCAGCGCGTCTTCGTCGCCGATGTTGATCTCTTCGCGGTACACGCCGGGCGGCACCGAGATCAGGTCGCGGTCGGTCATGATGGTTTCGAAGCGCTCGCCGTCCTTCTCGATCACGACCTTGAGCTTGCCGCGGATGAGGAAGAACACCTCTTCCACGTCGGTGTGAATGTGCGGCGGGCCTTCGTGGCCGGCCGGGATCACCATGGTCGAGAAGGTGAAGTGCTCCGAGGGCACGGTGTTGGTGTCGGCCGCGACACCGGTGCCGCCGGTGCCCACGTAGCGCATCTGCGCGCGGCGGAACTTGGGGTCGAAGTCGGCCTGGAACTTCAGCGCGTCCCAGTCGTACTTGCGGGTTTCGTAGCGGGCGATGCGGGTGTTCATCCACTCGGCCAGGCTGCTGCCTTCGGGCTGCGCCAGGGTGTTGTTGATCTTCTGCTGTTCGGACAAATCGCTCATGGGTGTACTCCTTGGTCGGGAAATTCGGTCGGTGGTGACGGGTTCAGTGCATCGCGAAGCCGCCGTTGACGGCGAGCAGCTGGCCGGTGACGAAGCGCGCCAGGCCGGACAGCAGGAACACGGTCGCGCCGCAGACGTCGGCCGCCTGCTGCTCGCGCGGGATGGCGCGGCCTTCGAGGTATTTCTGGTGGCGCGCCATCGGCACGTACTCGGTGGCCTCGACCAGCGTGAGGCCGGGCGCCACGGCGTTCACAGTGATGTTGTCGCCGCCCCATTCGCGCGCCAGCGAGCGCGTCATGGAGATGACGGCGCCCTTGCTCGAGGCATAGGCCAGCAGGTTCGGCGCGCCCCACAGCGCCGTGTCCGACGCGAGGTTGACGATGGCGCCACGGCCGCTGGCCGCCAGCGCGGGGCGGCAGGCGCGGCCCATGAGCCAGCTGCCGCGCACGTTGACGTTCATCACGCGGTCCCACATGTCGATCTCGAGCTGGTGCGCGTCGCGCCCGCCCGAGTTGGTGATGGCGGCGTTGTTGACGAGGCCGTCCAGGCCGCCCAGCAGGCGCACCGCCTCGGCCGCGCCCGCCTCGATGGAGGCCGGGTCCGACAGGTCGATCGCCAACGCGTGCGCCGTGCGGCCGGCATCGCGCAGGGCCTTGGCCTCGGTCTCGGCCAGCTCGCCGAGGATGTCGGCCAGCACCACGCTCGCCCCCGCCGCGGCCACGCACTGCGCGAACGCCAAGCCCAGGCCGCGCGCGCCGCCGGTCACGAGCACGCGGCGGCCGGCCAGCAGGTTGGCGGGCATCTCGGCCAGCAGGGCCTGCAGGCTGGAGGAATCGGCGATGGCTTTGAGGTCGGTCATGGCGGGCGTCTCCGTGAAGTTCAGTCGGCCTGGATGCCGAGTTCCTTGATGACCTTGCCGAAGCGCGCGAAGTCGGCGGCGTTGGTCTTGGCCAGCACGTCGGCGTCGCCGCCCACGGGCGTGGTGCCCAGCACGGCCATGCGCGCGACGATGTCGGGCATCTTCAGGATCTCGTTGAAATGGCCGTTGAGCGTCTTCACGATTTCGGGCGGCAGGTTGCGCGGGCCCCACAGGCCGTTCCAGGCGGTGAGCTCGACGTCCTTGTAGCCCAGCTCGGCGAAGGTCGGCACCTTGGGCGCGAGCGGCGAGCGCTCGCGCGAGGCCACGGCCAGCGGGACCATCTTGCCGTTGGGCATGTACGGCGCCACCGGACCCAGCGTGATGAAGGTCACCGGCACATGGCCGCCGAGCACGTCGTTGACGGCGGGCGCCACGCCCTTGTACGGCACGTGCGCCAGGCTGGTGCCCGAGGCGCGGGCGAACATCTCGCCCAGGATGTGCATCGGCGAGCCGCTGCCCGGGCTGGCGTAGCTCAGCGACTTGCCGCCCTTGGCCGCGGCCACCGCGTCCTTCAGGCCGGTGTAGCCCTTGGCGCCGCTGGCCACGAGGAACAGCGGCAGGCTGCCGGTCTGCACGATCGGCGTGAAGCCGTTGAGCACGTCGTAGCCCGAGGTGCTGCCGGTCTTGAGCACCAGCTGCGCGATCGAAAAGGTGCTGGGCGCGAGCAGCAGCGTGTAGCCGTCGGGCGCGGCCTTCGACACGAAAGCGCTGCCGATGATGCCGCTGGCGCCGGGGCGGTTGTCGACCACCACGGGCTGGCCGACGCGGGCCGAGAGCTTTTCGGCGTACAGGCGCGCCAGGGCGTCGGTGTCGCCACCCGCCGGATAGGCAACGACCAGCGTGATCGGCTTGCTGGGGTAGGTGTCTGCCCAGGCGAGTCCGGAAGCGCAAGCGGCGGCCAGGGAGACGGCAGCGGCGATGGCGAGGCGGCGAGTGTGTGTCATCGGGGGTCCGTGGAATCGATGGTTTGTTTCACTAAAGAAACAACGATTTATTAATGGAACACCGCGAGAATACCGACGAAGACAACTTCATGGCTAGGTAAAAACCCTAGTTGAGGTGACACCGGGGTGTGCGGCCCACGAAAAAGGGCGGCCGTTTCGGGCCGCCCTTCGAGGGTGGAAGCGGGGTTGGGCTACCCGCCGTAGCGCGCCACGGTCAGGCCTTCCATGTCGATCTCGGGCGCCCTGCCCGCGACCAGGTCCGCCATCGCGCGGCCGGTGCCGGCCGCCATGGTCCAGCCGAGCGTGCCGTGGCCGGTGCTCAGCAGCAGGTTGGGCACGCGGGTGGCGCCGATCACCGGCGTGCCGTCGGGCGTCATGGGGCGCAGGCCGGTCCAGAAGGACGCATCGCGCACCGGGCCGCCGCGCGGGAACAGGTCGGTCACGACGTGCTCGAGCGTGTCGCGCCGCCGCGCATCGAGCGCCAGGTCGAAGCCCGAGAGCTGCGCCGTGCCGCCCACGCGGATGCGATCGCCCAGGCGCGTGACCGCGACCTTGAAGGTCTCGTCCATCACGGTGGATTCGGGTGCGCCGCTCGCGTCGGTGATGGGCACCGTGATCGAGAAGCCCTTGACCGGGTAGACCGGCAGGTCGATGCCCAAGGGCCGCACCAGCGCGGGCGAGTAGCTGCCGAGCGCGACCACGTAGCGGTCGGCGGTGAACACGCCCTGGTCGGTGCGCACCGCGGTCACGCCCTTCCCCGCTTCATGTTCGAGGGCCTGGATGGTCACGCCGAATCTGAATTGCACGCCCTCGGCCTCAGCGAGCTTGGCCAGCGCCTGCGTGAACTTGAAGCAATCGCCGGTCTCGTCGCCCGGCAGGCGCAGGCCGCCGACGAACTTGTCCTTCACGGCGCCGAGCGCGGGCTCATGCAACACACAGCCGTCGCGGTCGAGCACCTGGTAGGGCACGCCCGATGCCTTCAGCACTTCCACGTCCTTCGCGGTGCCGTCGAGTTGCGCCTGCGTGCGAAAGAGCTGCAGCGTGCCCTGCATGCGCTCGTCGTAGCGGATGCCGGTGTCCGCGCGCAGCGCCTTCAGGCAGTCGCGGCTGTATTCGGCCAGCCGCACCATGCGGCCCTTGTTGAGTTCGTAGCGCGCCTGCGTGCAGTTGCGCAGCATCGACAGGCCCCAGCGCCACATCGCCGGATCGAGCATCGGCTTGATGACCAGCGGGCTGTGCTGCATGAGCATCCACTTGATCGCCTTGACCGGCACGCCGGGCCCGGCCCAGGGCGCCGAGTAGCCGGGCGAGACTTCGCCCGCATTGCCGAAGCTGGTTTCGAGCGCGGGCGCCGGCTGGCGCTCCAGCACCGTCACCGCGTGCCCGGCGCGCGCCAGGTAGTACGCCACCGAGGTGCCGATGACACCGCTGCCGAGAATCAGGACCTGCATGACAACCCCTCCCTCTTGAAAGCCGCCATGGCCTGAGGGTACAGGCTTGGCGCTCAGAGACCCAGTGAGTCCTGCAGTTCGCGCGCCGTCCAGCGCTTCGGCTGTTGCGGCCAGGCCTCGAGCAGCGCGACCATGCGCGCGTTGCGCGGCGCGCTCAGGCCGTGCTCCTGCGCGAGCCGCACCACCTCGCCGCAAAGCGCATCGATCTCGGTGCGGCGGCCCAGCGCCAGGTCGTCCGCCATGCTGGAGCGCGCCTTGGCGTCGATGCGCAGCATGCGCGCCGCGACGATGCGAAACAGCCAGTCGGGCAGCCGCAGCAGTCCGGGCAAGCGCCGCGCCGGCACGGCCGCCACCTGCGCGGGCACGATGCCGCCCGTGCGCAGCACGCCCAGCGTTTCGTCGATGAGCGCCGCGAAGCAGCGGCGGTAGCCGCGCTGCATGAGTTCGTCGCGCAACGGCAGGCCCGACAGCGCATTGACCGGGTTGTTGAGGTTGAGCAGCAGCTTGCCCCACTGCACCGGCAGCAGGTCGGCATGCAGGTCGAGCGGCACGCCAGCGCGCTCGAACACGGGCAGCCAGTCGCGCAGCGCGGGATCGTCTTCCGCGGCCAGCCGGCCGGGCGTGCCGCGGTGGAAGGCGCCGTCGTCGATCTCGGCCACGTTGTACGGCACCATGCCGGCGCGGATGTTGAGCGACGGGCCGGCCTGCCCCGCGGCGGCGCAGTTCGAGATGCCGTTCTGCAGCGAAACCACCGTGGTGCCGGCGGGCAGCGCAAAGGCCAGTTCGCGCGCCGCCTCGGCCGTGGCGCCGCTCTTCACGCACAGCAGCACCAGCGCGGGCCGCGCGCCCACCGGCACCTGCTCGCACAGGCGCAACGTGGGCGCCGCCAGCTTGTGCCGGGCGCCGTCGAGGTCGGTGAGCGTGAGGCCGTGGCGCGCGAGCTTGTCGAGCACGCGCGGGCGGCCGACGAAGGTGACGGGCACGCCCGCCGCCGCCAGGCTGCCGCCGATGAAACAGCCGATGGTGCCCGCCCCCATCACGAGCACTTCACCGGGGATCGCGTCGGACATGAAGTGCTGTGTGGGTAGTGAGCGGAAAGGACCTCAGGTCCGTTGGGCGACCCAGGCCTGCACCGATTGCAGCGCGGCCGGCAGGCCCGCGGCGTCGGTGCCGCCGGCCATGGCCATGTCGGGCTTGCCGCCGCCCTTGCCGCCGACCTGCTGGGCCACGAAGTTGACCAGTTCGCCGGCCTTGACCTTGGCGATGCTGTCGGCCGTGACGCCGGCCGCGATCTGCACCTTGTCGCCGTCCACGGCGGCCAGCACGATGGCGGCGGTCTTCAGCTTGTCCTTGAGCTTGTCCATGGTGTCGCGCAGCGTCTTGGCGTCGGCGCCGTCGAGCTTGGCTGCGAGCACCTTGATGCCGTTGACGTCCACCGCCTGCGCGATGAGTTCGTCGCCCTTGGACGATGCGAGCTTGCCCTTGAGCGCGCCCACTTCGCGTTCGAGCGTCTTGACCTGCTCGAGCACCTGCGAGAGACGGCCCTGCAGCTCGGCGGCCGGCGACTTGAGCGTGGCGGCCACGCTGTGCACGGTCGATTCGAGGTCCTGCAGGTACGACAGCGCATTGGCGCCCGTGACGGCTTCGATGCGGCGCACGCCGGCGGCCACGCCGCCTTCGCTGACGATCTTGAACAGGCCGATGTCGCCCGTGCGGCCCACGTGGGTGCCGCCGCACAGTTCGCGGCTGGTGCCGATGTCGAGCACGCGCACGGTCTCGCCGTACTTCTCGCCGAACAGCATCATGGCGCCGGTCTTCTGGGCCGATTCGAGGTCCATCACGCGCGCCTGCGTGGGCGCGTTGTCCAGGATCTCGGCGTTGACGCGCTTCTCGATCTCGAGAATCTGCTCGCGCGTGACGGGGGCGTTGTGCGCGAAGTCGAAGCGCGTCTTGTCGGCGTCGACCAGCGAGCCCTTCTGCTGCACGTGGTCGCCGAGCACTTCGCGCAGGGCCTTGTGCATCAGGTGGGTGACCGAGTGGTTGCGCATGGTGGCGGCGCGGCGCGCGGTGTCGACCGCGGCCTTGACCGCGTCGCCGACCTTCAGCGTGCCTTGCGTCTGCGTGCCGTGGTGGCCGAACACGTCGGCCTTGATCTTCTGCGTGTCGTCGACACCGAACTGCACGCCTTCGGCCACGAGCACGCCCTGGTCGCCGACCTGGCCGCCGCTTTCCGAATAGAAGGGCGTGGTGTCGAGGACCACGATGCCGCTCTGGCCTTCCTTCAGCTCATTGACGGCCACGCCGTCGAGGTACAGCGCGACGACCTTGGCGTTTGCTTCCAGGTGGTCGTAGCCGGTGAAGGTGTTGCCCGCGCCGGCGTACTCGACGTTGCGGTCCATCTTGAACTTGCCGGCGGCACGGCCCGCAGCCTTCTGCTTTTCCATGGCGGCGTGAAAGCCCGCTTCGTCGACGCTCAGGCCGCGCTCGCGGCACACGTCGGCCGACAGGTCGAGCGGGAAGCCGTAGGTGTCGTGCAGCTTGAAGGCGACGTCGCCCGGCAGCACCTTGGCATCGCCGGCCAGCGCCGCGTCGAGGATTTCCATGCCGTTGGCCAGCGTTTCGAAGAAGCGTTCTTCTTCGGCTTTCAGCGTGTCGATGATGCGTTTCTCGTCGGCCACCAGCTTCGGGTACGCGTCGCCCATGAGCTTCACGAGGTCGGGCACCAGCTTGTGGAAGAAGGGCTTCTTCTGGCCCAGCTTGTAGCCGTGGCGGATGGCGCGGCGCACGATGCGCCGCTGCACGTAGCCGCGGCCTTCGTTCGACGGAATCACGCCGTCGGCCACCAGGAAGGAGGTGGCGCGGATGTGGTCGGCGATCACGCGCAGCGAGTTGTTCGACAGATCTTGCGTGCCGGTCTCGCGGCCGGCGGCCTTGATGAGCGCGTCGAAGATGTCGATTTCGTAGTTGCTGTGCACGTGCTGCAGGATCGCCGCCAGGCGCTCCAGGCCCATGCCGGTGTCGACGCAGGGTGCGGGCAGCTTCTTGACCGAGCCGTCGGGCTGCATGTCGAACTGCATGAACACGTTGTTCCAGATCTCGATGTAGCGGTCGCCGTCTTCATCGGGCGAGCCGGGCGGGCCGCCGGGGATCTCGGGGCCGTGGTCGTAGAAGATTTCGGAGCACGGGCCGCACGGGCCCGTGTCGGCCATCATCCAGAAGTTGTCGGACATGTAGCGACCGCCCTTGTTGTCGCCGATGCGCACGACGCGCTCGGGCGGCAGGCCGATTTCCTTGGTCCAGATGTCGTAGGCCTCGTCGTCCTCGATGTAGACGGTGGCCCAGAGCTTTTCGGCCGGCAGCTTGTAGACCTGGGTCAGCAGCTCGAAGGCCCACTTCAGCGAGTCGCGCTTGAAGTAGTCGCCGAAGCTCCAGTTGCCCAGCATCTCGAAGAAGGTGTGGTGGCGCGCGGTGTAGCCCACGTTCTCGAGGTCGTTGTGCTTGCCGCCGGCACGCAGGCAGGCCTGCACCGAGGCGGCGCGCACGTAGGGGCGCTTGTCTTCGCCGAGGAACACGTCCTTGAACTGGACCATGCCCGAGTTCGTGAACATGAGCGTCGGGTCGTTGCCCGGCACCAGCGAGCTCGAAGGCACCACCGTGTGGCCCTTGGAGGCGAAGAAATCGAGAAAGGTCTTGCGGATGTCCGCGACCGTGAATGTGGGCTGGCTCATCTTTGGATTTCGTCTGCTGTCGGGGGCGGCCTGGCGATGGCGACCCTGCGTCGAAACCACTGCGTTGAACCGGCCTAACTGCTTGATTTGCTTGAACAATCGATTATAGGTTTGCGCATGGTGCCCGGGCCCGCCACGGGCCTTGCGCACGCGCGATCCGGGAGCCGGGGCTAATATGGACGGCTGAAGCGGTGCGCGCCCTCCCCGGCTGCAGCCTGTTTCTTCCCTGTTTTCATCGGCAACCTTGAATCAAGGAGCACGCATGGCGGGTCAGGCGTCGGAACACTGGAAGATCGAAGACCTCGATTTCTCCCGCATCGCACGCGAGCAGGTGCGCACGGACGAGAACCTCTTCTACCTGGTGGCGTCGGCCTCCTTCATCGAGAGCGGCTCCGACCTGTACACGCAGAACCTGGTCGATTTCTTCCGGGGCGACGACGAGGTCACCGAGTGGCTGTCGAACCACTGGGAGCAGGAAGAGCTGCAGCACGGCCGGGCCCTGCGCGCCTACGTGGACCACGTCTGGCCCGAATTTCCCTGGGAGACCGCCTACCGCGGCTTCCTCGACGAGTACGCCACCTACTGCAAGGTCGAGCTGCTGGCCCCGACCCGCGCCCTGGAAATGACCGCCCGCTGCGTGGTCGAGACCGGCACCGCCACCTACTACCGGGCCATGGCCCGCAGCACCACCGAGCCGGTGTTGCGTGACCTGGCCACCCGCATCGCGACAGACGAGGTCAACCACTACAAGCACTTCTACCGGTTCTTCCGCCGCTACCGCGCGCAGGAGCGGCTGAACCGTTTCCGCGTGATGGGCACCATCGGCCGGCGCACGCTGGAGCTGAAAAGCGAGGACGCCGACTGCGCCGTCCGCCACGTGCTGCAGGCCCGCGCCCCGCACCGCGCCGGCGACGCGGCCTACGTGCAGCAGCTGAGCGCACACATGAACCGCACCATCCGCACCCACCTGAGCCCCGCCGCCACGCTGAAGATGCTGATGCGCCCGCTGGAGCTGCCGGCGCGGGTGCAGACGGTGATCCAGTACCCGATCCGGCAGTTCATGGAGCATGTCTTCCTGCGCTGACGGGCCAAAACCCCAGAAAACGCCGGAAAACGCGCAAAAAAACCCAGCACGATGCTGGGCTGAATCTCTGGATTGCTGTCACGCACAGAGAACCCGCACTTGAAGCGAGTCCGCAAAATTTAGGGCCCGGGCCGCCCCCGGCTTGTCGGACAACACCGACAGTTCTGCACGATCGTTCGGACCGAGGGTATCCCCCGAAGCTCGAAAAAGTGCCAAATTCTTCACACTTTTTAACTTGTCCTACGGTTACGACATTTTTCAGCTGACATGCTGGGCGCGCGTCCTCGCCGAGGATGCACTTGCTGTCACGCAACAGGGCCGCAAAAGAAGAGCTCTCTGTTTGCCTTAGAGCGCGCCCCTTCGGGGGCCCCTCGAGATACCCGCTCCGGCGGGTATTTTTTTGCCCGCCACCGGGCCACCGCTCGCCCTACCACATCGCCATGACGGGTTTTCCCAATCCGGTGGGGACAATGTTGTGGAAAACCGTGTGTGCAGCGCGTGAAACCCTTGCCTGGCGGGGCCTGCAACGCGGTGCCTGCGAAAGAGGCAGCGAAGGTAAAAAACCCGGAAAAATATTTTTCCCGCCCGTTTTCCCC